>JBGOUV010000364.1:0-7228 GCA_041477815.1 Terriglobia bacterium | reverse complement strand
TGCGGCTGGAGCAGGGAGAGGTCCTCCCGCCTGAGAAAGAGGTCGGCACCGTTCATCTTCTGAACGATGGATTTTATGGCATCTACGTGGAGTTGGCTCATGATCGACACCCGTGAGGGCCTCGTCCAGTTCCCTTCGCCTGCACCAGCTTGATCGTTACACGGCGTCCGACCATCGCAGCCGCTCGTTGCAGGCTGCCGAGCGTAATGTCGTTTTTCGGATCCAGGATACGGTCAACCTGGGTGCGGCTCGTCTTGAGCAGCGTGGCCATCTTGTTCTTGGAGATTTTCTTTTTCTTCATGGCCTCGGCGAGCTGCCAGGCGACGACTTCTTTGACCGCCTGCGCTTGCGCCTCTTCGAAGATGCCCTCCTCCGCGAGCTCATCCTGTGATGCGGCGCAGCTCTTTACGCCGGAAGAAATTACGAAAGCGCGCGTTTGCGGAGATCGAGCCAGGCGGGAAACAGGGCGGGGCTGTCCAGCCAGACCCGTACCCAGGAGAGGATCTCCTCCTTCTCGGCGCGCTTGGCGGGCGAGAGCGACGGGCGGCGTAGCATGGACTCCAGACGGCTCCGGGCCCGCAGGACGGCGCGGCGGCAGTCCGCAGCGTGCTGGCGGCTGCCGGCTTGGGAGTATTCCTGCTGGAAGTCGCGCAAACTCTGTTCCGCGGCGGCGAGGTCGTGGAGGTGGAGGCGGTGCACCAGGTCCAGCGGGAGGCCGCCCAGTTCGCGGGAGACGGGGACGCCGGATTGTTCGGCCAGAGCGAGCAGGTAGCGGTCCGAGGGGACGGCGTCGGGGAGATGCTGGAGGACGTGGCGGCGCAGGGCGGTGAGGACTTCGCGGGTGATTTCGGGAGGCCGCTGGAGCTGGAGAAATTCCAGGACGAGGGACTTGCGGGAGGGTGGTTTAGCGGCGCCGGGCATGTCGTTTGCGGCGGTAGGTGGCCACGGCCTTCTCGTGGCCGGCGATGGAGGCGGAGAAGGTGTGGCCGCCTTTGCGGTCGGCGACGAAGTAGAGGTAGTCGGTTTCGGCCGGAGCGAGGACGGCCTGCAAGGAGGCGCGGCTGGGGTTGGCGATGGGACCGGGGGGCAGGCCGGGGTGCTTGTAGGTATTGTACGGGCTGGGGTAAGCCAGGTCGTTCTTGAAGATCTCGCCGCGGTAACGATCGGCGAGTTGCAGGGCATAGACGACGGTGGGGTCGCACTGCAGGGGCATGCCGATGCGGAGGCGGTTTTGGAAGACCGAGGCCACCACCGGGCGCTCCGAGGCCATAGGAGTCTCTCGTTCCACCAGCGACGCCAGGGTGACCATTTCGAAGGCGTTGACGGGGGAATGGAGCTCGGTCCAAACCCTGCGGAAGCGCTGGAGCATCTGTCCGACCAGCTCCTCGGCGGTGGTGTGGCGGGTGAGGCGGTAGGTGTCGGGAAAGAGGAAGCCTTCGAGCGAGGGCGCTTGAGGAGCGAGGTCCCAGACGCGGGCAGATTCGCGGGCGGCCAGGAGAAATTCCTGCCGCGTGAGGACGCTCGTGCGGGCGACCGCTTCGGCGATATCGAACAGGTTAAAGCCCTCGGGGACGGTCACGGTGTAGTAGAACACGTCACCCGAGGCGATCTTCCGGTAGACCTCGAGGGGGGAGAGGGGCCGGTCAAAGCGGTATTCGCCGGCCTTCAGTGTAGTGCGCAGGCGGAGCGCGCGCACCAGGAGAAAGGGCCACTCCAAGCGCAGCACTCCGGCGGCCTGGAGGCGGGCGGCGATGCCGGCCGTGGAAACGCCCCGGGGAATGTCGACGAAGGCCTCGGAGGGGTAGTTCTGATAGGGCTCCACGACAGCCCAAGTGCAGTACGCCGTGAGGCCCAGGAGGAGGACGAAGAAGATTCGGCGCCAGGTCACGTTAGGGAGTCGAGGTAGCTCTTGAGCAGGATGACGGCCGAGAGACGGTCCACCGCCTGGGCGCGCTTCTGGATGCTGATGCCGCTGTCGCGCAGGACGCGGGAGGCTTCGCGGGTCGTGAGGCGCTCGTCCCAGAGCCGTATTTCGACGCCGGTGCGGGCTCGCAGTAGAGCGGTGAATTCAACGGCGCGGGCAGTGCCGGGGCTGTCGTGCCCGCTCATGTGAAGAGGGTTGCCGGCGAGGACCAGGTGGACGCTGTATTGCTGGATAAGCTGGGAGAGGACATCCAGGTCGGCGCGCAAATTAGTGCGCTGGAGGGTGGGGAGGCCCTGGGCGGTGATGCCCAGCTCGTCGCTGACGGCGAGGCCGATGCGGCGAGTGCCGATGTCGAGGGCGAGAATGCGCGCCACGCTCCATTATAGGAGGGGGGCGGCTGATAGAATGGGTGCGGTTATGGTGGATCTAAGAATGTGCCCCCATTGCCGGGCCTTTATGCCCTCGTCGGAGAAGGTGTGCACCGAGTGCGGGCAGGCCATGGGGCGGAAATACTCGCAGCGGGCCGCCACGGGCGCGGCGGTGGCGGGGTTGGTGCCGTCCACTCATTTCACTACGTTGATTCTGCTGCTGGTGAATTTCGCGCTGTTTGCCGCTACCCTGATCCTGAGTCTGAAGAAGTCCGAGGGGGTCGAATCGCTGGGGTCCGTGGACGGTTACGTGTTGCTGAATTTTGGGGCGAAGTACGGCCCCGCGCTGCAGGCGGGCCAGTGGTGGCGGTTGATCACGGCGGGATTTCTGCACGGGGGACTGTTCCATATCCTGATGAACTCCTGGGTGATGTACGACCTGGGGGCGCAGGTGGAGCAGGCGTACGGGACCTCGCGGTTTCTGGTGCTGTACCTGGTGGCCGGGGCGGCGGGATTTTGGGCCAGCGCGTGGTGGTCTCCGGCGCTGTCCATCGGGGCGTCGGCGTCGCTATTCGGGCTGATCGGGGCGATGATCGCCTACCACACGAGGAGCCGCTCCTGGCAGGGGTCGGAGATGAAGTCGGTGTATGTGCGGTGGGCGATCTACGGACTCCTGTTCGGGTTGCTGCCGATGTTCAGCATTGACAACGCGGCGCACATTGGAGGACTGGCGGCTGGCTTCGGGCTGGGGTACCTGGCCGGGGAGCCGGGCCCGCGGGCGTCGGAGTGGCTCTGGCGGGTGGCGGCGGGGTTCGCGGTGCTGATCGCGCTGGCGTCGTTCGGGCTGGTATGGCTGTCGTTTCCGCGGGGCGCGTAGCGAGGTTACCGGGCTCCGTCGGGCATTTTGCTCTTCTGAAACCGCTTCCTGCCGGCCCAGTACAAGCTCACTTCATGCCCGTCCGGATCGTTCAGGTAGGCATGCTTCCAGCCCCACGGCATGACCTGGGGCAACTGCCGGAACTGCACGCCGGCTGCTTCGAGATCCCGGCATACCTTGTCCAACTCGCGAGTCTCAAAATAGAGCCGCACCCCATCCGTCCCCGGCAGTGCTTGCCCGGGTTCCAGCGTGTGCAGCGCCAGGGTAGTTTGTCCACCGACGGACCGCAGGCGCGCGTAAGCGGGTCCGAATTGCTCGATCACCTGGAAGCCGAGCAGCTCGGCATAGAAGCGCAGCGCCGGAGCCAGCTCCCGCACGTATATCATGGCGTGATTGAACGTCAGCGCTGCCGTTCGTTCCGGCACCGTGCCCTCCTGGGATCTCGACGTGTACAGTATAGGCCAGACGGCGGGGGCGTTGGGAGTGGACGATCGGCCGCCCGTTTGTCCGGGCATTCGTTCGGACCAGGTGCGCTAAACCAGCGCTGCCGCCGTGCCGATAGCCTCTTGTAATCCGATGTCGGCCCAACTATCATTCGGAGTGGTGGCAACTGTTGCGTCAGCTACGTCAGCGCCCGTGCGGATCTCGAAGACGACCCACATTCTACACCACGGGGACGCCCGCCAGCTCGAGTGGATACCCGATGAGTCGTCCACTTGGTTGTCACGTCTCCGCCGTACTGGACGCTGAAGGAATACCCGCCAAACAAGGATCAGCTCGGCGCGATTGCCGAGTACGAGCAGTTTCACGACGAGCTCGAGAAAGTCTGGCGACATTGCCACCGGGTACTGGTTTCTGGTGGCCGGATCTGTTGCGTTGTCGGGGATGTGTGCCTGGCCCGCCGGCGAAACCATGGGCGCCACATGGTCTTGCCGCTGCACGCGGATATCTCCGTTCGTTGCCGACGAATCGGCTTGGACTACCTCACCCCGATCTTCTGGCACAAGATCGCCAATGCCAGCTACGAGGTGGAAAACGGATCATCGTTCTTGGGCAAGCCTTACGAGCCAAACGCGATCATCAAAAACGACGTGGAGTATATCCTGATGCTCCGCAAGCCGGGTGGCTATCGGCAGCCCACCGAGGAACAGCGGCGGTTGTCTAAACTCGGCAAGGAAGAGCATTCGGAATGGTTCCGCTCCTTTTGGTCCGATCTGCCTGGCGAGTCTACCAGGGAACACCCTGCGCCGTTCCCTGTCGAGCTGGCCTACCGGCTGGTTCGCATGTTCTCTTTCGTCGGGGACACGGTTCTGGATCCGTTCATGGGTACGGGAAGCACCGCGCTTGCTGCCGCCCTGTGCGACAGAAACAGCATCAGCGTGGAGATTGAGCCGGGTTACTTCAAAAAGACCAAGGCTAGGCTGGAGGCCGAATTTTCGGACTTGTTCGACGAGACTCGGCCCACGCTTATTGCCCGCTGAAGCGCGTTACGTATAAAACGCATGAAGTTCGCGTAGTGAATGGGGCTGTGTGGTGGTGGCGCGAGCGCATCCGTCACCAACTTCGCCGGGTTCGCGCCGTCGTACTCAACCACGATCACGGCTATCGCTTCAAGCTGATCGTTCGGTTCTTCGATGGCAGCCCGGAGTGGCATACCGGCAAAGATCTTGACGGTGTCCGCTACGACTTTGTCCATGCGAAACTTGGGGCGCTGTAAGCCCCGTGCGAAGCCGTCAGGGTTTGCGTACGCAGCCGACGTGTTCACAACCACAATCCCGCCGGCAACGCAGTCCCGCCTATGGTTGTGCGCGTGGTTGGAGTAGGCGATCAGATCGCCGTAGCGATTCCACCTGGCCTTCCCGTGCGCAGCCATAATGGTCTTGTGCTCGACAGAGATCCGAACGGAGAGCAACGGCCCCGTGTCTGCCTCATGAATCACGAGGTCGATGTTCCGGCCCGCCACTCGGGTCCGAACCTCGGCGTTCCTTCGGGTCTTCACCTGACCCGCGTCCAGGGCCGCGCCGAGCACCGGGCATGCCTGCCGCAGATCCGCCACCACGAAGTCCGAAAGAGCGTCAGAGTTGGCCTGCGCCCTCGGGTTGAACCCGAGGTGTTCGTTGATCCAGGATACGTATGCTTCCGGTGCGCCCAAACCGGGCCAATGTTACCACCCCAATGGGCCTTTCGCGATGTCGCGGCCGCGACAGGAGAATCGACGGGAGAATATACGGGCGAGCAGATCGAAGCCGGTGTATACTCGTAAATCGAGGTACGCGTCTCGGCATCTCCGAGTATTCCGCGGCCATAGGGGTCCTTACACGCCGGAAGAGGCATCCAAACTGATCGCCGCCGCCAAAAACGCAATGCGGGAGCCGGCGAACCAAGTTGGATTTCTAGAGAGATTTTTGGATAAGCGGTCTGACTGAGCCCCGACTCCCCTCCGTGCAAACATCGTGCAAACGCCACGCCGAGACAGGCTGACACTAGATGCACAACCGCCATTCCGGCCCCATTTTTCGGCTCAACCACTTACGATAGGTTGCTATCAAACGCTATGGCGAAAGCCGGGTTCGAATCCCGTTAGCGCTACCAATTCCAGCGGTTCACCGGTTCCCAGCAGACCCAGCGTGGCAAATGCGGCAGCTGCATCCCGCATGAATCACACCGGCATCGAATCGGGTTCGTAGCGGGTTCCGATCCTCACAGAAGCCGGGTGAGGGAATCATGTCGGAACAGTGTATACTATGTCGTTTACGGAAGGGAGAACCTGCGGATGACTGTGCCCTTTTACGGCCACGTGAAGCAGTACCACAACATCAAGGCGGAGATCGACGCCAATATCCAGGAGGTTCTCGAGAGCGGTCAATACGTGATGGGTCCGATGCTCCAGCGGTTCGAGCGCGAGCTGGCGGACTACCACGGGATGAAGTACGCGGTGGGCGTGGGCAATGGAACGGACGCTTTGTGGCTCACTTTCCTGGCCCTGGGGATCGGCCCGGGCGACGAATGCATCACCACCCCGAACACGTTCTTCGCCACCGCCGAGGGGATCTGGATTGCCAACGCCACTGCCGTCTTCGTCGACTCGGACCCGCGGACGAACTGCCTGGATCCCGCCAGGGTCGAAGCGGCCCTCACCCCGCGGACGAAAGCGCTGGTTCCCGTTCACCTCTACGGCCAATGCGCGGACATGAAAGCGCTCCGCCGGATCGCCGACCGGCGCCACCTGCTGGTGATCGAGGACGATGCGCAGGGCATTGGAGCGCACGGCGACGGCTTCCGGATCGGCGAGCTCAGCGACGCGGTCTGCACCAGCTTCATTACCCAGAAGAACCTGGGTACCTTCGGCGACGGCGGGGCCGTGATCACCAATAACCAAGAGGTGGATCGAACCATTCGCAGGCTGCGCAACCACGGGTCGGAAAAGCGCTCCTGCCACAGCATGGGTTACAACAGCAGGCTGGACGATCTCCACGCCGCGATTCTCAGCGCGAAACTGCAGCACATCGATGCCTGGAACGACTTGCGCCGGAAATGGGCGGGGCGCTATGCGGCGTGCCTGAAGGAGGCCAGCAACTTCACCCTGCCCTGCGAGGTTTCCGGGTACCGCCACGTCTTCCATCTCTACGTGATCGAGACCAAGCGGCCCGAGCATCGCGATGGCCTGCTTAACTTCCTCAACCAGAGCGGCATCGACGCCAAGTGCCACTACCCGATCGCCATTCACCGGCAGGAGGGCTATCCGTGGGGCAAACAGGCGCGCCTCGCCGGCGAGATCCCGAACGCCGAGCGCAACGCCGCCTGCTGCATTTCGCTGCCGATGTTCCCCGAGCTGACGGCGGCGGAGGTGGACTTCGTGATCGAAAAGACGCTGGAGTGGGACCGGAGCATGGGTTGAGGGGGATCGCCGGCTAGCTATCTTGGAGAAGGGTGCCTTGCTCGGCAACAGCAGCACCTTCTCCCGCTGGACCCCGCAGTCCGGGCACTTGACTCGATAGACCTCCACAAACACCGTGGTCTGGAACTCGCCCCACGGCAGATCCCGTACGGCTCGCTCGC
>JBGOUV010000070.1:0-20835 GCA_041477815.1 Terriglobia bacterium | reverse complement strand
CGACCGCCTCGAGCGCAGCGGCCTGCTGGCCCCCAAAGGAGACGTCGAGCAGGTCCTCAACACCGTGGTTAACAACCTGATTGTCACCAATGAACTGAATCTGGAAGTGCAGTGCCGTGTCCTGCTGACTACTCCGCTCGAAACCTTTTCCCTCGGCCGGACCATTGTGATCAGCCGCGGCCTGATCGACGTGCTGCCGGACGAAGCCAGTCTGGCCATGGTCCTGGCCGATGAGCTGGCCCACATCTCCCTCGGCCACCGGACGGAAACCATGTTCGCCTTCAGCGATCGCACCATCTTTCCCGAGGCCGAGATCCTCCAGCGCCTGCGGTTCGTCCGGCCCGCCGGTGAAATCGAAGCCGCCGGCAAGCGTACGGTCGAGATTCTGGCGCGGTCTCCTTACAAGGACAAGCTCTCGGGCGCCGGCCTGTTCCTAAAGGCCCTCGCCGCACGGGCCCCCCACTTGACCCACCTGATCGCAGCCAACCTCGGTAACCAGCTCACCGGCGGCGACAATCTGGTCCGCCTCGCCGGCCTCGCCAGCCAGGCGCCGCCGCTCGAAGAAGACAAGATCGAGCAGATTGCCGCTCTCCCGCTCGGCTCCCGCGTCCGGCTGGACCCGTGGACCAACCACATCACCCTGATGAAGACGAAACCGGTCGCGCTGCTGAGCCCCAGCGAGAAGATGCCCTTCGAGGTTACCCCGGTGGTGCTGCACCTGAACCGCGGCGGCTCGGGTCCGGAATCGGCCAGGGCTGGTGGCGGCGGCGCCGAACCGCGACCGTAAAGGAGTTCCCAGCATCCCCGTCTCTTTCGGGCTTACCCCGGAAGGTCAGTTCCGCTTTGCCGCGGTCCCGCCGCCCGCGAGATCGCTTTCTACACCTGCGATCCAATCGCGATTCAATCGGTCAGGGAAGGGCTGCCCTACTCGCGCAAAGCGGACATGGGGTCGATGCGGGCGGCGCGGCGGGCGGGGAGATAGCAGGCGGCTAGGGCGGCGAGAAACAGCGCCAGGGGGGCAGTGGCGAAGATCAGGGGGTCGGCGGGACTTACCTGGTAGAGCAGCGACGAGAGCACGCGGCTTAGCGCCAGAGCGGCGGCCAGGCCGAGGGCGAGGCCGACTAGAACCGGGGTCAGGCCCCGGCGGAGGACGAGAGCCCGGACGCCGGCGGGCTCGGCGCCCAGGGCCATGCGGATGCCCATCTCGCGGGTGCCGCGGGCGACGCCGTAGGAGACGACCCCGTAGATCCCGGCGGAGGCCAGCAGCAGGGCCAGGACCGCAAAGGAACCCAGCAAGAAGGTCTGGAAGCGAGGCGGAGCGAGGGTCGCCGCGAGGCGCTGCTCCATGGTTCGGACGTCGTAGACGGGCTGCTCCGGATCGAGGGAGGCGACGGCGGCCCGAGCCAGTCCGGCCAGGGTGGCGCTGTCGCCCGAGGCGCGCAGGACCAGGGCCACCGACCGGGCCGGTGACTGCGGCAGCGGCACGTACATCTGGGGCAGGGGGGTGCGGTCGAGTCCGGCTATACGAACGTCGCCGGCTATGCCCACGATGGTGAGCCAGACGGAGCCGGGCCGCGGGGCGCCGAGCACGATGCGTTTGCCGAGCGGCGGGTCCTGCGGGTCGGGCCAGAAGCCGCGGGCCATGGTTTCATTGATAATCACTACCGGCTCGGCGCCCGGCGCGTCGCGCTCGGTGAAAAGGCGGCCGGCTGCGAGCCGGATGCCCATGGCCCGGAAATAGCCGGGGCTCACGACTTGCGAGTGGACCACCTGGCGGACGGGGCCGGAGGAGGCATAGGGGCGTCCCTCGATGCTGAACGGATCGGCGCCGGGGCCGCCGGCGAGCGGGAGCCTGGTGGACACGCCCGCGGCGGTCACGCCCGGCGTGCTCTCCAGGCGCTCCAGAAGCTGGCGGTAGAAGGCGGCCGCCTGGTGGTTCTCCGGAGCCCCGTTAGGTGGCCCGTATTGCTGGCGCGGGAGGCTAATCCGCAGGGTGAGAAGCTGGTCGGGACGGAAGCCGGGGTTGACGTGCTGGAGGGCGAAAAGGCTCTTGGTGAGGAGTCCGGCCGCGATCAGGAGGGTGAGGGAGAGGGCGACTTCGGCGGTCACGAGCGACGGGGCGAGGGGGCGAAGGCGCAGGGCCGGCGCCAGGCCGAAGACGACCGTGGTCAGCAGGGCCAGAAGCAGCGAGAAGCCGAGGACGGCGGGATTGAGGTGGACGGGGGGGAGGTTCTCGGGGGCGAGGGCGAGCAAGGCGTCGAGGCTCCAGCGGGCCAGCAGGAGGCCGGCGGCGGCGCCGCACAGCGAAAGCAGGGCGCTCTCGACGAGCATCTGGCGAACCAACTGCCAGCGGCTGGCGCCGAGGGCCTGACGGATGACGATCTCCTGGTGGCGGGCGGCGGCGCGGGCCAGGAGCAGGTTGGCGACGTTGGCGCAGGCCGCCAGCAACAGCAGGCCCACCGCGCCCAGGAGCACGTCCAGCGGCCGGCGGAGTCGTCCGTACAGCTCGTCGCGCAGGCCGGCGACGGTCACGTTGTAGCCGGCGTCCTGGCCCTGGGGTCCGCGGTAGGGGTGATACTGGCGCTCCAGGTTCGCGGCTACGGCCTTCAGGCCGGCCAGGGCCTGCGGGAGCGACACGCCGGGCTTCAAGCGGGCCAGCATCTGCACCGCGCCGGCGCTGCGCGTGGGATCGGGCCGGAGGACGAGCGGAACGAACAGGTCGGCGTCCAGCGGGGCGGTGCGCAGCTCCGCCGGCAGGATGCCGGCTACGGTATAGGGGCTGCCGTCGAGCTGGATGGACCTGCCGGTGAGCTGGCGGTCGGCGCCAAAGCGGCGCTGCCACAGGGCGTGGCTCAGCAGCACGACATTGTCGCCCGGGGGCAGCGCCGCCGCGACGCCCAGCAGTGGGAACAGGTTGGCGGTGACCCGCAGGCCCGCGACGCGCTCGGGGGAGGCGCCTGCGCCGGTGAGGTTGAACTCCGCCGGGCTGAAGGCAGCGAGGTCTTCGAAGACGCGGTTCTGGTCGCGATAGTCGTAGTAGTGGGCGAAGGGCGCGGGGAAACGGTCGAGGTTCAGCTTGGTGAGCTGATCCCATACCATAACCAGCCGTTCGGACTCGCGGTAGGGCAGCGGCCGGAGCCAGACGGCGTGGAAGACGCTGAAGATGGCGGCATTGGCGCCGAGGCCGAGGGCCAGGACGAGAATGGCGACGGCGGCGAATCCGGGGTTGCGACGAAGGGCGCGGAGGGCGTACCGGAGGTCGAGGATCATGGCAGCGGTGGCCAGTATGATAGCATGCGGACAGGATGAGGGTTCTGGTCCGCGTCGTGGCTGCTGTCGCGGTCATTTATGGCTTGGCGGTGGGGGTGCTGTGGTTCGCCATGCGGCGGCCGCCCGATCAGTTCACCCGGTTCATGGCCCGGGTGCCGCCGCCGGCGATGCTGGCGCTGCCGTTCCGGCCGCTGTGGCTGCAGGCGCGGAGCGGGACCTTGCGGGTGGGCGACCCGGCGCCCGACTTCGAGCTGGACACGCTGGACCGCAAGGCCCGCGTGCGGCTGGGGTCGCTGCGCGGCGCGAAGCCCGTGGTGCTGGTGTTCGGGAGCTACACTTGACCGCCCTTCCGCCGGGAGGTTCCCGCGCTCAATCGCATGTATCAAGAGTATAGAGAAAAGGCGGCCTTCTTCGTCGTTTACATTTACGAGGCCCACGCCAGTGACGCCTGGCAGTTGCAGGTCAATCGCCGGGACGAGGTCGTGATCGAGACGCCGCAGAGCTTCGACGAGCGTCTGGAGGTGGCCGGAAGCTGCGTCCGCAAGCTGGGGATCGAGCTGCCGGCGCTGGTGGACGACTTCCGCAACTCCACCGAAGCGGCCTATACCGGCTGGCCCGATCGGCTCTACCTGATCGACCGCGAGGGGCTGGTGGCCTACAAGAGCGCGGCGGGCCCGTGGGGGTTCCGGCCCGCGGAGTTGGAAGCGGCGCTCCGGAACGTGGGCCGTGGGGCTTCGGAATAGCGTGACTCGCGGTATCTCGATTGACGCGGCGGACAATCGGTAGACGCTGGCGACTAACGCTTACTTGCGCTTTGTACTGTGTGAGGCTGTCTTTGCAGCAGGCTCGCTTGGTTTAGCCACGCTTGATGGGTACGCCCACACCTCTCTGGGCCGCGGAATGCGCCTGGTGAAGGCAATGCGCCGGCCGTCGCCGCTCAGGCGCACTTCGGTGATGTCCGTCTCCTCCAGGCTGAGGCGTTGGGGCGAGCCGCCGTCCACTGGAATGCGCCAGACTCCCTGCCTGCCCTCCAGGCGGCCACTTACCAGGAGCGACTTGCCATCCGAGCACCAGACCAACTGCGGCCGGGAGTTGGCTTCCACCTCACCCACCTGCACCGGATCCCTGCCGGGGAAAGTAATCACTGAGATGGCCGCCCGTTTGCCCCCGCGCCAGAGCGCCAATGCGATCCGCTCGCCCTCGCCCAAGACTGCCACATCAGCAAAGACCGTATCGCTGCCCGTCGGTCGGAACACCTCCCGGCTCGCGCCTGTTGTCCAGTCCAAGGCTCTCACCACGTCTACGCCGCTGTAGTCGCTAAGCAGGTAGAACAGGGAGCGTTCCGTCAGACCGGCCATCCGCACCAAACCCTTAGAGTTGGCGCCTCCCACGTCGCGGTACTCGCCCGTCGCTAGATCCAGCCGCACGAAGCGCCAATTCCGTCCCGGGGAATCACCCACGGCCCCTTGCGGAGGCATGGCGAACAGCAGAGCCCGGCCGTCGGGATACCACGCTGGCTCGTCCCGCAAGGTCAGGGCGGTGGAGTACACCCGTTCCTGGCGCCCGTCGTCGGACTGCACCACAGGAATCTGCCACCCTGGCCGGACCCCGTACCCGCGGCCCCGGCGTAGGAACGCTACCCGTTTGCCGTCAGGCGAGGGAACGGCCCTTCGCGACCCTTTGTAGGGCGGGTTGCGGAGTTGCCGCACGTCTGTGACGCGTCCCGTACTCCAATCGACAACCCCCAGATAGGAATCGGTGCCCCCGATGTCGTCGGCGTCAACCAATACCCTGCTGTCCTCGGTGACGCCCACGATTGCCAAGTCCCCATCGACGAGGTCATGCAGCGGTTCGGGCTCGCGCACGCCGGGAGCAAGCCGCAGGGTCCAGAGCTGAGGCTTCCGACCGCGATCGCTGAGGAAGTAGATGCTTTGCCCATCCGGAGCCCAGTCGGGTGAATAATCGTCGAAGCGGCCTCCCAGGAGCAAGCGGGCATTCCCCGTGGCGCAGTCGATCAAACGGATGTCACTCTGTGTGGGGTCCTCGCGCGAGAGTTCGGAGAGGATGATGCGTGAGCCGTCGGGCGAGAGCCTGGCGTGCGCTGAGCCTTGGGTTGCGGCCACGCGGCGGAACTGCCCGGTTTCGATGTGAAAGAATCCAAGGTCCGCCGTCTTTTCCAGGCTGGATGCGCGGACAACAAGCAGTTCCCGGCCATCCGGCGTCCAGCCGTGGACCCTGGACTGGGTGCCCTTGCCCGCGTCAAGGATGCGCGGCTCGCCGCCGGAGACCGGCATCACCCTGAGTTCCAGACCTTCGGGCATATACCAGTTAAAGGCGATCTGTTGGCCGTCGCGGGAAATGACAGCGGTGCCGGGGTAGCCCTTGTCGGTGGGGCGCTTGGGGGTGAGGCGCCTGTCCATCTGGGTGGCGAGATCGCGGATAACCAGCTCGCCCATAGTCCAGTCAATGAACAGAAGAGGTCGGCCGTCGCGTGCGACATCGGTGGCGGTTGTCTCCCCCTTCAGCACCAGAGCCGCGGCCGACGAACTGGACCCCGCTTGGGCATAGACGAGCGTGAGCGGAGTATTAGCTGAGAGAAGAACGAAACCGCAGACACCGAGGCACCGGGTGAGGCAGGACATGAGTCTCCTGAGAGACTACCACGATTGAGGCGCCTCCTGCTCTGCCCACGCGGTCCCGCTGTTGCACCAGCTTGTCCATAGGTCCTGCCTAACGGCGCAGGGGTAGACCGAAGGCTTTACCCTCGGGTCGGCGGCCACTTGTCGGGAAGTCGGAGAGTGCTCTGAACGGCCCTGTGCGATACTAGAGGTATGACCTCTCAGATCCTGGTCCCCATGGTCATCGAACAGACCCCGCGAGGAGAGCGTGCCTACGACATCTACTCGCGCCTGCTCAAGGAAAACATCATCTTCCTGGGCACCCCCATCGACGACATGGTGGCCAACGTGATCATCGCCCAGATGCTGTTTCTGGAGGCCGAGGACGCGCAGAAGGACATCTCGCTTTACATCAACTCGCCGGGGGGCTCCATTACGGCGGGCCTCGCCCTCTACGACACCATGCAGTTCATCAAGCCGGATATCAGTACGATCTGCCTGGGCCAGGCGGCGTCGATGTCGGCGGTGCTGCTGGCCGCGGGGGCCAAAGGGAAGCGTTTTTCGCTCCCCAACTCGCGCATCATGATCCACCAGCCTTCCGCGCACGGTCTGGCCGGGCAGGCTACCGACATCGATATCTATGCCCGCGAGATCCTGCGCATGCGCGAGTCGCTCAACCAGTTACTGGCCACTCACACGGGCCACACCGTGGAGAAGGTGTCGCACGACGTCGACCGCGACTACATCATGAGCGCGACCGAGGCCATCCAGTACGGGATGATCGACAGCATCATCGAGCATCGGGAGCTGGCTAAGGGTCTCCCGGAGCCGCGACCGTAAGGGCCGCTCCCTTTACCGCGGCTCGGTCCTCTTAAGCCACGCTTCGATCGGATAGTTGGGGTGGCTGGGGGTGTAGGGGAAATCGATGCGTCTGCCGGTGGCGGCGGATTCGTAGCAGGCGAACATCACCTCCAGTATCGCCCGGCCGTCGGCGCCGGTTTCCAGCGGCTCCTTGTCATTCAGGATGCAGTCTACGAAGTGGTGCATCTCGTCCGGATAGCCATACTGGAGCCACTCGTCGAACAGGGGCATGGTCCAGCCTTGGGTGCCGGGGGCCTTCTCGACGGCGTAGCCGAAGCCCTTCTCGCTGTAGGTGAGCATGGAGGAGCCGCGGACCAGGTCGCAGTAGATCACGCCGTCCGAGCCGTGGACTTCGAGAGCATCTTCGATGCCGCCGCGCTTGGCCCAACTGTTCTCGATGACGGCCACGGCGCCGCCCTCGAACTCGATGATGCCGGTGGAGTCGTCCTCGCCTTTGGTGCGGCCGGTGTGGACGTAGGTATTCATAGAGGCGAAGACGCTCTTCACCGGAGGCTTGTCGAGGATCCAGCGGGCGCATTCGGCCCCGTGACAGCCCATGTCGAACAGGGCGCCGCCGCCGGAGCGCTCCATCTGCCAGAACCAGTCGGAGTGCGGGCCGAAGTGTTTTTCCAGCTGCCGGATGTGGAACACCTTGCCGATGCCGCCCTCGTCGATGATGCGCTTGGCCCGGACGTACTTGGGGGCGAAGCAGAGGTCCTCGGCGTAGCACAGCTTGACCTTGTTACGGCGGCAGGCCGCGATCATCTGGTCGGCTTGGGCCAGGTTCAGGGCCAGCGGTTTTTCGATGACCACGTGCTTGCCGGCCGCGGCGGCGTCGAGGACCATCTGGCAGTGCAGGTCGTTGGGGACGCCGATGGTGACCAGGTCGATGTCCCGGCGCTCGAGCAGGGTCCGGTGATCGCTGTAGGTATGGGGAATCTTCCACTTGGCCGCGAGCTTCTTCCCGCCGCTGGGGGAGGCCACCGCCACCATCTCGGCGCGCAGGTTGCGGGCTAGGGCGTCGGCGTGCAGCTCGGCGGAGAAACCGGAGCCGATCAATCCAATTCGTACCTTGTCCATAAGGGACAAGATACCATCGGAGGCTACTTCTCAGCGATCACGAGGACCTCGCCGCAGTAGCGGCGGAGAAAGGGAAGCGCGCCCAGCAGGACGGCGTCGGCCAACTCGCAGGCGCGGATCGCGGCACGGACCGAGGGGCGCTGGAAGCGGCCTCGGAACAGGCGCTTGGACATGGCCAGGAGATTGAGCGGCCGGATCTCGGCGCGTTGGAAGTGGGCCAGGAGCGGACTTAGCTCGCGGCTGCTCAACAGCACTTCTTCGCCGGCCTCGTCGGGCTGGCCGCTCCAGCGCCAGCGGAGGCGGCGGAGGGCGTTCAAGAGCCGGTTGTTGCCGTAGGTTTCGGCCAGGAGGAGGGTTCCGCCGGGGCCGAGGACGCGGACCAGTTCGGCCATGGCGTGGGGGTACTTGATGGTATGGTGCAGGGCGGCGCCGGCGTAGACCAGGTCGAACTCGCCGTCGCGAAAGCAGGAGAGGTCACTGGCGTCACGGGCGACGGCGCGAACCCGGTGGGCCACGCCCCCCGCCCGGGCGCGGCGCTCGATGAGCTGGATGGCGGCGGGGGAGAGGTCCAGGAGCGTCGCGTGGGCCCCTTCCGCAGCCAGGAGGAGGCCCCAGTCTCCGGTGCCGCAGCCGTAGTCGAGCACGGTACGGCCGGCCAAGGGCCGGGACAGGAGGAGCCGGAGCACTTCGCCATAGAGACGCCGGCGCTCCCAGATCGGACGCTCGGGATTGGCCAGATCGGCCGCCATGGTGTGGCGATTGCAGACCAGTTCCTGGTCGGGGGCCGACAGGTGGCGGGCGTACTGCTGATCGTAGAACCGGCGCTCCTGGTCGGCAGTGATGGACATCCCGGATGCTAAGATAGCACTCTGTGGCCTCGCCCCCTGTATCGGCCTGCCCGCCGCTCCCCGCACTTGCCGGGGCCGAGGGGGTGCGCGAGGTGTTGCAGTTTTTTACTCGGGAGAAGCGGTGGATTAACGAGCGGCACCTGGAGATTTGCCGGATCCCGGCGCTGACCTTTCAGGAACAGGAGCGGGCGGGGTATTTGGCGGAGCGGCTGGCGGAGATGGGATACGACGCGCAGATCGACCGTGCGGGGAACGTGGTAGCGCCCCTGGTCTACGAGCGGGGAGCGCCCTTCGTGGCCCTGACCGCCCACCTGGACACGGTGCTGGCGCCACGCGCGCCCGATGAGATCGAGCTGCGGCCGAACGGGGTGATGGCGGGCCCTGGAGTGGCCGACAACGGCGCTGGTCTGGCGGCGCTGCTGGCGGTGGCGAGGGCGCTGAAGACCTCGTCACCGCTCCTGGACTGCAACCATAACCTGCTGTTCGCGGCCAACACCGGGGAAGAGGGCGAAGGAAACTTATTGGGGATGCGTTTTCTGTGCCGGCAGTCGAGCTTCGCCAAGCGGATCAGCGCCTTCCTGATCCTGGATGGCGCGGCCACCGAATACATCACCACGCAGGCGCTGGGAAGCCGGCGGTTCGAGGTGGCGATCAGCGGACCGGGGGGCCACAGTTGGAGCGACTTCGGCACCGCCAACCCGGTGCATGCCCTGGCCCGGGCGGTGACCCTGTTCTGCGACCATCCCTTGCCCGAGGCTTGGCGGAGCGCCATCAACGTCGGAGTGTTCCAGGGTGGGAGCACGGTCAACGCCATCCCCGCCGACGCGCGGGCCAAGGTGGACATCCGGTCGGAGTCCAACGAAGCGATCGACACGATTGTGGCGGCGCTCGAAGAGGCCGTCCGGGAGGCCGTCGAAGAGGAGAACCGGCGGGCGACGGCGGGTGTGGTGGCCTCGAAGATACGAGAAATCGGATCGCGGCCGGCCGCCGAGTTGCCGGCCGACTCGCGCTTGCTGGCCTGCCTGCGGGCGGTGGACGCCCACCTGGGAATCCGGTCGCAGTTGGAGCGCGCCTCTACCGACGCCAACATCCCCCTGTCCATGGGACGCGAGGCGGCGGCGATCGGGGCCGGCGGACAGGGTGGCGGCGCCCACACTCCCACCGAGTGGTTCAACCCGGAGGGTCGCGACCTTGGTTTGAAGCGCATCTTCCTTTCTTTGGCCATGCTGCTGCACGGGGCCGGGCCCGCTCTGCCCGTCAACGGCTTGTGACCGCCGACCGGCGGCGGCGCGGGCTGGCCGATTTGGCCTTGGCCGGCGTCACGTTCATCTGGGGCGCCACCTTTGTAGTCGTCAAGGAGGCCCTGGAAAGCTCCTCGACACTGCTGTTTCTGGCGCTTCGCTTTTCGCTGGCGGCGGTGGTGCTGGCCCTGCTGTTCCGGCGGCGGTTGGAACGTCCCGGCCGGGCCGACCTGGGCGCCGGGGTGGCGGTGGGGATCGCTCTGTTCCTGGGCTACTTGTTCCAGACCCTCGGCCTGCGCCTCACCACGCCGGCCAAGTCGGCTTTCATTACAGGACTCTCCGTGGTGCTGGTACCGGTGCTGGGGGCCGTGGTGTATCGGAGCCGTCCGAGCTGGAACGCTTGGTTCGGCGTGGCCTGCGGGACCGTGGGGCTCTACTGGCTGGTGGCGCCGGCGGGGGCGTGGCGGATCTCGGCCGGCGATTGGCTGACGCTGCTGTGCGCGCTGTCATTCGGGGTCCATATCCTGCTGCTGGGACGGTTCTCGCGCCGGGTAGGGGTCGCGGTGCTGTCGGTGATCCAGGTGGGGGTGGCGGCGATCCTGGCTTTGGGGAGCTTCTGGTGGGCGGAGGAACCCTTTGTCCATTGGACCCCCACGCTTCTCGGCGCCGTAGTGGCCTGCGGCCTGCTGGCTACCGCGCTCGCCTTTTCCGTCCAAACCTGGGCCCAGCAGTTCACATCTCCCACTCACACCGCTTTGCTGTTTACGCTGGAACCTGTTTTCGCCTGGGGCACGTCTTATTTAGTGATGGGCGAATCGCTCGAAGGCAAGGCTCTGTGGGGAGCCGGTCTCATTCTGGCCGGCATCGTTGCCTCGGAGTGGAGATGACGACGAATATCCGCCCGTCGCGTCTATTCTGATTGGAAGTATAATGAAAGATTGGGGGTCTGTAATGCAAAGGACGTTTGTCGATACGCTCCGCCAGAAGAAGTTTCTCTCTACCACTTTGGTGCTGTTTACGCTGGCCATCGGGATCCTGTTGGGGACCCTGATTTCCGGAGGGGTGAAGGCAGCCCGGCAGCAGACCGCGGCGCCCGACGCCACGCCGCTTACGATTCCCGCCCCGGTGCCTCTGTCGAATGAATTCTCGGACATCGCCAAGCGCCTGGCTCCGGCCGTGGTGAACATCAACACCGAGTCGGTGATCAAGCCCCCGTCGGCGGGGACCAAGCGCCGCCGCACCCCGGGCAACAGCGAGGAGGAAGGAAGCGATCCGCGGGAGGACTTCTTCCGGCGCTTCTTCGGACAGCCCTTCGACTTTGGGGGGGATGCGCCCCAGGGCAACCAGCGGGCGCGGAACCTGGGCTCGGGCGTGATTGTCGACCCCAAGGGCTACATCCTGACCAACCATCACGTCGTCGAGAAGGCCGACCGCATCCGGGTGAAGTTGATGGATGACAGCAACCAGTACGACGCTAAGCTGGTCGGCTC
Organism: Terriglobia bacterium; assembly: GCA_041477815.1. Taxonomy (GTDB): domain Bacteria; phylum Acidobacteriota; class Terriglobia; order Bryobacterales; family JACQDG01; genus JBGOUV01. The sequence goes on along the minus strand of JBGOUV010000070.1, from coordinate 9,427 downwards.
GGATACGGAGACCGACCTGGCGATAATCAAGATCGACGCCAAGAAGCCTCTGCCCTATGCCAAGGTGGGCAACTCGGACGCGGTGCGGGTGGGGGATTGGGCCATCGCCATCGGCTCGCCCCTGGGATTTGAGGAGACCATGACCGTCGGCATCATCAGCGCCAAGGGCCGTGAAATCCCCAACCTGGGCGGCACGCGGCGGCAGTTCCAGCGGTTCCTCCAGACCGATGCGGCCATTAACCGGGGCAACTCCGGTGGTCCGCTGCTGAACATCAAAGGCGAGCTCATCGGTATCAACACGGCCATCATCTCGAGCGGCGGCGGCTTTGAGGGCTTGGGGTTCGCCATGCCCTCGAACGTAGCCGTGAACGTCTACAACCAGATCACTAAGGGCGGCAAGGTGACGCGCGGGTCGATCGGCATTACCTTCCAGGACACCAACGAGGCGGCATTGCGGGTGTACGGCGCCAAGACCGGCGGCGTGATCGTAGGCGAGATCCAGCCCAGCGGGCCGGCCCAGAAAGCGGGTCTGAAGTCCGAGGACGTCATTTACGCCATCAACGGCAAGAACATCAAGAACGGCGAGGAGCTGGTGGCGATCGTGGCCGACAGCCCCGTGGGCTCGACGCTGAAGTTGAGCGTCCTGCGCCAGGGCAAGGAAATGCAGATCCCGGTGGTGGTAGGAGACCGGTCCGAGGTGTTCAAGGAGCTGCTGGCCGAAAACCGCGAAGAGCCGGAAGAGCGCCGCGAGGGCACGGAGGTGATGTTCGGGATCACGGTCTCGAACCTCACCAGCGACCAGCGGAAGCAGTGGGAGTTCACGGAGGCGAACGGCGTCGTGGTGACCGCCGTTGAGGCCGGCTCGTTCGCCGACGACCTAGGCATGGTGAAGAGCGACATCATCGTGTCGATCAACCGGAAACCGGTCGGAACCACGCAGGACGTGCGCCAGCTCCAGCGCGAGTTGAAGCCAGGCTCCGACGTGGTGTTCCGGGTGATGCGTCGCGATGGCGGCCGCGGGCGGCAGGGAGCATGGCGCAGCCTGTTCCTGGCCGGGACGCTGCCGGCGGGGCAGTAACAACTGATGAGTACGCCGGCGCCGCACCGCGACCGCCAGGGAGCCCTCCGCTCCCTTGCGGTGGCGGTGCGGTGCGGCGTGGCCGCAGCTCTGGCGGTGGCGCTTCCGCTCGCCGTGATCGCCCAGAGCGTTCCCAAGGTGTACAAAGGGTCTCCCAAATCGTCCAAGTCGGGGACCAAGCGGAAGGGGACGGCGAAGGGTAAGGGAACGGCAAAGGGCAAGGTCGCGGTCAAGAGCAAGGTCGCGGTCAAGAGCAAGACCGCGGCCAAGGGCAAGCGCACGGTGGCCAAGGCGCGGCCGAAATCCAAGACCACTGCGCCGCCGCGGCCGCGGGGCCAGTTGCGGCCTACCAATGATAGATACAAAGAGATCGAAACAGCCCTGGCCTCCCGCGGCTATCTGGGCGAGGAGCCCAGCGGCAAGTGGGGGCCGGGGTCGGTGGAGGCCCTGCGCGCCTTCCAGGCCGATCACCAGCTTCCACCGACCGGCAAGCTGGACTCGCTGTCCCTGATCCAGCTCGGGCTCGGTCCCAAGCAATAGTGGCGGGACCTGTTCAGCGAGTGGAAGTCCGGATCAGTCAATTCGACCTGGAGGCCGCAGGCTAGGCGAACGCTCGGGGGCGCGAAGGGTCAAATTGGAAATCCCTGGAAATGTTTGATATTGTTAGTGACTAAAGGGGCGTTCAGGTAGAGAGCGGTGGCTGCAATCCAGCCGTCCTGAGAATCGATCGGAGCGCCCTGCTGAACCGCTTCCAAGGTCACATCCGCCCAAAGGTCGCACATGGCCGCATCGGGGAAGCAGATACCATAGCGGGCGATGTACGCTTCCAGGGCCGCCAATCTGCCAAGTCCCCAGCCAGCCTTGCGAGCGCCGAACCGCAGCTCGGCGCGAGTCATGAACGATATCACCAATTGGTGGCCCCGCAGCAACGGGAAGAACGAAGCGGCCAGCGGATGGTCCTTGAAAACGTAGGAGACGACGTCAGTGTCGACGACGAGCAGGCTTATTCGAAGAGGGCGCGCGGCGGTCTGCTCTTGCGCCGGAGTTCGTAGATGAGCCGGACGAACTCCTCTGTTTCTTCCGGAGGGCCAGGATCCCGGTGTTTGAGGAGGTCGTCGAGAGAGGCCGGCCCTCTGAGAATCAGGTTCGGGCGAACCTGTGCTTCCAGGCGCAGTGCTCTCGGCTGACGCCGCACCGTGGATCTGACCATGACTCCAGTATAGCGAAAATAGCCGCCCGCTGAGGAGTTCGCGCCCCAAAACTAAGCTTCGAGGCCGGCGGAGCCGATGAATGCTTCGTGCGGAACACCATCGGGACAACGGTAGAGGACGACGAGCGTCCCAGACTGAGCACGCACCAGAAGGCGCTCAAGATCAACCTCGACCCGGTTTGTTACGGCACTTTCGCCGAGATCGGCGCCGGGCAAGAGGTGGCCCGCTGGTTCTTCAAGGTCGGGGGCGCGGCGGGGACCATCTCCAAGTCCATGTCCGCTTACGACATGGCCGTCAGTGACGCGATCTACGGCCGCTCCAAGCGCTACGTCTCGCGCGAACGCCTGCAGGGCATGCTCGACCACGAGCACGGTCTCAACCTCGAACGGCTGCGGTCGTCGCGCGGAGACAGCACCGCCTTCTTCACCTTCGCCAACACCGTGGCCGCCCGCAACTACCAGGGCACCAACGAGTGCCACGGCTGGATGGGCGTCAAATACCAGGCTCACCCGCGGGACGACGACAGCCAGATCATTATCCATGTCCGCATGCTCGATCATGAAAACGATCTCCAGCAGGAGGCTCTGGGCATCGTGGGCGTCAATCTCCTCTACGCCGCCCTCTTCCTGCATCACCGGCCGCAACTGCTGCTCGAATCGCTGCTCGACAACCTCACCACGGAACGCCTCGAGATCGACATGGTCGAGTTCTCGGGCATCGAGTTCCGCCATGTCGACAATCGCGTGATGAGCCTGAAGCTGGTGCAGTTGGGTCTCAGCGGCGCCGCGATGTTCGGGCCCTCCGGTGAAGTGCTGCAACCCTCCGAGGTCCTGCGGAAGCGGCCCCTCCTGGTCGAGCGGGGGAGCTTTCGTCCGGTCACTAAGGTCAATATCGACATGATCCACAGCGCCCGGGAGCGCTTCGCCGCGGAGCCGGAGGTGGAAGCGGATCAGGTGGTCGAGCTGATGGAGATCACGATGCGAAACCTCCTGGTGGCGGGCAAGATCGACCTGAGCGACTTTCTGGCTCGAGCCGACGTCTTGGCCGCCGCCGGCAAGATCGTGCTGATCTCGGACTACTTCGAATACTATCGCTTGGCCGCCTACCTGACGCGGTATACCTCGGAGCCCATTGCGGTGACCATGGGCACTGCCAGTCTGCAGGAATTATTCAATGAACAGTACTATGTGGGACTCGAGGGCGGCATCCTCGAAGCCTTCGGCAAGCTGTTCACCAAAGACTTGCGGATTTACGTCTATCCCCTGCGGGACCAGGCCACCGGCCTGCTCCGCACCGTGCAGAATACAGAGATGCCGGGGGGGCTGCACAACCTGTACCTTCACCTGGTGGAGCGCGGCAGGATCAAGCAACTCGACAATTTCGATGCAACCGTGCTGCACATCTTCTCGCGCGACGTCTTGCGCCGAATCAAGGACGAAGACGCCTCCTGGGAGACCATGGTGCCCCCGGAGATTGCCCAAGTGATCAAGCAGCGCCGCTTCTTCGGCTATCGCGAAGCGGAAATACCGAGTGTCACTCCGGCGAGGTAGCCAGGTGCTTGTCGAACCACTCGACCGCCAGCTTCTGCGCCTCCTGCCGTGCTTCCCGGTAGACGCCGTAATGGGTGATCTGAGGAATGGTGACGAGCTTCTTCGGTCCTTTCGCCAACTGGTAAGCCCGGAGGGCGTGGTCGCGGTTGTCGAACAGCTCCTCGTTCTCGGCGATGACGAAGAGCATGGCGCACTGCGGCGCGCGGCCGGTATCGAGGACCGGGGCGTAATAGAGCATCTTGTGACGGATGGGAGCGCCGCGCAGCATCCCGACCTGGCGGCCGTTCTGGATCACCGGTGTCGGCGCGGCCGGCGCCGGATAGCCGATTTCGCCGCGGGCCCGCTGGGTGGCTTCCTGATAGGCTAAGCCGCGCTCGCGGCTGGAGGAGTCGAGGGAACCTACCTGGCTCACCAGGGCCTTCACGCGGGGGTCACGGGCGGCGGCATACACGACGTGCCCGCCGGAGTAGCTGGAGCCCCACAAGCCGATGCGGGTCACATCGCACCTCGGCTCGCCCTGGACCCAGTGGAGGGCGTTCAACAAATCGGTGGTCTGGTCGATGGGGTCGACTACCTCACGCACTTCCTGGACCGCCGCGGTAAAGCGGTTATTGGGACGCTCGGCCGGCGGGGGACCGGTCAGGATTACTCGGGAGTCGCTGGCCCCCCAACCCCGGTAGTCGAAGGCCACCGCCAGGTAGCCGGCGCGGGCGAATGCCACCGCGTCCGGCCGCAGATTGGCCACCACGCCGCCCCAACCGTGACTCATCAAGATGGTCGGAAGCTTCTTGCCGGCTTGTGACTGGGGGGAGAATAGCTCGGCCGCCATTCTGGTACCTTCACTCCAGATGTAGGCCTTCCGGTGATCCAGGTAGTCCGGCGGAGTAAAGGGAGCCTGGCCGGAAAGCAGGGCGGGCAGGAACAGCAGGGGCAGGAAGACCTTCATAGCGGCCACAGCTTAGCACCAATTTGCATCAAAAACGGATCGGCCCCTGGTTCGTCCGGCAAGACCTTCGTTACGCCCTGCGCACCATTCGAATGAAGCCTGCCTTCGCTGCGGTTCACCATTCCGGCCCCGGCGCTCGGCATCGGGGTAACGCCCTGAACACCGCCACCGGCCGCACCGGGTGGTCTTCGCATTCTCGGTGGATTGGAAATTAGTACAATTGAACTGCAGATAAACGCGGATGAACGCCGATGGAGCAATCATGCCTTAGCCGTGGAAAAGGAAACGGTCCGCAAATTTGCGGTCGATAGGTCCAGCAGAATCAACGATTTACGGCTCCCATCCCCCGGGGGGAGCGCGGTTTAGCCACGGGCCATTAGCGGTGTTCAGTTGCGTTTTCAAGAGGAATCCATGCGTATCATTGAAGGAATCGACGATCTCCCCAGCCTCACCGGCCAGGAAATCGGCGTCAGCGACTGGGTCGAGGTCACCCAGCCGATGATCGACTCATTCGCCGAGACCACCGGCGACCGCCAGTGGATCCACACGGACCCCGGGCGCGCGGCACGGGAGTCGCCCTTCGGCGCGACCATCGCTCATGGCTTTCTGACCCTGTCGCTGCTGAGCCGGCTCCAGTCGCAGGCAGTGTCGGTGCGGGGCATCAGGATGGCGATCAACTATGGTCTGAACCGGGTGCGGTTTCCTGCGCCCGTCCGGTCGGGGTCGCGGATTCGCGGCCGGTTCACCGTGCAGTCGGTCGAGCCGATCGAGGGCGGGGTGCAGATGGTGGTGGCGGGCACAGTCGAGATCGAGGGCGGGGGCAAACCGGCGGTGGCGGCGGAGTGGGTTCTGCGGTATTATCGCTAACACAGGCAAGGAGGAGCTCATGCGGGAGCTGGTGCAGCGGTTTCTGGATCAGGATTTGTCGCGCCGGGGGTTTGTCCGCAAGCTGACCGGCCTCGGTCTGACCGCAGCGGCAGCGCAGGCGGTGCTGCAGCCGCTGGAGGCCTCGGAGAACGCCGCCGCTCGCGGCGATCTCCCCGGCGCCGAAACCCGGAAAGGCACCGGCGGCGAGCTGCTGGTGGCTCAGGCTCGAGCTGCCGGAGCCGAGTACCTGTTCACCAACCCCGGCTCCTTCGAGGTCGGCCTGTTTGACGCCCTGGTGGACCAGCCCGGTCTCCAGCTCGTCATGGGACTGCACGAGGGCATCGTCATCTCCATGGCCGACGGCTACCACCGCGTCAGCGGCAAGCCGGCGTTCGTCAACGTACACGTCATCGCCGGCACCGCCCAGATGGCCGGCCAGCTCTACAACGCCAGCCGCGACGGGTCGGCATTGGTGATTACCGCCGGACTGCTGGACAACGAGGTCTGGAGCGACGAGGCCGGCCTGGCCCCCCGTCCCGGCTTCGACCAGAAGGAGGTCGCCCGGCAGTTCACCAAAATCAGTTGGACGGCGCGGCGCGGTGAGAGCCTGCCCCTGATGCTGCGGCGGGCCTTCAAGGTGGCCACCACCGAGCCGGGCGGACCGGTGTACATGGCCATGGCCAACTACGCGCTGGAGACCAAGAACATCAGCGCCCAGATCCTGCCCGCCGAGCGGTTCCTGCACCGGTCCCGGGTGCGCCCCGAGACCGCCGCCGTCGAGAAGACGGCCCGGATGCTGGTGGAGGCCGAGCGTCCCCTACTGGTGGTAGGCGATGAGGTGTGGAAGTCAGGCGCCCAGGCCGAGTTGGTGGCCTTCGCCGAGAAATTCGGCCTGCCCGTGGCGGCGGGGGCGCAGGGTTACCGGAACTTCCCGGTGAAGCATCCGCTCTACCTGGGCAACTTCAGCATGGGTTCGGAGTACGTCAAGAAGGGCGTCGACGTGATCCTCATGGTAGGGGCGCGGGACTTCGGCGGGCGCGTGGTGCCGGCCGGTCCCGAGGCGCCGGATTCGGCCCGCATCGTCCGGATGGGCCTCGATACGGCCTCTATGGGCCGCAACTATCCGACCGATGTCGCGTTGCTGGGCGACGTCAAGGAGGCTCTGGCCGACCTGCGCGCTGCCATGGAGAGCCTCCTGACCAAGCAGCGGATCGCCGCCGTGGGCAAGTCACGCGCCGAAGAAGTGAAGGCCCTCACCCTGGCCGCCCGGACCCGCGTGGAAGGCGAGATCCGCCGAAACTCCGGACGCCGCCCGATCCATCCCGACGAGCTCGGCGCCGCCGTCGCCCGCGCCGTGGATCCCGACGCCATTGTGGTGAGCGAGAACCTCACCGGCAAATACGACGCCTTCGGCTTCGGCTTCCGCGAGAACGAGCCGATGTGGATCGGTAATACCGGCAACTCTCTCGGCTGGGGCATCGGGGCGTCGATCGGGGCCAAACTGGCCGCGCCCGACCGCCAGGTGGTCTGCGCCATCGGCGACGGCTCGGTGATGTACAGCGCCTCCGGCTTCTGGACCCAGGTCCGCTTCGGCGTCCCCGTCCTCACCGTGGTCTGGAACAACCATAACTACCAGACCGTCCGCTTCGCCTATGACAACTACAAGGGAAAGATGGCGGCGACCGGCAAGTACTGCGGCATGTACCTGGGCGATCCGGACATCGAGTTCGTCAAGCTGGCCGAGAGCCAGGGAGTGGGCGGGGAAAAGGTGGAGCGGCCGGACCAGCTCGAACCCGCCCTGAAGCGCGGCATCGCCGCCACCCGCGACGGCAAGCCTTACGTGATCGACGCGGTCATCTCCCGCTACGGCGGCGGCGCGGAGTCGACGTGGCACCAGAAGTTCAACCTGGCCGAGAAGCGGAAGCGAAGGGTGTGATCCAGCTACTCATCAACGGCTCGAAACGCGCGCTTCAGGTGGACCCCCAGCGCAGCCTGCTGAGTGTGCTGCGGGACGAACTGGGGCTCACCGGAGCCAAGTACGGCTGCGGCGAAGGTCAGTGCGGGGCCTGCACGGTGCTGGTCAACGGCGAGGCCCGGCGGAGCTGCATCACGAAAGTCGCCGACGCCGCCGGCAAGCCCATCCTCACTATCGAAGGCTTGGCCCAGAACGGCCAGCTCCAGCCGCTCCAGCAGGCTTTCCTCGATGCCGACGCCTTGCAGTGCGGCTACTGCACTCCGGGAATGATCATGGCGGGAGTGGCGCTACTCAACCGGAACCCCCAGCCGGCCGACGCGGAAATCCTGCGGGCGATGGACCGCAACATCTGCCGCTGCGGCACCTACCCGCGCATCGTCGCGGCCGTACGGAGGGCCCGCCGTGTTTGAGCCGGAACGCTACGAGTTGCACCGGGGTCCGGTCTGGCGCTTCCGCCCGAGCCGCCGGGGGTTCTTCGGCTTGGCCGGCGGCGGACTGGTAGTGGCGCTTACGCTCGACGCCCAGCGCCGGGGCGGGCCCGCAGTCCCCCAGGATCTCGCCGCTTGGCTCCACATCGCCGAGGACGGCAGTATCACGGTCTACACGGGCAAGGTAGAAGTCGGCCAGAACGCCCGCACCTCCCTGACCCAGGCGGTGGCCGAGGAGTTGCGGGTCGCTCCGGACGCCGTCCAGCTGGTCATGGGTGATACTGACCGGGTACCCTTCGACATGGGCACGTTCGGCAGCATGAGCACGCCGGTGATGGCCCCGCAGTTGCGGCGGGCCGCAGCCACGGCCCGCGAGATGCTCCTCGACCTGGCCGCCGAGCAGTTGAAGACGGATCGTACGCAGCTCACCCTGGCCGGCGGCAAGGTCAACTCGCTCCCGTACGGCCGCCTCACCAAAGGCCAGAAGCTGGTTCGCGCCATCCCGGCCGGGGCCGCCATCGCCCCGCCCGCCGGACGCTCGATCCCCAAGATCAACGGTGCGGACTTTGTCACCGGCCGCCATCAGTATACGTCAGATCTACAGCGCCCCGGGATGCTCCACGGACGCGTCCTGCGGCCCTCGGCGTTCGAGGCTAAGCTAGTCTCTGCCGATACCGGGAAGGCCGCCGCCATGCCGGGTGTCACCGTGGTCCGCGACGGCGAGTTTGTCGGAGTGGTAGCCGGCGACGTCCTGGCCGCCGCGCGCGCCCTCGACACCATCCGGGCGGAGTGGCAGTCCACGCCACAGTCCTCCGGCCCGGAGCTGTTCGGCCTGCTGAAGTCCAAGGCCGGCAAGGGTTCCGGCCATAACGCCGGGTCGATCGAAGAGGGCCTGGCCGCAGCCGACCGCAAGCACGAAGCCAGCTATACGGTCGCCTACATCGCCCACGCGCCGCTCGAGCCTCGCGCCGCGGTGGCCGAGTGGGCCGACGGCCGGCTCACCGTTTGGACCGGCACGCAGCGGCCCTTCGGCGTTCGCGGCGAGCTCGCTCAGGCCTTCGGGATCCCCGAGAGCCGTGTCCGCGTCATGGTCCCCGATACGGGCTCCGGCTACGGCGGCAAGCACTCGGGCGAAGCCGCCGTGGAGGCCGCGCGACTGTCCAAGGCGGCCGGAAAACCCGTGAAGCTGGTGTGGACCCGCGAGGAAGAGTTCACCTGGGCCTACTTCCGCCCGGCCGGTGTGATCGAGGTCACGAGCGGCGTCCGCCACGACGGCACGATCACCGCCTGGGACTTCCACAACTACAACTCCGGCTCCTCGGCTATCCGGACTTTATACGACATACCTAACCAGCGGATTGAGTTCCATCCT
>JBGOUV010000447.1:0-5125 GCA_041477815.1 Terriglobia bacterium | reverse complement strand
CGGCCCCACTCGGCGCCCTATACCGCCACCAAACACGCCGTCACCGGGCTCACCAAGTCCATCGCTCTCGACGGCCGCCGCCACGATATCGCCTGCAGCCAGATCGACATCGGCAACGCAGCCACCGAAATGACGGAGCGGATGACGGCCGGCGTGCCCCAAGCGGATGGCGCCGTCCTGGTGGAGCCCCGCATGGACGTGCGGCACGTCGCCGACGCCGTCGTTTACATGGCCAACCTTCCGCTCGACGCCAACGTCCTGTTCCTGACCGTGATGGCCACGAAAATGCCCTTTGCCGGACGGGGCTAACCGGTGGCCAGCTCCAACTGGTCCGCGTAAGCGAACAGCGCCGGCGACCCTCCCGTATGCAGAAACAAGACCGTCTCATCCGGACCCACCACCCCCCGCCGGATGTGATCGATCAACGCCGCCATGGCCTTGCCCGTATACACCGGATCGAGGAAAATGCCCTCGGTGCGGGCCAGCAGCGCGATCGCCTCGACGCAGCCCGGAGTGGCCACCGCATACCCGGGTCCGACATAGCCGCCATCGGTGGCGACATCTTCCGGCGTCACCCGCTCCGCCACCCCCAGCAGCTCGGCGGCCTGGTTGGCGATCCGCACGGCTCTGACGGTCTTCTCCGGCTCCCCCCCGCTCACCGCGATCCCCACCAGCCGGTACGGCGCGCCATACATCTTCGCCCCCAGCACCAGCCCGGCCTGGGTTCCCCGCGATCCGGCGGCGTAGTAGAGACGGCTGGGCGCCTCGCCCCGGTGCGCCAACTGTCCCACGATCTCCGACGTCCCGGCCACATACCCCAGCACCCCAATCGGGCTGGATCCGCCCACCGGGATCAGATACGGCAGCTCCCCGCGCGCTTCCAGATCCGCCATCACCCGCGCCACCGCGGCCGCCTCCTGATCGCCGATCGCGATCTGGGGATTCTCCGGAGCAGGTATGAAATGTACCTCGGCGCCGAGCAGGTAGTCGAGCAGCAGGTTCCCCTGGGGCGGCCGAGTCTGGTGCTTGGCGGTGAGGACCAGCGCCGCCGCCATTCCCGCCGCCCGCGCCGCCGCCGCCGTCATGCGCGCATGGTTCGACTGCTCCGCCCCGGTCGTCACCAGCACCGTCGCGTTCTGCCGCAGGGCGTCGGCTACCAGAAACTCCAGCTTGCGGGCCTTGTTGCCTCCGAAGGCCAGTCCGGTCAGGTCGTCGCGCTTAATAAGGATGCGGGGCGACACCCCCGGACCCCCCAGCGCCTCCCGCAGCCTGCGGGCCGGTTCCAGCGGTGTCGGCAGCGTGGCCAGGGGATAGCGCGGTTGCGACTCCAGTGACATGAAAGACCATTCTGTCATGGAACCCCGGCCGCCGGCCGCACGTATATCCGGTAACGTGAACTCTTTTCTGCAAGACCTGCGCTTCGGCGTCAAACTGCTCCTCCGGGACAAGGGCTTCAACGTCGCCGCGCTCCTCACCCTGGCGCTCTGCATCGGCGCCAATACCGCCATCTTCACGGTGATTCATGCCGTGCTCCTGCGCCCCCTGCCGGTCCCGGAGGCTCACCGCCTAGTGACGCTCTATAACCGCTACCCAGGGGTCGGGGTCCAGAAAGGGTCCAACGGCGTTCCGGACTATCTGGATCGGAAACAGGAGACCGAAGTCTTCGAGGAGCTGGCCCTGTTCGGATTCGCCGGCTACGAGGTGGGATCGGAAGGCTCGCCCGACCGCGTCACCGGAATCTATGCGACGCCCTCCTTCTTCCGGCTGCTCCGCATTTCCCCCGCCCTGGGCCGGCCCTTCACCGAAGAGGAAGCGGCGCAAGGTAAAGACAAGGTCGTAGTACTGAGTCACGCGCTCTGGAAGCAGCGGTTCGGCGGCAGCCCTACGGCCATCGGCCAGGACCTCCGGCTCAATGGCGCCCCCTACCGGATTGTGGGGGTGATGCCCGAGGGTTTCGAGTTTCTCTCGACCGACGCCAGGCTCTGGGTGCCCTTCGCCTTCACCCCCCGGCAGATGTCCGACGATGCCCGCCACAGTAACAACTGGAGCATGGTGGCGCGTCTCCGGCCGGGAGTCGCGCTGGCCTACGCCCAGCAGAAGATCGACGCCCTCAACCGGCGCAACCTGGAGCGCTTTCCCAAGTACCGCACGCTGCTCGAGGACGCCCGCTTCAACACCAGGGTGAACTTCCTGCGCGACGAGATGGTTGAGGACGTCCGTCCCACCCTCTACCTGCTGCAGGGCGCCGTAGCGTTTGTGCTGCTGATTGGCTGCGTCAACGTCGCCAATCTGATGCTGGTCCGCTCCAGCATCCGGATGAAGGAGCTGGCCATCCGCTTCAGCCTGGGCGCCGGACGCTGGCGGCTGGGACGCCAGCTTCTCACCGAAAGCCTGCTCCTGGCCCTGCTGGGCGGCCTACTGGGTATGGCCGTGGGGTACGGCGGTGTCCGTCTCCTCGATCTCCTAGGCGCGGACCAGCTTCCGCTGGGCAAGAGCATCCGCCTGGACGGGTTCGTCCTCGGCTTCACCCTGCTGGTCGCCGTCGTCACCGGACTCCTCTTCGGCCTCGTCCCCATCTTCCACGTCTTTCGCAGAAATCTGCAAACGGTGTTCCGCCAGACCGAGCGTACCGGCACGGCCGAGCGAGGCGCCCTGCTCACTCGCGGCGCCCTGGTGGTATGTCAGGTATCCCTGGCGTTTATCTTACTGATCGGCTCGGCGCTGCTGGCCCTGAGTTTCCGCCGCGTGCTGGCCACCGATCCCGGTTTTCGACCCGACAACGTCCTCGCCGCTCGGCTCTCGCTCCCCCGCAGCCGTTATGCCGACGACGCCCGGGCGCGGCAATTCATCGATCGCCTCCTGGAGCGAGTCCGGTCTTTGCCCGGCGTGAAGACGGCCAGCCTGACCACCTATCTCCCATTCAGCGGCAACAACAATTCCAGCGTCATCTCCATCGAAGGCTACACGCTCGGCCCCGGCGAGGCTCCTCCCGTGCCCGGCTACAACGGGATCGCTACCGACTACTTCCAGGTAATGAAGATTCCGCTGCTGCGCGGGCGCCCCTTCCACGAATCCGACACCGCCGACTCGCAGAGAGTGGTCATTATCGATCAGTTCCTGGCCCGCAAGTACTGGCCCGGTCGCGACCCGCTGGGCGCGCAGCTCCGGCCCGGCCTGGAGGCGAAGGACGCCCCCCTTTGTACTATCGTTGGGGTAGTCGGGATGGTGAAGACCGCCGACCTGGCCGACCAGAATCCGGTGGGCCAGGTGTATTTTCCCCATCGTCAATTCAACCCCCGTTCCATGCACCTGGTCCTCAAGACCGAGAGCGACGTCACCAACGCCCTGCGTGCCGAGCTGCTGAAGTTGGACGCCGAGCTGCCCCTGTTCGACGTGAAGGCTATGCCGGCCCGCGTCTCCGGCTCGCTCACGAACCGCCGCGCGGCCATGATCCTGTGCCTGGCCTTCGCGGGCCTGGCGCTGCTGCTGTCGGCCATCGGCATCTACGGGGTCCTGGCCTACGCGGTCACCCAACGCACCCGCGAGTTCGGCATCCGCCTGGCCATGGGCGCCCAGGCCACGGACGTCCTGAAGATGGTCTTCTGGCAAGGCCTGCGCCTGACCCTGGCCGGCCTGGCCATAGGAATTATAGGGTCCTGGTTCCTGTCCCGCTTCTTGACCAGCCTCCTCTATGAAGTGAAGCCCTCCGACCCGGTGGTATTCCTGGCGGTATCCGCCGTCCTGGCCGCCGTTGCCCTGGTGGCGTCGCTGCTCCCCTCGCTCCGCGCCACCCGCATCGATCCATCGGTGGCGCTGCGGTACGAATAATGACGGAAAACCAAGGCAAAGTACAAAGGGAAGGGGGCGGCCCCCATTTTTGCACTTTGCCTTTTGCACTGCCTTTACGGTGGTCTGCTATCTTGGTACGCGCACGGAGGAGGTTGGTATGAGAACGAAGACTTGGTTCGGAATCGCGGCTCTGGCCCTGCTGCTGGCGCTGGCGGCAGCGGCGGCCGATGTCAGCGGGAAATGGAGGGCGGAGTTTACGACCCCGGACGGAACCGCCCGCGTCAACACGTTTACCCTGAAGCAGGACGGGGAAAAGCTGACCGGCACGGTGGCCGGCACGCAGGACGAGACGGCCATCGAAAACGGCGCCGTCAAGGGGGACGATGTCTCCTTCGCGGCGAACCGCCCGTTCGGCCGGTTCACCTATAAGGGGAAGGTATCGGGCGATCAGATCAAGTTTTCCGTCAACCGCGACGGGGACAGCTTCGAAATGACGGCTAAGCGGATTTCCAAGTAGCTCGCCGCGTGGCCCCGGCGGCGAAGTTCAGCGCCAGGGTGACAGGGACGGAAGCGGTCTCTTCCGGGATGCTAGGCATCAGAAAACGACGGCCGCCGGCGCTGGGGGCGTAGCGATGCCCAGGCGCGCCCGGGGCGGCGGAGAGGCGCGTCTGGAACAGCGGCCTGGGAATGGAGGCCTCCAAGCGAGGCGTTGTGAGCCAGAAGGCCCGGCTCATGATACAAGTCACTACCGTTATGGTAGTGATCTTGATTGCCTGGTTCCTGATTACTATTGCCCGGACCGGCTACGCGCCCGGCGCCGGCCCCCACCATGGCCCATCGGCTTTTCAACGACGAGGCTCTGGGCCGGCTCTAAGGCGCTATTCTTATCGGGCTGGGCACTCCACCAGCAGAGCCCTGCGGCTGACCTGGCAGGGCGGCGCGCTCAGGGCACCGCCGACCACAAGCTCCCGCTATACTCGGCCACCCCCAGAGCGAGCTTGTCCTGGGCCACCGACAGGCCGATGTTGCGCGGGCTCATTTCGGCAATGGTAAGCCGCACGCTGGGGAAATCCAGAATGAGCCGAGGCTCCCCCCGGCCTTTCTTTTCGGGGGACAAAGCCAGCGCCCACACCGCCAGCGATCCGGTCTGATCGGAGAGGAAATACAACCACTCGCCGCTGGGAGACCATTCCGGCTGGGAAGCGTTGACGTTGTCCGGCGTGAGATAGGACCAGTCCCGCTCGTTTTCGATCACCTGGCCGGACAGCCGCGCCACCGCCAGGCGGGAGCGGTGGGGCGCCAAGGGTACCGGGAAAGCGATCCAGCGGCCATCGGG
>JBGOUV010000445.1:0-5159 GCA_041477815.1 Terriglobia bacterium | reverse complement strand
TGAGGTGCGCCTCCTGCTCCTGGGCGGCGTGACGGGCTTCGATCAGGCTGGAGACTCCGGAGCTGTCGATGCGGCGGACTGCTTGCAGGTCCAGCACCACGGTCCGCCGGTGGCGGTTCTCGAACAGATCCAGAAGGGCGGTGCGAACCTGGGGGGAGGTTCTCCAGTTCACGTCGCCGGCCACGGATACGACCGATTGAGAGCCATAGTCTGCGACGCTGATGCTGATGTCGTGAGGCATGATTTGCGGCCCTCCTGTGACTGTCTCTCGCAGGTCTTCTGCCAACCCCGCAAGTTGTTGACAGGCTGGGCTTAGGTGAATCGAGTCCAGCGAGGGGCTGGCAATTCTTACGCGGTCGTACCGCGCCGTACACCGGCAAGCCAATTGCTGCTGATCTGGTGGGAGGGATTATGCGAACGGTGTTTGCCAGATCGGTGTTGGTTATGACGGCACTGCCGGTGCTAGCGGCCACTGCATCCGCCCGCTACATCACCCCCAAGGCGCAGACCAGAATGCAGCGCGACATCCGGCACGAGCTGATCATGCTGCCCTATTACGGAGTGTTCGACCACCTGGCGTTTCGGCTGGACGGCTACAACGTCACCCTGCTGGGCCAGGTTTCCAGGCCTACCCTGAAAAGCGATGCCGAGCGCGTGGTAAAGAGGGTGGAAGGCGTGGAGCAGGTGAGGAACCAGGTCGAAGTGCTTCCGCTGTCACCCCATGACGATCGCCTTCGGCTCGCCGTCTACCGGGCCGTTTATGGGCACGCGGTCCTGAATCGATACGCCCTGGGAGCCAATCCGCCGATCCACATCATCGTCAGGAGAGGAGACGTGACGCTGGAAGGCGTAGTGGCCAACTCCATGGACCGCAACGTCGCCGGCCTGCAGGCCAATGGCGTACCCGGGGTCTTCTCGGTGACCAACCACCTGCTCACGGAACGACGGTAGCATTTTGGCCCGCCGACGGGTACTCGTGGGCTCGGGCCCGGCCGACGATGTTGATCCGGGGGTGGATCGCGAAGCCTGGGTCCCTTGCGGTGGTCAGCGGCGCAGTTGAGCGGCGAAGTTCAGCACCACGTTGATCTGGCTGACCGGCTCGGCGACCTTGGCCACCGGTCCGTTGATCAAGAACCGCTGGCCATTTCCGGTTACCGCATACTGGTTGAAGGCCACATTGTCCCCTGCGTCGGTCTGAAAGAGCGCTTTGGGGACGCCGGTCTCGATGACGGCGCTCGCGGTCTTGACCTCTGCGGCCATCATTTTTCGATCCAGGCTGAGGAAGAAAAGCTCTTTGCCGTCGGCCCTCCACAAAGGCTGGTAACCCCCGCCGCTCGAGACCTGGCGCTTTTGCGTGAGGGAAGGGAGCGAGGCGATGTAGATCTCATTGCGTCCGGATTCAACGGAGGAGTAGGCCAGCCAGCGGCCGTCCGGCGAGAAATGAAACTCGTCCTTGCGGTAGGGCGTATCGAGGAGAATTTGCGGTTTGCGCTCACCGGTGAGCGGCAGCAAGGAGACGATTTGGCCGCCGCTGTGATAGACCAGGAACCGGCCATCCCGGGACCAATCGTCGGGAAATTTCGTCAGGTCGTCGGCGTAGAGAACCGTGGAGGCGCCGGAGGCGACCACGATTTCGCGGAGCTCCTGTTTGTCCGATCGGGGCAGCGCCGCAGCGATGGAGGGGCCTCCCCCACTGGGGGCGCTGGTGGTGTAGACCAGGCGCTGCGAGTCGGGAGACCAGGTGGGCTCCATCTCCCAGCCTGGATCGAAGGTCAGGCGCGAGAAGATGCCGCTCGCCAGCTCGAGCACCCAGAGGTCAGTGCCGGGACGATCGCTATTGACTAGTTGTACCGCTACCCGTTTTTCGTCCGGCGAAAGCGCAATTTGGGCGTACAACCCGGGCTCACCGGCCGTCTGGAGCAGTTTGCCCTGGCGGTCGTACCAGGCGAGCTGGCTATTGGCGCCTCCGCCGCGGCCGGTGCGGTAGACCAGCACGCCGGTTTCGGACACGTGGAACGCCGCTCGTCCGAAACGTTCCACAAAGGCGACGTCCTGCGCTACCGAGACAGGCTCGCCCTGCACCCGAAGAGCCTTTTCGTCCAGTGGCTGGGCCAGCAGCGTCCCCTCTCGAACAAATAGCAGATAGCCGGGCGGCGCATAGGCCGCCCGCACGCGGGTGTTCAACAGTAGCTTCCTTTCGGCAGAGCCGAGCGCTTGGGCATAGATCCCGCTCTTTCCGGTGTCCTTGGCGTTTCCGGCCAGATAGAGGAAATGCCGGCCGTCGGGCAAGAACTGCGGCCAGGAGTGTAGGACTTCCCCACCGGCGGTGTCCAGAGTGGTCACCGGTGTGGCGACACCACCGGCCGCCGGAACGCGATACAGCGGGCTAGGCGGAAAATCGGGGGTAAAAACGATCACTCCGTCCCGGTTCCAGGCGCCGCCTTGGCCCGACTTCGCGTCGCAGATGGATAGTGGCGACCCGCCCGCGAAAGCGATCCGTTTTAGCTTGCCGTCGGCAAAAAAGCCGACAAATTGCCCATCGGGCGACCAGAACGGGAACGCGGCGCCCTCCGTGCCGCTGAGCCGCTGGGCGGAAAACGAATCGAGGGAACGAATCCAGAGGGAGGATTTGGCGCCCTTGTCCACCGCGACAAAGGCCAGCTTCCGGCCATCGGGTGAAAGCGCCAGTTGAGGGGCGCCCGGTCCTTGTCCGGGTCCCAGTCCACCGGCAGGTGCGGTATCCTCCGGGAAAGCCAGTTGGAAGCGAACCGCGCCCGGTTCCACCGGCTGGGGACGAAGCCAGCCGCCAATCAGAGCTCCCGCTGCAACCAGGAGAGCCGCCCCGCCCGCGACGGCCATCCCTCTCCACGGGCGCGTTGCAGCGGGCGCCGGGCCTGGCGTAGGCGCGGCGGCCACGGCGGAGGCGGGTCCGGATGGGGCGCGGTCCTCGACGATCCACTTCAGCTCGCCGGCCAGATCGTGGGCGGTCTGCCAGCGCTCCTCCGGGTCCTTCGCCAGGCACTTCTGGAGGATGTGATCGAGAGCCGGCGCGCCGCCCACCAGAGTCGAGATGGGCGGCGGCTGGGACGTCAATTATGGCGGAAATGACGCTCGCCACGCTCTCCCCCACGAAAGCCTGGCGGCCGGCGAGCATCTCGTACAGGACCGCGCCGAACGCGAAGATGTCGCTGCGCGCATCGGCCTCCTTGCCTTCCAGTTGCTCCGGGGCCATGTACCGGACGGTGCCGAGGATAGCTCCCTTCTGGGTCAGGTCTTTGGTGCGGGTGGGCATCAGGGAGGCGCCCAGGGCGGCGTCGGAACCCTCGCGGAGCTTCGCCAGACCGAAGTCGAGAAGCTTGGCTCCGGCCTTGGTGAGCATGATGTTGCCCGGCTTCAAGTCGCGGTGCAGGACGCCATGGCGATGGGCCTCGGCCAGCGCGTCGGCGACGTGGACGGCGTAGCGCAGGGCCTCCGCGAGGGGAAGCGGGCCCGCCGCGAGCCGCTGCGAGAGGCTCTCGCCCTCCAGGTACTCCATGACCAGGAAGTCGATGCCATCCTGCTGGCCAACGTCATAGAGGGTGCAGATGTGGGGGTGATTCAAGGCCGAGACGGCGCGGGCCTCGCGCTCGAAGCGCTGGCGGGCCTCGGGGTTATCGGCGGCCTGCGCGGGGAGAACCTTGATGGCCACGGTGCGGTCCAGGCGGGTGTCCCGGGCCCGGTACACTTCCCCCATGCCACCCGCCCCCAAAGGGGCGATGATGGCGTACGGCCCAAGGCGCGTGTCGGAGGTGAGAGGCACGAGGCTGACAGTATACCCCAGTCTAACGCGGCCGGACAGCACCGCCAGAGGCCCACCTTTTCAGAACAGATCCGAATGCGTTCCCGTGCGGACGAGGTGCAGGTCGTCGCCGTCGATTTTGTAGATCAGTAGCCAATCCGGCTCGAGGTGGCAATCGCGGAAGTGCTTCCAGTCCGGTAGTGGTCTAGCCTGGGAGGAGCGCCAAATCTGCTCGACGCCCAGATTCTTTGGGCGGTTGCGATGTCTAAGGGCCTGGCGTTAGGCGACACCCTGCAAGGCATTGACGAACTCACGGCCGGAGAGTGGCTCGGGAAGCGCTTTGCCCTCGCGTTCGTACACCTCGATGGTGTCCTCGATGATCTCACACAGTTCCGCGAAAACCGTCTTGGCATCCTGCCCGTGGCAACCACCGTAGAACAGCTCCGGGCAACTCCCGATAAAGCAATGGTCCTCGTCTGACCACTCGACCAACTTGACGTACTTGTCACCCTTGCTCATCGCTTCGACTCCTCAACCGCCAATCGTACCACCCTCTCTTGGTAATGCAA
Organism: Terriglobia bacterium; assembly: GCA_041477815.1. Taxonomy (GTDB): domain Bacteria; phylum Acidobacteriota; class Terriglobia; order Bryobacterales; family JACQDG01; genus JBGOUV01. The sequence goes on along the minus strand of JBGOUV010000445.1, from coordinate 812 downwards.
AACGTCATCTCCTGGCTTTCCGGAGATCGTAACGGGCTTCCGGACCTTCGGATGAACGAAGTTCCGATGGCTCCCCTTCCCGCCTCTGTCTACGAATCCAGCCTGCGTAAGATCTGTGATCAGGTCCCGCAACTTTCGGGGCAAGCGCCTCCTCCATTCGCCTAACGGTTCAGGCGTGGCCTGCTTTTGGCCGCCGCCTGCAGCACCGCGTTAGACGGCTACGCGGGGTCGCGCCGATGCTCTCGCCCGACGCGAACGCCCTCGTTGTCCACGGAGCAAAACCAGTCGCGTCCCACGTCGACCATTCAGCAGCCTCCGGTGCAACTGAATCCACAGTTGGGACGGTTGCTTGCTCCATGAAGCTTTCCATCATGGATGGCATAGGTGGGTTCCTAGGTCCTTGAACAGTGCGCCCGCGGAATCCAGCCGCCGGCCCTTGCCCTTGTCGGCGGCGCGCATCGCCTTCACGGTTGTCGCGTTCGGGACCTTCACATCGAATGGAAGGGCCTTCTCCGCGGCCACGCGGACCAGCAACATGCGCACGGCGTCGGACACGGAGATTCCCATCCGGGCCAGTGTTTTCGCGGCCCGCTGCTTCGTCTTCTCATCCACGCGAACGTGAACCATTGTCGTCGCCATGATACGACCTCTTGAGATACATTGTATCTCACAGCTCGACCCGGACCGTCTAGTGTCCTGTAATTGAATTAACCATCAATAATCCGAGCTAGCACCGCTTTGGCCCGCTCAATCTTTCGTAGGATATCCTCCCCCTTCGCGCGCCACACATAACGTTTTGGCTCTTCATTCCG
>JBGOUV010000446.1:0-5134 GCA_041477815.1 Terriglobia bacterium | reverse complement strand
CGTCAGCGTCGATACCGGCACGCGGGAGACCCCGGTGGTGGAGCGCGCCGCCGCTATAGGCATTGATTGTATTATAACCGATCACCACCTGCCGGATGAGGCGCTGCCGCCGGCCCTGGCCTTCCTGAACCCCAACCAGCCGGGGTGCCCGTATCCGGAGAAGAATCTCTGCGGGGTGGGGGTGGTGTTCAAACTGGCCCAGGCGCTGCTGGGCAGCCTGGAGTGGCCGCGCGAGCGTCTGGAGAAGGTTCTGCTGTCGATGCTGCGGATGGTGGCGATCGGAACCGTGGCCGACGTGGTGCCGCTGCTGGGAGAGAACCGCATCATCGTGAAGTTCGGGCTGGAGGGTCTGCGCCGGCCGGTCAACGTGGGCCTGAAGGCGCTGCTGGCGTCGGCCGGCTTTGCCGAGGGGCGGCGTCCCACCGCGGGAGAGGTGGCGTTCCGGGTGGCGCCGCGGCTCAACGCCGCCGGACGGATGGCCACGGCGGCGGACGTGGTGGAGTTGTTTTCGGTGTCCGATGCGGCGCGCGCGGCGGAGCTGGCGGCGCGCTTGAGTGGTCTGAACAGCGACCGCCAGTTGACCGAAGGGGCGATCCTGGAGGACGCGCTGGGCGCGCTGCCGGAGGCGCTGCCGGAGGAGCAGGCCTCGCTGGTGGCCGCCGGCGAGGGGTGGCATCGCGGCGTCATTGGGATTGTGGCCTCGCGCCTGGTCGAGCGCTTCCATAGGCCGACCTTGGTGGTCTCGATCGACACGGAGGCAGGCGTCGCCCGCGGCTCGGGTCGGAGCATCCGGGGCTTTCATCTCCTGGAAGCGCTGGAGTCGATGAAAGACCTGTTCCACCGGCACGGGGGGCACCGGCAGGCGGCCGGGTTTGAGCTGCCGGCCGCACGAGTCGACGAATTGCGGGCGCGGTTCGAGCAGTATGCCCGGGCCCGGCTGACCCCGGAAGACCTTATCGCCGAGCTGGCGGTGGACGCCGATCTCGCCTTTGCCGACATCAACGAGCAGAACATGGCCGCCCTGGAGCGGCTCGAGCCTTACGGCATGGGCAACCCCGAGCCGGTGTTTGCGTCGGCCGGGGTGAAGATATCGAGCGAGCCGCGGATCGTGAAAGAGAAGCACCTCAAGCTGGTGCTACGCCAGGACGGACGCACCATGAGCGCCATGGGATGGAACATGGCCGGACGCGCCGGCGCCCTGGGCGCGGGAGCGGCGCTGGAGGCCGCTTTCACCGTCGAGCCCGACGATTATTGGGGTGTCGGCTGGCGGCTGGTGCTGAAAGACTTACTCCCGGGAGTTTGACGGGCGGCCTGCCACTGGCCGTATTCGTCAACGGCGTAGCGAGCGGCCGCATCGCGACCTAGGGCGATCGCCTGCAACGTCTTGACGTCCCCATCGCCGCCGGCGGCCAGGTGGAGCTGATACCAGCCTCGGCTGTGCAGGATCACGGTTCGATCCATGCCGGGCTTGGCAGGAGGAGCCGGGAAGGTAAGCTCGGCCCGGTCCGTCATGTTAGGCATAGCGTAATACCGATCGTCTTTGGCCAGCAGGTCCGGCAGGACGTTCTGGCCCTGCGTGGTGCGGGCCAGGGTGGGCGACACGCGCTGGGAGTCTACCGTCTGGTCCGCCGCGTAAGAGATGGCGAAGGAGTTGAGCGCCCAGAACCCCAGAGGCGGGCGCAAGCGCAGCCGGAGCTGGCTGCCTCGCACGCGGCTCAGGTCTAGAGGTACGACCCGGTCCTTTACCAGCAGGGGGCCGGCCCCCAGGAACGAGCCGCGCCATTCCCAGCCGGTGGGTTCTTCCACGTAGACTCCCAGCCGGTAGAGCTCTTCTCGCGCGGTCCAGGAGTGCAGCGCCTCCGTCTGGGCAGGGTCGGTGTCCAGGGAGGCGAGCCAGGCGGCGGCTTCGCGCCCGCGCAGCTCGATCATCCTTTTGATCATGAGCGAACCCCACAGACCGGTGCCGGCGTTGACGATGAGCTTGGCCTGCGTGGCTCCGGCCGGCTTGGCGAAGGTGAGAATGACCTCCTGGCGGAGCTCGCCGTCGGAGCCCACTGTGGCTGCGGGCTCCCAGATCCGGCGATCTGTGGCCTGGAGCCAGCGCAGGAGGTCGTTACCGTGGCGGTCGCGAGCGGCGGCAAGGGGCTGAATCTGGGTCAGGGCGTAGAGCCGGCCGTCATCATCGGGCAGTACGCGAGTGCCGCGGGGATGATCCACCACCCACAGCTCCAGGAAGTTGGTGTACTGCGTTTCGTCCACCTCGTTGGTGAGCAGGAGCCGGTAGAGGCCGTCCTGCGGGCGCAGGTGGTCGAGGGGGGAATAGTCGTCCCGCTCGAGGCCGCGCGCGATCGCGCCGCCGTAGGGTTCGGCGTCGAAGACATACCGCGTTCCGTCCCAGGAGTAGACGAAGGGGCAGGATTGCTTGGTGGCGAGCACAATCGCGGCCAGGACAACCAGCGTGCCGACCGCAATCGCCGCCGACAGGCCGATGGTCCGGGCGGTGGAGATCCCCTGGCGGGTGATCCAGAGACGCTGCACCTCGCTGAGGGGAATCGAATAGGGCGCCTTCTTAACCTGGGCGTGGATGACATCCTCCTTCAGGGCGCCGCCCGGCCAGTCGAAAGACACCTCTTCTCCGAGTTTGGTGGTGACGCCGCTGAGGGTTTCCTTTTCAGGCTGCGGTACCGTGGCGACGTCGACTTTTCTGACCTTGTTGACTTTGCAGCCGGGCTGCGTTGCGAGGAGGACGAGGGCTAGCGCGAGGGCGGTGGTACGGTGTGCCATGGTTTGCAACGTACCATGAGGAGGTATATCTTACAAGTCTGGAATTTACCGCCACCAGCCACCTTCCTCCAGACCCAGCTCATCCCACCAGAGTTGCAGGGTAGGCTTGTCGCCGGCGACCACCTTTTCGCGGGTAACTCCTGCGGGCACGTCGACCAGGGCGGCCAGGCGGTCATAGACGCGGCCGCGGTCGGGGTCGGTGGTGCGGGCCAGCAGGTGCCAGAGGGTCAGGGCGTCCCGGCGGCGGGACTCGGCCAGGATGACTTGCAGGGCCGCCGGGCCGCCGCTTTCGAAGTCGAACCTGGTGAGGGCCGCGCGGAGGGCCTCCGAGGCATCCTCGTAATAGGGGGTTCCGGGTCCGACGCCGGGGCGGGTGACGCAACTGGCTCCTTCGCTGACGAACGACTCCCGTCCGGCCAGCTCGAACGACACCCAGCCGTGGGAGACGTGCAGGAGCCCGACGCCGTTGTCATCGACCTGGAGCGTGTAGTCGCAGCCAAGGTCGGTGGCCAGGGCGGAGGGGGTTTCGACGAAGAACAGGCGAGGCGGCGCCGAGATGCGGGCGCGGATCTCGCCGCGCCGCAGGGCCAGGCGGTGATCGGTGGAGCGGGCGGCCACCAGCCGCAGCAGCGTGTTGGGCGCGACGTCCACCTGGCCGATGCGGCCGACCTGGATCTGGGCGCGCGAGGCGGCATCGGTTTCCAGCCACTCCCCCACGGCCAGGCGCTCCCGGCCCGCCGGCGAGCCGCGCTGCCAGGACACGTTCCAGGTGGTCTTCATCGGGCGGGTTACCACCCAGGTCGCGGTCAGGACCAGCACGAGTCCGGCGGCCACGGCCTGCAGCGCCCACCAGCGGCGCGGCATCGCCACTACCTTCGGCTCAGGCAAATCGAGCGGTGGGGGAACGGAGCGGAGCCGGCCCAGCACCCTCTCCAGGCGTTCCACTTCCGGGTCCGGCTGGCCGGAGCGGTCCCACCAGTAGTCGTTAGACATGGGCTCCCCTCCCTTCCAGTTTCTCGCGCAGCAGTCTCATGCCCCGGTGCAGGTTCACCCGCACCGACCCCGGGGCCAAGCCGGTGCGCGCGGCGATCTCAGGTCCGGTCAGGCCCTCCACGAGGCGAAGAATTAGCGTCTCACGGTAGGCGTCGGGCAGGGACTGGATCGCGGCCAGGGCCTGGCAGGCCTCGGCCTCGGGCGCGTCCTCAACCGGCAGATCCTCGGAGAGCTCCACGCTGTTCTGGGAGCGCCGGTGGTGGTCGTGGGCGCGGTTCCGTGCGATCCGGGCCAGCCATCCCGGGAAGGCCGCCGCGTCCCGCAGAGCGTGCAACTGGCGCCAGGCGGAAAGGAATACGTCCTGGGCGAGGTCGTCGACCTCGTTGCGGGGGACGCGGACCAGCAGGATCCCGTGAACCATCCGCCAATATTGGTGATACAATTGACCGAAGGCCGTCCGGTCGCCGGCGCGGGCGGCTGCGACCAGGGCGTGGCCGCCTACCACGGTGGTTGCGGCGGGTACCGTTAGAATCATTGTCGCCACATTCCCGGCCTTCCTATACTAGAAGATGGTTCACCGACAGCACCTCTGTCTAGAATGACGCCTGGGGTTGGACTACTGTTAACAACGCTGCTGGCGGCAGGCGCGGCTGGGGCCGACTGCCTCGAGGTGCAGGTGCGCGACCCGGCGGGTCTGGCGGTGGCCGGGGCCGCGGTGCGGGCGGGCGAGAAGACCGCGCGCACCGACGCGGCCGGAGCGGCCCGGCTTTGTGGCCTGGCCAGCGGCCGCCACCGACTGATCGTGGAGGCGGCTGACTTGGCCTCGGCTACGCTTGCCGCCGATGCGCCGGGGAGCCGTACGGTCGTCCTGGCGCTGCAGACACGCGTGGAGCCGCCGGTGGTGGTTACCGGCACGCCGGAGCCTCGGCAACTCGATGAAGTCGACCGCTCGATCACGGTGATCCCGGTGGAGAACGCCCTGGTTCCCGGGTCGTGGCTGACCGATCTGCTCAAGATGGATGCTTCGGTGGACGTTCGCGAGCGGGGCGTGGACGGGACCCAAGCCGATGTACACGTGCGGGGCGGGGGCTTCGGCCAGACGCTGGTGCTGATCAATGGACACCGGGTCAGCGATCCTCAGAGCAGCCACCACGACCTGGACCTGCCCTTGCCCCTGGAGGCCGTTGCGAGGATGGAGGTCCTGCGGGGCAGCGGGTCGACGCTCTATGGCTCGGAGGCGGTGGGCGGAGCCGTCAACGTGATCACCAGGCGGCCCGAGGCTGCTGAGCTGAGGGTGTCTGGAGGACTCGGCGACTTCGGCTGGAACCGCGAGAGCGTGGCCGGGGCCTTTCGGCTG
>JBGOUV010000324.1:0-7932 GCA_041477815.1 Terriglobia bacterium | reverse complement strand
TGCACCTCCAACTCGGCCGGCATTTGCGTCTCGATTGTATCCAGGAACCGGCGAAACACCGCCGCTCGAGGCCGGCAGCAACGGCTGGATCAGACTGTGCTCATCGGCCGGACCCGCCGTCCAGGCGCTGGCCGCCCGACCCTGGTAAAAACAACGCCGGATCTAGTCGCCATCCTGCGCTGCTTCCTGGAGCATGACACCGCAAGCGATCCGATCCGACACCAGCAGCGCTGCCTTGCCCTAATGTATATGTCCTTCAGCTTGGCGCCTAACCGCCTTCGGGGCATTCTACTATGTGGAAGATGAATCAACAACAGTGCGCATGGGGTATCGTACCGGAGTCACTCCATCAGCATCCCGCCGTTCACTTCAACCGACTCCCCCACCATATGCGACGCCGCCTCGGAGGCCAGGAACAGGATGACCCCGGAAATTTCCTCCGACGCCCCCGGACGCCCTTGCGGGATGGTCGACACCATCGCCTTCATCCGCTCGTCAGTGGTAAACGTCTCGTGGAACGGGGTCAGGATCACGCCGGGATTCACCGCGTTCACACGGATCCCGTAGGGGATCATCTCCCGGGCCAGACCCTTGGTGAATCCGGTCATAGCCGCCTTGGATGTGGCGTAGGGGAGGGCACCCGGCCCGCCGCCGTTGCGCGCCGCAATGGAGCTGACGTTGATGATCACCCCGCTGCGCCGCTCGGCCATATGCGGCGCCACCGCCCGCGTCACCCAGAAGGCGCTGTTCAGGTTCACGTCCAGCACCTGCTGCCAGAACTGGTCGGTCACCTCCAGGAAGGGACGGCGCGCCAGGAGCGAGCCGGCATTGTTAACCAGTACATCAATACGCCCGGCCCTTTCCAAGGTCTGGGCCACCAAGGCGCGCGCCGACTCGGCCACCGACAGATCGGCTTGCAGGGCCGACACTTTGCCGCCGGTCTTCTCGATCGCTTCCACGGTGCGGCGGGCGCCCGCCTCGTTCGAGTTGTAGTGCAGGACGACCTGATAGCCCGCCCCTGCGAACTCCTTCGCCGTCGCCGCTCCGATTCCGCTCGAAGCGCCGGTTACGAGAACGACCTTCCCCTCATTTGGCATAGGCCTTGAATTGTAGTACAAGAAGAAGATGCACACCTATCCCAATTACATCAACGGCGAATGGGTCGCCGCGGCCAAGACGTTTGAGAATCGGAATCCGGCTGCCACCGACGAGGTCGTGGGGCTGTTTGCCCGAGGAAGCGCCCAGGACGTGACCAACGCCGCCGCCGCCGCGCAGTGTGCCTACTCCGGATGGGCGTCGCTCACCGGCCCGGCGCGGGGCAACTACCTGTTCAAGGCCGCCGAGATCCTGGACTCCCGCTTCGAGCAACTGGCCCAGGAAATGACGCGCGAAGAAGGCAAGACGCTGCCCGAATCCAAGGGCGAGGTCCGGCGCGCGATCAACATCTTCAGGTACTTCGGCGCGGAAGGCTCGCGGCTGCCGGGTCACTTGGTGCCGTCGGAGCGGGACCGGGTGTTCATGTTCGCGGTGAGGAAGCCTTTGGGCGTGGTGGGCCTGGTGACGCCGTGGAACTTCCCCAGCGCCATCCCGGCCTGGAAGCTCGCGCCGGCACTGGTGGCGGGGAACACCGTGGTGCTGAAGCCCGCTTCCGCCGCTCCGCTGAGCGCCTGGCGGCTGGTGGAGGCCCTGTCCGAAGCCGGCCTTCCGAAAGGTGTCGTCAATTTCATTGCCGGATCGGGCGGGGAGTTGGGAGAGGCGTTGGTCGAGGCGAAGCCCCTCAAGGCTGTTTCCTTCACGGGCTCTTGTGAGATCGGCGCCTGGCTGCATGAGCGCGCCTCGCGCCGCCGCCTGCGCATCCAGCTTGAGATGGGGGGCAAGAATCCGACCATCGTCCTGGCCGACGCGGACTTCAAGGCCGCCGTCGAAAACACCGTCAACGGGGCGTTTTTCTCCACCGGCCAGAAATGCACCGCCACCAGCCGCGTGATCGTCGAGGAGGGCATCTACGACCGCTTCGTCGACGCCCTGGTGGAGCGTACGGCGAAGCTCAAGGTCGGCAATGGCATGGAGGCCGGCATCGACATCGGCCCGGCCATCGATAAGGCCCAGCTCGATACCGATCTGCGCTACATCGAGATTGGCAAGAAAGAGGCCAGGTTGCAGTTCGGCGGCCGCCATCTGACCGAGGGCGCCCTGGCCAAAGGCTATTTCGTCGAGCCCACCATCTTCACCGGCGTCGAAGAGGGCATGACCATCGCCCAGGAAGAGATCTTCGGTCCGGTGCTGGCGGTGATGAAGGCGCGCGATTTCGACCACGCCATCCGGGTCGCCAACAACGTGGCCTTCGGCCTCTCGGCGTCGATCCAGACCCAGAACGTCTCGCGGATCTTCGATTACATCTCGAAGATCGAGGCGGGGTTGCTGACCGTGAACCTGCCGAGCGCGGGCGTCGAGTACCAGTTACCCTTCGGCGGCACCAAGGACTCCAGCTTCGGGCCCAAGGAGCAGGGTCCGGCGGCCATGGACTTCTATACCGATTATAAGACTGTATATCTCAAATACTGACGTATGAAGCTGGCACAGATCCACGGAACTGCCGCCATCGCCGGCGGAGGACGCTACCGCCTCATCCCCGGCCGCACCGTCGCCGGCCTGATCGCCGAGGCGGAAAAGGCCGGACGCGAGTTGTCCGACCTGGCCGGGGAACTGGCCTCGTCCGAAGCGGTCGACGGGCGGCCCGAGATTCCGGTCCACCCACCCGAGGTTTGGGCCTGCGGCTGCACCTACGGCCCCAGCGCCGAGTTCCGCGACACCGAGTTGGGCGCGCGTGAGGGCATGTATCATTACGTCTATCGCGCCCCGCGTCCGGAGATTTTCTTCAAAGGCACGGCCCGGGTTTGTGTCGGTCCCGGCGAGCCCATCGGGATCCGCTTCGATTCCAGGTTCACCGCTCCGGAGCCTGAGATCGGCATGGTAATCAATGGCCGGGGCAAGATCGTCGGCTTCACCCTCGGCAACGACGTCTCGGCCTGGGACATTGAGCGGGAGAACGCCCTGTACCTGCCGCAGTCGAAGATGTATACGGGCTGCTGCGCGCTGGGCCCGGTGCTGGTTACCCCTGACGAGATCGGCGACCCCTACAACCTGCAGGTAACCTGCACCATCCGGCGCGGGGCGGCGACCGTCTTCCAGGGCTCGGTATCTACTGCCAAGCTCTACCGCAAGTTCGAGTACCTGGTGGAATACCTGCTGCGGGCCAACCCGGTGCCGGCGGCGACGGTGGTGCTGACGGGTACGGGTATCATTGTGACCGAGGACGCGGCGCTGGCTCCGGGGGATGAGGTGATCATCGAAGTACCTGAGATCGGGAGGCTGTCGAATCCGGCGGTAGTAGTGGGCAGCGGCCATGTCTGACCGGACCGTCGCGGCCATCTTCGCCGTCACCCTCGCCGCCCTGGCGTTGTTTCCCCTCCACGCCTGGCTCGGCTTCGGCATCGCCGCCTGCGCGCTGCTGGTCCTGGGTCTGGTTCTAGGCTTCACCCGCCTTCATCCCGCCCTTCTCCTCCTCTTCGCCGCGTACGTCGTCCTGCTCGCCGGGATGGTCTGGCTCGCTGACTCCTCCCGCCTCATCCTGGGACTTCCGGCAGCGACGGCCTTGCTCGTCTACGGCATCTGGCCCATGCCGTTGCTCGCCGCTCTGCTCTACGGCCTCCTCTTCCGCTCCTCCGTTCTCCCCGACGACAAGCTAGAAAAGTTTCTAGCCGAGCACGGCCGCCGGAGGCCCGCCGAGTGATCCCGCTGTTCCAGTCGCCGGTGATCCTCGCCTGCGTCCTGCTTTACCTGGCGTGCTGCTTCGGCATCGGCGTGTGGGCCCTGCGCCGGACCCACAGCAGCGCCGATTTCTTCGTCGCCGGCCGCAGCCTGGGCATGGTGGTGATGGCTATCGCCACGATGGCCAGCATCATGAGCGGGTTCGGGTTCGTGGGCGGTCCGGGACTGGTCTACGAGTCCGGCATGAGCTCGCTGTGGATGACCTTCCCGGCCACCATCGGCTTCACGCTGAGCTGGGTATTGCTAGGGAAACGCCTGCGCCTGCTGGCCGAGTGCCGCGAGATCCTCACCCTGCCCGACGCCGTGGCCGTCCGCTACGGCGGGCGCTGGCCCCGCCTTATGATGGCCCTGGCCCTGGTGCTGGGCGTGGTCGGGTACCTGGGCACCCAGGTGATGGCCACGGGCGTGGTGCTGGTCGCCGTGCTCGACGTCAGCCTGCCCGTGGCCCTGCTCATCGGACTCGGCATCCTCGGCTTCTACACCGTGGCCGGCGGCATCCTGGCCGGCGTCTACAACGACCTGTTCCAGGGCATTGTGATGATGGGCGCCTCCGTCGCGGTCCTCTATTACGCGCTCCAGAGCGGCGGCGGCCTGACCCACATCAGCCAGACCCTCCAGGCCATGGACCCTAAGTTCATCGGCCCCTGGGGGACGCGCGGGCCCCTGACTGCCTTGAGCTGGTACCTGATCTTCGGCCTCGGCTGGATGGGACAGCCGCACGGCATCACCAAGTTTCTCATGCTCAAGAATCCCCGCGACCTGCGCTGGGGCGCGCTGCTGACCGGTATGGTCTACATGATCTGCAGCCTGCTGTGGATGAGTATCGGCCTGGCCATGCGCAGCCTGGTCCAGGCCGGCGGTCAGAAGCCGCTAGCGACGCCCGACCTGGCCGCCCCGATATTCCTGATGCACTATACGCCGGCCATAGTAGCCGGAGTGGTCTTCGCCGGTCTCCTGGCCGCCATCATGTCCACCGCCAACAGCTTCCTGAATATCGGCGCCGCCGCCCTGGTCCGCGATATCCCCATCGCCTGGACCCGCCGCACCCTCCCGCGCGAGCTGTTCTGGAGCCGCGTCGCTACGGTAGTGCTGCTGGTGATCTCCGCCGTCTTCGCCCTCTACATGGAGAACCTGGTGGCGCTGCTCGGGACCTTCGGCTGGGGGACCTTCGCCGCGGCCATCGTACCCCCTGTGGCCATAGGTATGAACTGGAAGCGCGCGACTGGATCCGCCTGCGTAGCCTCCATCGCCATCAGCCTCATTTTGAATTTCACCCTCGAACTGTCCGCCCGCCACAAGCTCTTCACCCTCCCCTACGGCATGAACGTGGGAGCTTTCGCGCTGCTGGTGTCGCTGGTAGTGTTCATAGGGGTATCGTGGCTCACCGGCCAAGACGAAGAACGCCGCCTGCCCCCCGATGTAAAGGCGGTGATGGAGATCTGAGGGAATCCCCTACAATGGGAGTTCATGTTCCGGCGCGTCCTCTGGATCGTCCTCGACTCGGTCGGCATCGGTGAGATGCCCGACGCCGCCGCCTACGGCGACCAGGGCAGTGACACTCTCGGCCACATCGCCCAACAGCGCCGCCTGACCTTGCCCCACCTCACCCGCCTCGGTCTGGCCAATATCAAGCCCCTCGCCCACCTCCCCCCCGCTTCTCATCCCGCCGGGGCCTATGGACGCTGTACGCTAGCTTCCCCGGGCAAGGACACCACCACCGGCCATTGGGAGATGGCCGGCATTATCCTCGATCGACCGTTTCCCCTCTTCCCCCACGGCTTCCCCCGCGATTTCGTGGCCGCGTTCGAAGCCGGCATCGGCCGCCGGACCCTCGGCAACGTCGCCGCCTCCGGCACCGAGATCATAAAAGAACTCGGCGCCGAACACCTGCGCACCGGCTCGCCTATCGTCTATACCTCCGCCGACAGCGTCCTCCAGATCGCCGCCCACGAGGAAGTCATTCCGGTCCCCGAGCTGTACCGGATCTGCGAGGCCGCCCGCGACCTGCTCCGCGGCCCGCTCGAGGTAGCCCGCGTGATCGCCCGGCCTTTCCTCGGCGCTCCCGGGTCCTTCCACCGCACCCCCAACCGTCACGATTACGCCGTCCCGCCGCCCGCCGGCATGCTCCTCGACCGGCTGTCGGAGCGCGGCGTGCCGGTCTGCGGCGTGGGCAAGATTTCCGACATCTTTCTCGGCCGGGGCCTGACCGCCTCGGTCAAGACCAAGAATAACGAGGACGGTATCAACCAGACTCTAGCCGCAGTCGATAGACAAACGGAAGGACTCATCTTCGTGAACCTGGTGGACTTCGACATGCTCTGGGGCCACCGCAACGACGTCGAGAACTACGCGGCGGCGCTCGAGCACTTCGACCGCCGGCTCCCCGAGATCGAGGCCTCCCTGGGCCCCGACGACTTGCTCATCCTGACCGCCGACCACGGCTGCGACCCGACCACGCCCTCCACCGACCACTCCCGCGAATACGTGCCTCTGCTCGTCTGGGGCGCGCGCGTTCGCCCTGCCGTCGCCTTGGGCACCCGCCGCTCCCTGGCCGACATCGGCCAAACCGTAGCCTACAACTTCGGCGCCCGCATCAGCGCCGGGACCAGCTTTCTGGAGGAACTCCGTACGTGAGCAAACGAACGCCTGTCATCGCCGGCAACTGGAAGATGTATAAGTCCGTGGCCGAGACGGTGGACTTCTTCGAGAAGTTCAAGCCCCTGGTGGAGAGCTCGACCCATTGTGAAATCGTCCTCTGCCCGGCCTTTCCGGCCCTCGCCGCGGCCGTCGAAATGACCCGTGGCACCCGCATTCACGTAGGTGGCCAGAATCTGTTTTGGGAGCGCGAAGGCGCTTTCACCGGAGAGGTCTCGGGTCCCATGCTGGCCGCCGCCGGATGCACCCACGTCATCCTCGGCCACAGCGAGCGCCGCCAGTACTTCGGCGAGACCGACCCCACCGTGAACCGGCGTCTGGGCGCCACCCTGTCCGCCGGCCTGGTCCCCATCGTGTGCATCGGCGAGCGCCTGGAGGAGCGCGAAGCCGGCCAAACGGGCAAGGTCCTGATCGACCAGTTCGAGGGCGCTTTCGCCGGTTTGACCACCGACCAATTCTCTGGGATACTGGTAGCTTACGAGCCTGTGTGGGCGATTGGGACCGGCCGTACGGCGACCCCCGAAATCGCTGCCGAAGCGCACCGCCTGATCCGCGAGCGCGCGGCCAGACGATTCGGACCGCTACCCGCCGAGTATCTCCGTATCCTCTACGGCGGCAGCGTCAAGCCCGATAATATCCAAGGCTTGATGGCCCGCCCCGAGATAGACGGAGCCTTAGTAGGCGGCGCCAGCCTGACCCCCGCCTCCATGGCCTCCATAGTAAACTTTTGATTGAGCTTTCTTTATGATCTACCTGCTGGTAACAATTCACGTGGTGGTCTGCTTCTTCCTGATCATCGTCGTGCTGCTACAGAGTGGCAAGGCGGCGGATCTGGCGGGAGCATTTGGCGGCATGGGCTCCCAGACCGCCTTCGGGCCGCGCGGCGCGGCGACGGTGCTCTCGAAAGCGACCACGGTAGCGGCCGTGGCCTTCATGCTTACCTCGATCACGTTGTCGATTCTGGCGACGCGCCGGGGTGGGACCGGCTCGTCGGTCCTGGACAAGGAAAAGACCTCGACCAAGGCTCCCGTGGTTCCGGCCAAGACCACGGCGCCGGCGCCCGGGGTCCCGGCCACCAGCGGAGCGCCGGTCAACATTCAGTTGACGCCGGAAGGAACGGGCCCGAACCCGAAGATCTCGACCGATACGATCACGGTGCCGGTCCCGGCCCCCGGCGGCGGCCACCAGCAGACGGCTCCGGGTCATCAACCGGCCCCGGCCGGCAAAAAGTAGTCTCGCCCGACTGTGCGGAGGTGGCGGAATTGGCAGACGCACTAGCTTGAGGTGCTAGCGGGAGCAATCTCGTGGGGGTTCAAGTCCCCCTCTCCGCACCATAGATTCTAAAAGATTTAACGGCCATTCGATTCCGGGTGGCCGTTTCGCTTTCAACCTAATGTAACCGTTAGTGTCACCGAAATAGGGGGAGGCATCACCGGCTTCCGGCAC
>JBGOUV010000549.1:0-3459 GCA_041477815.1 Terriglobia bacterium | reverse complement strand
CTACCTAGGGGACTACCGGAAGGGACGGGTGGACGGGAACCTGTTTCTGGTCTTCTGGCTGGGCAACCTGGTGGGGACGCGGGACCAGGACGGCAGGTTCTTCAAGGAGAAGCTGGACGAGCTGCCGCCGGAGCTGGTGGAGGAGGTGAGGCGGAGAAACACCGGTTATATCGTTTGGCTGGCGGGAGAGCTGTTGGGGTAGGGGCTCAGGCGCCCTTGCCATTCGGAGGCTGGCGGCGAACCCATTCATCCATCATGCGAACGAGGATGGCGATTTGCTCGTCGAGCCGGCGGTGCTCCTCGTCGACCCGGGCGTTGCGTTCCTGGAACTCCCGCCGGATCTGCTCGTCGGCCTCGGCTAGCGACGCCAGAATCTCAAGAATACGGGCGATGGTCTGGTGGTCGTTGCGAACGGTCTGGGCGAGGGGAGCGACGATTTCGATAAGCTTGTCAATCTTGACGTCGTGCTCGGAGGAGGTGCGGGCGAGGGAGAAAACGATGTCGGACAGGTTTCGGAGTCTGGCGTCGAAGTCGGCGGAGGCGGCCTGCTGGGCGGCCTGCTGGGATTCGATATTCTTGGCGGTTTCGCGGAGAGTCTCTCTAACCTCCTCGAGGCCGCCTTCCGATTCAGGATCCATCCAACTCGCTCCTCTGCTATCTTATAGCACATCATGACCATGACGCGACGAAGCTGGCTGGCAGTGGCGGGCGGGTCGGTGGCGTGGGCGCAAGGTCCCGGCCGGCGCTACGACATCGTGATCCGCGGCGGCGAAGTGCGGGATCCCCGGCGGGGATTCAAAGCGCGGGCCGACGTAGGGATTCTGGACGGCAAGATTGCGGCCATCGAGGAGCTCATCGCGCCGGAGGCCGGGCGGGACGTGATCGACGCCCGGGGGTTGTACGTCGTGCCGGGGCTGGTGGACCTGCATACCCATTGCTACTGGGGAGGGACGGGCCTGGGGATCGAGGCCGACGCCATCGGCGCCCGCAGCGGCGTCACCACCTGGGTCGACGCCGGAAGTTTCGGCTACGACACGTTTCCCGGCTTCCGCAAGTTTATCATCGACCGTTCGCAGGCGCGAATCTTCGCTTACGTGTACCTGTACCCCAACGACCGGAATCCCGATACCGACCCGGTGAAGTATGTGCGGGGGATGATGAAGCGCACCGGAGAAACCGTGGCCGCCAACCGCGACGTGCTGCTCGGGGTGAAGCTGCAGGTGGGTTCGAACATGAACGGGCGATACAGCCTGGATTTTCTGAAGATCGCCCGGGAGCTGTGCGACACCTTCAAGATTCCGCTCATGGTGCACATCAGCTTTGCGCCGCCCGAGACGCCCGAGGTGATGGAGCTGATGCGCGCGGGGGACGTGGTGACGCACTCGTATAACGGGCACAACCTGGGACTGGTGGACGCCGCGGGGAAGCTGAAGCCGGGTGTCCAGGAAGCGCGGGCGCGGGGGGTCCATTTCGACATCGGGCATGGGTTGGGGAGCTTTAACTTCGCGGCCGCGCGCAAGTGCCTGGAGGCGGGCTTCGTGGCGGATTCGATCTCCACCGACATCTACAACCTGAACATCAATGGCCCCGTCTACGACATGCCGACCACCATGTCGAAGCTGCTGTACCTGGGGATGAGCTTCGACGATGTGCTGCTGCGGTCGACGTCGAATCCGGCGAAGGTGGTGGGCCGCGTGGACGGCTTGGGGACGCTGCGGGTGGGGGGGCCGGCCGACGTGGCTCTGCTGGCCATAGAGGACGGGGAGTTCGAGCTGGTGGATTCACAGCGGAATCGGGTGAAGGCGAAGCAGCGGATCGTGAGCCGGGCGGCGGTCGTGCGGGGGCGGCGGTTCGTGGCGCCGGTGTAAGATGGCCTTATGTCGATCGAGGAGTTTACCGGGCAGCTGGTGGCCCGGGCGCGGGTACGGAACCGCCGGATCGTGTTCCCGGAAGGAGCCGACGAGCGCGTGCTGGCGGCGGCGGCGCGACTGGCGCGGGAGAAAGTGGTCCAGCCGGTTTTGATCGGGCCGTGCCGGGAGATTCCAGGGGTCCAGTTCGTCGAGCCGGAGAAGTCGGACAAGCTGGGGCGGTATGCGGCCATCTACTATGAACGGCGGCGGCACAAAGGGGTGACGCAGAAGGAAGCCGCCGACCTGGCCCGAAAGCCGCTGTACTTCGGGGCCCTGATGCTGGCCAACGGGGACGTGGAGGGGTTCGTGGGCGGGGCGGCGAACTCCACCGCCGACACGGTGCGGGCGGCGCTGCATTGTATCGGCATGAAGGCGGGGTACCGGCTGGTGTCCAGCTTTATGCTGATGGTGACACGCGAGGGACGCGGGTTGAGCTTCGCGGATTGCGCCATCAATCCGAGTCCCAGTCCGGCGGAGCTGGCCGACATCGCGATTGCAGCGGCGGAGAACGCCCGGATTTTTCTCGAGGCGGAGCCGCGGGTGGCGATGCTGTCGTTCTCGACCAAGGGGAGCGCCAAACATCCGCTGGTGGACCGGGTGGTGGAGGCCGTGCGCATTGTCCGTGAAAGGGCCCCGCAACTCGCCGTGGACGGGGATTTGCAGGCCGACGCGGCGCTGGTAGAGGCAGTGGGGAAGTCGAAGGCGCCGGGTTCGCCGGTGGCGGGGCGAGCCAACGTGCTGGTCTTCCCGGACCTGAATGCGGCCAACATCGGCTACAAGCTGGCTGAGCGGCTGGGAGGCGCCCTGGCGCTGGGGCCGTTCCTGCAAGGGTTGGAGAAGCCGGCCAATGACCTGTCGCGGGGGTGCGCCGCCGACGATATCTTCTACGCGGCGGCGGTCACGGCCCTGCAGAGCACCGCGCCCCTGCGACCGTAAGCAGCCCGGGCAGCCCGGCCTAGCCCGTGGCAAGACCCCACACCCCTCGATTTGGGCTCGGCAAACCCTCGATTCGGTAGACGTTATCGAGCGCAAATTTGGATAAAAATATGCTTGACCCATCACGCAACCCGGTGTAGTAAATGCATGGCTACTGAACCTCGCACTCTTCAACAGGCAATCAAGTACTTCGCCGACCCTGACAACTGCGCAAACTATCTCGTGGTCCATCGCCCGGAGTGGGAGAACGGCGTAGTTTGTCCTACCTGCGGATCGAGGATGTTGAGTACGTTGGTTCGCGCCGGGTGTGGCAATGCAAGACTCGCCATCCCCAGTCCCAGTTCTAATCTTATCTCCGCCTATCCCTTCACAAAACGCCGCTTGCGCAATTCGTCCACGGTAACCGCCAGAATGATGACGCCTCCAATCACCGCCTGCTGGATGTAAGGCGAGATCCCCAGCAGGTCGCACCCATTCGCCAGCAGACCCATGATGAAGGCCCCCACCAGCGTCCCCCCCACCGTCCCCACGCCCCCGGGCAAGCTCCCCCCGCCCATCACCACCGCCGCCATCACCAGCAGCGCGGATACCTGTCCCGCCGGCGGCGGCCCGG
>JBGOUV010000355.1:0-7404 GCA_041477815.1 Terriglobia bacterium | reverse complement strand
GGGCGACGTCTTCCCCACGCTCAACGCCATCTCCTCACCGGGCACGTCGCCGGCGGCGATTTCGGTGGCGGCGACGACGAACTCGCGACAGCTTTTCTCCACGCTGCGCGGCGGCGCGGGCGCCCCCGGTTCCCTGCAAGCGGCCCCGGCCCTGTTTGGCAACGGCCCCCGCCCGCCGAGCGCGCTGTCCGGCCGCATCCGCACCGCCGAATCGGCCGGCAACGACGGTTTCGCCTGCGATCCTCTGCCCGCCGGATCGCTCGCCGGCGTCATGGTCTTGGTGAGACGCGGCAATTGCGACTTCGAGGACAAGGTAGTCGCCGTCCAGGCCGCGGGCGCTACCGCCGTCGTCGTCTCCAACCGTTCCGGTCAAGATTTCCCCTTCACCATGACCGGCCTGGTCAACGCCACGATCCCCGCCGTGATGATCGGCAACGCTGCCGGGACCGCCCTCAGCGGCTACATCAGCTCCAATACCAACGCCACCGTGACGCTCGATCCACAACTGGTGGCGGTCGCGACCACCGCCGACCAGATCGCCGACTTCAGCAGCCGCGGCCCCAGCATCGACATGAACGTGAAGCCCGACGTGGCGGCGCCCGGAGTGGCCATCCACGCCGCCGTCCAGAGCCAGGATCCGAATGGCAGCGCCTTCGATCCCACGCGCTTCGCCACGCTCGAAGGCACCAGCTTCGCGACACCGTTCGTGGCCGGCGTGGCGGCTCTGGCCTGGCAGCGCGATATCAACCTCTCGCCCGCCGACATCAAGTCGCGGGTGGTCAACACCGCCACTCCGGTGATGGACGGGAACTCCCCGGCCCGCGGCGTGGCGCAAGGCGCGGGCAAGGTCAACGCCCGCGCCGCCGTCAACCCCGGCGCTGTCGCCGAGCCGGTCAGTATCACCTTCGGCGTTCTGCCCAACGCCGCCTCCCTCCCGGCGACCCGCGAGCTGCGCCTGGCCAACATCGGCGCCGCAGCCGATACCTTCCGTATCGAGGTGCAGCAGCGCGACGCCGACTCCAATGCCCGCGTCATGGTCAACGGCAACACCTCGCTCAGCGTCCCGATCGGCCCCAACCAGGCCGCCCGTCTCACCGTCACCCTCACCGGTACGCTGCCGCGCGCGGGACTCTACGAAGGCGTGATTCGCGTCCAGGGCACTTCGGGACCGGCCGACCTGCGCCTCCCCTATCACTACGGGGTAGCCAGCGGCCAGGCCCGCAACATCTTCCCTATCGAAGGCGACGGCTCCAGCGGCACCACCGGTCAGCCGCTTCCCGACCTCCTCATTCTGAAGCTGGTGGATGCGTCCGGCCTGCCCGTAGTTGGCGCCGCCGTGCAGTTCCGCGTGACCCAAGGCGGCGGCACGATCGTCCAGGCGGATGCCAGCACCGACCGCTACGGCATCGCCGCCGCCGACGTCGACCTGGGCCCCGACATCGGAGACCAAACCTACACCGCCACCGCCGCCGGTCTCACCGCGACCTTCTTCACCGCCGCCCGCCCCGAGCCCCGCATCAACGACGGCGGCATAGTCAACGGCGCCAGCTTCGCCCGCAGCCGCACCGTGGCTCCCGGGTCCATCATCTCCATCTTCGGCGAGGCCCTGGCCGAGGCCACCCGCGGCGCTATCCGCCTGCCGCTGCCCCTGGCCCTCTACCACACCAGCGTCAGCTTCGATTACCCCGACACCGGCCTCAGCATCGCCGGACGCCTGTTCTTCACCAGCCCCGGCCAAGTCAACGCGCAGGTCCCCTGGGAGTTCGCCGGACTTCCGTTCGCCATGGTGAAGGTCCGGATCAACGACTCGGTCAGCGCCGTCTACCGCCTGGAGCTGAGCGACAACTCGCCGGGCATCTTCGAATACGAAACCGGCGGCCAGAAGTTCGGCGTAGTGACTCACGCCGACGGCCAGCTCGTGACCCTCTCCAATCCCGCGCGCGCCGGGGAGACCGTCATCGTTTACGCTACCGGCGTCGGCCCCGTCGACCAGGCCCAGACGACCGGTGAAGCGGCCTCCAGCCAGACCCTGGCCCGCACCCGCCAGGCCCCTGCCGCCACCCTGGACGGCGAAACCGGCGAGGTAATCTTCTCCGGCCTGGCTCCGGGGTTCGTCGGTCTCAACCAGATCAACGTCACCCTGCCCCGCACGGCCCGCGCGGGCACGCGCCCCCTGGTCGTGACCGCCAATGGCATCGCCAGCAACACGGTGAATCTGGCGATGCAGTAGATCAGAGATCTATTCCGGGAAATACTCGAAATCCAGGATCTGGTCCAGGGTAAACGGGCAGGCTTCGGGGAACTCGCTCTGAGGAAGGCCGGTCTCGTCGGCGGCGCTGCCCCTGGCTACCCGATAGGCTTTCCCCAGCCTCTCCTCGACAGCTCCGCGGAGACTAGGCATGTCCTCGAGCAGCGCATCCAGCTCGCGGCGCTGTTCGTTGATCGTCGCTCTCCATCTCCTGGATTCCTGTTCCGGCTTCCGCTGCAATCTCCACTTCAACAGATGAGCGAGCAAGACACGCAGCCGATTGTATAGCTCTCGCCGCTGGCTCTTGGCCATGTCCTCGATCTCCTCGGCGATGTGCTCCAGGTCGGCATCCTCCAGCCGCCCCGCCCGCAGCAACTCGGCGTTCTTCATCGCCCATTCGAAGAAGTCCTTCTCGTACAGTTCCTTAGCGATCATGACGGCCTTCCTGACCTCCTCATTATCGCACCTGCCCGCCCGTGTTATTCTCAAGGGTTCGCCCCAGGAGGCTCCCATGTCTGACGTCATCTCCCGCCGCAACTTCATCAGCGCCGCGGCCGCCGCCCCGGCGATCCTGCGCGCCCAGGGAACCAATGAGAAGGTCCAGGTGGGCTGGGTCGGAGTCGGAATTCGGGGCTATTCCCTGATCGAGACCCTCATGAAGGTCTCGCCCAACGATGCCCACGTGAAGGCCGTGTGCGACTCCTTCACCGGCCACCTGGCCCGCGGCAAAGACAAGGTCCAGAGCATCCAGAACACCACCCCCGATACCTACGACGACTATCGCCGGCTGCTGGCCGACAAGTCCATTGACGCCGTCTTCATCATGACCCCGGAGCACCTCCACCACGATATGGTCATCGCTGCCCTGGACGCCGGCAAGAACGTCTACTGCGAGAAGCCCCTCACCCACACCATCGAGGAAGGCCACGACATCCTCCAGGCCGTGCAGCGAAGCGGCAAGAAGCTCCAGGTCGGCACCCAGCGCCGGAGCTCGCTGCTCTACCAGAAGGCGCGCGAGATTTATCAGTCCGGGCGCATCGGTAAGGTGACCTTCGTGCGGGCCTTCTGGTACCGCAACAGCTCTACCGACAACCCCCAGTGGCGCTACACTATCCCGCCCGACGCCAACGAGAAGAACGCCGACTTCAGCAAGTTCCTGGGCAAGGCGCCCAAGAAACCCTTCAGCCTGCCGCGTTACTTCCAATGGCGTATCTACTGGGACTACTCAGGCGGCATCTCGACCGACCTGCTGGTCCACCAGACCGACGCCTCCCATATGGTCCTGGGCGCCCGGGCGCCCAAGTCCGTCATCGCCTCCGGCGGAGCCTACTACTGGGACAAAATCGACCAGGAGCCGCGCGAGGTCCCCGACACCGTCACCGCCGCCTTCGAGTACCCGGAGGGCTTCCAGATCAACTACTCCTGCATGTTCGCCAACCAGCGCTACGGCTACGGCGAGCAGTTTATGGGGAGCGAGGGCACCATGGAAGTGATGAATCTCCAGGACCTGCACGTCTATAACGAGTCGTGGGGCAAGGACACTCCGGCGGCTATTACGTCGCGTCCCGAAATCCACCTCAACGCCACCAAGGACCTCGGCCAGGCCAACCCGACCGGCGACCATATCAAGAACTTCATCGACGGGGTGAAGTTCGGCAAGCCGCTGAACTGCGACGGCCAGTTGGGCCACGAAGCCGCGGTAACGGGGCATCTGGCGACGATGTCGCTGCGGCGGGAAAAGAAGATTCTCTGGGACCACGCTACGCAAAAGTACCGCTTCGCGTAGCAGCAGCACCGAGCCGCGACCGTAAGGGAGCGGTTGGTTCGGACACGCGAAGAAACCGCTCCCTTATGGTCGCGGCTCGGCCCTACCGGCGGCGCTCGGAGCTGTGGAGGAGGGCCTCGATTCCTACCAGGTCGGTAGGATAGTCCGCCGTGTAACAGGCGTAGCAGAAGCGGGACTTCTGGTCGGCTACGGCTTGGCGGAGGCCTTCCAGCGACAGATAGCCCAGGCTGTCGGCTTCGACGTATTGGCGGATCTCCTCGACCGTGTGGGTGGAGGCGATCAGCTCATTCTTGTCCGGGGTGTCGACGCCGTAGTAGCAAGGAGAGATGGTCGGAGGGCAGGAGATGCGCAGATGAACTTCGCGGGCGCCGGCGCTTCGGACCATGCGGACGATCTTGCGGCTGGTGGTGCCGCGCACAATCGAATCGTCGACCAGAATCACGCGCTTGCCCTCGATGAGCGACCGGATGGGGTTGAGCTTCAGCTTGACGCCGAAGTCGCGGATGGCCTGGGAGGGCTCGATAAAAGTTCGGCCGACATAGTGGTTACGGATCAGCCCCGTGCGGTAGGGGATGCCGCTCTCGGCGGCGTAGCCGATGGCGGCGGCGACGCCGGAGTCGGGGACCGGTACGACCAGGTCGGCGTCGACCGGGAACTCGCGGGCCAGCAGGCGGCCCAGCATCTCGCGCGACTCCTGCACGGAGCGGTCGAAGACGATGGAATCGGGCCGCGAGAAATAGACGTGCTCGAAGACGCAGTGGGCGCGGGGCTGCTCGGGGGCGAACCGCTCCCGCACCATCCCCTCGGGGGTAACAATCACCATCTCGCCCGGCTCGACCTCGCCCTCGTAGCTGGCGCCGATCAGGTCGAAGGCGCAGGTCTCGGAGGCGAATACCGGGCAGTCGCGGCCGTTGAAGGGAAGCTTCCCGAAGGCCAGGGGGCGGAAGCCGCGGGGGTCGCGGACCACGATCAACTGGTTATCGGTCAGAACCAACAGCGAGTAGGCGCCCTCGACCTGCAGGAGGGCCTCGCGCAGGGCGGCGGCCAGGGTTCGCTCGCGGCTCCGGGCGACCAGGTGCAGGATCACCTCGGTGTCGCTGGTGGCCTGGAAAATCGACCCGGCGGCGTCCAGCTCGCGGCGCAGCTCAATAGCGTTGGTGAGATTTCCGTTGTGGGCCATGGCGATCTGACCCTTGTTGCACTCGACGGTGAAAGGCTGGGCGTTCAGGTGGGCCGATTCGCCGGCGGTGGAGTAGCGGGTGTGGCCGATGGCCATGGTGCCGGGCAGCTCGTCGAGGACGGGCTCGGTGAAGATCTCGGCCACCAGTCCCATGGACTTGCGGCAGATCAGGCGGTGGCCGTCACTGGCCGAGATGCCGGCGCTTTCCTGGCCGCGGTGCTGGAGGGCGTAGAGACCGAGGTAGGTCAGCTTGGCGGCCTCGGGGTGGCCGTAGATGGCGAAGATGCCGCACTCTTCGTGGAAGCGGTCCGTCATGTTGCTAAGCCTCCGGCCCAACGGGCGTGCAGGGTGGCCACGCCGGTCTCGAACACCAGGGTACCATTCAGGCGGAAGGAAAGGGCCTCCGCCGTTGTTTCGCCTATTACTGGGGCCTCGACGCCATGGCGGGCGGCGATGTCGGCGACACCAGGCAGATCCTGAGGATCGACGGACAGGAGGACCCTCGAAGGGGCCTCGTGGAACAGCACGTAGTGGGCGGCGGGCGCGGCGGGCCAGTCGATCTCCAGGCGCGCGCCGATGCGGGCCGGGCCGAAGGAGCACTCGGCCGCGGCTACGGCCAGCCCGCCGTCGCTCAAGTCGTGTGCCGACTCGGCGAGCTGGGAGCTCACGATTTGCCGCACCGCCGCCTGCACGCGCTTCTCATATTCCATATCGAGCGCGGGGGGCCAGCCCCAGAGGTCGCCTAAGATGACCTTGGCGAACTGGGTGGAACCGAAGCGGCGTTCGAGCTGGTCGATACCGCCGGGGAGAAGGCCGCCGATCAGGAGGAGCTTGCGGCCGGGGCGCTGGAAGGCGAGGGGGACTGGTGGGCGCGTGGGAAGCAGGCCGACTACGCCCACTACGGGGGTCGGGTAGATGCCTTCGCCGAGGGTTTCGTTATAGAGGCTGACGTTGCCGCCGGTGATGGGGGCGTCGAAGAAGCGGCAGGCCTCGCCCAGGCCCTCGATGGCCTCGATGAGCTGGGCCATGATCTCGGGGCGCTCGGGGTTGCCGAAGTTGAGGCAGTTGGTGGCGCCGGCGGGCTCGGCGCCGGCGCAGGCCAGGTTGCGGCAGGACTCGGCCACGGCCAGCCGGGCGCCCTGGCGAGGGTCCAGGTAGCAGTAGCGGCCGTTGCCGTCGAGCGACATCGCCACCGAGGTGCCGGTTTCTTTGATGCGCACGACGGCCGCGTCGTAGCCGGGGCCCTGGATGGTATTGGTCCGTACCTGGTAGTCGTACTGCTCCCAGATCCAGCGCTTGGAGCAGAGGTCGGCGGAGGCCAGCAGGGTTTCCAGATCGCGGGCGAGCTGGGCGCCCGAGCGCTCGGGGATCGGCGGGCCGTCGAGGGGGGCGCGGCGGTAGGGCGTGGTGGCCGGGCGGCGGTAGAGGGGCGCCTCGTCCGAGAGCGCGGCGTTGGGGATTTCGGCTACCAGCTTGCCATGATCCTTCACCCGCAGCTTGCCGTCGCCGGTGACGTGGCCTATGGTGACGGCGTCGAGGTCCCACTTGCGGAAGACCTCGAAGATCTCGTGCTCGCGGCCCTTCTCGGCAACCAGGAGCATGCGCTCCTGGGATTCCGAGAGCATGATCTCATAGGGGGTCATCCCGGTCTCGCGCTGGGGCACGTGCTGGAGGTCGATCTCGATGCCGGTGCCGGCGCGTCCGCCCATCTCGCAGGTGGAGCAGGTGAGGCCGGCGGCGCCCATGTCCTGGATGCCGACCACGGCGCCGGTGTGCATGGCTTCGAGACAGGCTTCGAGGAGGAGCTTTTCGAGGAACGGATCGCCCACCTGGACGTTGGGACGTTTCTCCATGGACTGCTCGTCAAACTCGGCCGAGGCCATGGAGGCGCCGTGGATGCCGTCGCGGCCGGTCTTGGCGCCCACGTAGATCACCGGGTTACCGACTCCGGTGGCGCAGGCGCGGAAGATCTGGTCGGTGCGGAAGACGCCCAGGGCGAAGACGTTCACCAGGGGATTGCCGTTGTAGCAGGGCTCGAAGACGCACTCGCCGCCGACGGTGGGGACGCCGAAGCAGTTGCCGTAGTGGGCGATGCCGCTGACCACGCCTTCGAGGATGCGGCGGTTGCGGGGATTGGAGAGGGGGCCGAAGCGGAGGGAGTCCAGCACGGCGAGGGGGCGGGCGCCCATG
>JBGOUV010000285.1:0-9001 GCA_041477815.1 Terriglobia bacterium | reverse complement strand
GGCAGATGGGCAAGAGCGACCAGGGAGTAGCGGCCCTCTGGATGATCGCCCACTACTTCCGCCGGCCACTCTCCTATATCGGGTTCGGAGGTAGTGGCAAGCAGGTGCGGGACTTGCTCCATGTCGACGACCTGGCCGACCTGGTGCTGGCGCAGATCGGCCACTTTGACGCCCATGCGGGCCAGTGCTGGAACGTGGGGGGCGGGGCAGGGAACAGCGTCTCGCTTCTGGAGGCGACCGCCTTGTGCCGAGAGATCACCGGCAACAGCGTCCCCATCGCCGCCGTGGCCGGCGACCGTCCCAACGACGTCCGCGTTTACATCACCGACGCCCGGCGCATTCATGAGGGCGCCGGCTGGCGGCCCCGCCGCGAGCTGCGGCGGATTTTCGCCGACCTCTACGAGTGGCTCCGCGCCGAGGAGGGACGGCTTGCGCCTGTTCTCGTTCCTTGACTACCTGCTCGAGTCGAAGAGCCGCCCGGTCCGGGTCGAGAAGCAACTGCGGCGGGCCGAGCGGGCAGCATTGCGCGCGGCCGGCCGCTCTCCCTCCCCCCAGATCGTGACGGCCCTGGGCGAGATGGTCCGCGTGCTGAGGTTGTGGGGCCGCCGGGAGGCCGCCGCGGAATTGGAGCGGACCTGTGCCGCGCTGCCCTCCGCCCCCATTGAAGACGACGGCAGCGCTCGTGATTTACTCGACATCGCGGGGGACCTGCAGAAGATCCACGACCACCTGCGCGATTCCTTCGATCTGGCGGCGCAGGATGAGCAAAATTTCCCCGCCACCATCGACCCGCGGATCTATCACGTCCGGCTAATCCTGGAGTTTTTCGGGGACTTGGCGGGCCGGCGCGTCCTCGACGCCGGCTGCGGCAAGGGCCGCTTCGCCCGCGTGCTGAAGGAGCGCCACCCGGCGGCCGAAGTCTGGGGCCTGGATATCTCCGCCGAAATGCTCCGCCACGTGCCCCCCGACATCCACACCCGCCAGGGCACCATGACCGACCTGCCGTTCCCCGACGACTTTTTCGACGCCGCCTACGCCACTGAATCCCTGGAGCACGCGGTGGCGATCGACACGGCCCTCGAGGAGATCTGCCGCGTGGTGCGCCCCGAGGGCCGCATCGTGATTATCGACAAGAACGCGGAACAGACCGGACGCCTGGAAACGCCGCCGTGGGAGAAGTGGTTCGGCCGGCGCGAACTGGAGCGGCTGCTCGGCCGCCACTGCCGTCAGGTGTCGAGCGAGTTTGTGTCGTACTGGGAGGATGTGGCCCCGGACGGCCTGTTCCTGGCGTGGAAGGCGGTGCGGTAGGGTATCCTAAAGAGAGTGGGAAAGCCGATGACGCTGACCGTAGAACTGAACCCTGAGGTGGAAGCCGGTCTCCTCGCCCTGGCACGGGCTAAAGGTGTGCCGCTGGATGTTTACCTGCGAAGTCTTTTGGAGCAGTTCGCTGCCTCGAGCGCTAGTCCTGCGATGACGCCAGACCAGAGAGCAGCCGCATTTGAAGAATGGGCCGACAGTTTCCCGGACACACCACCACTCTCCGACGAGGCCATCAGTCGAGACGCCATTTACCGCCGAGAAGATGGATCACCTCGCTGACACGAACGTGCTCCTGCGGAGTGTCCAGCGCGACAGCCTCTCCTATCGGCAAGCCCGAAGCGCCCTCCTCACACTTCTGCGAGCCGGCGAGTCTGTATATTCTCCCAAAACGTGGTCGAATTCTGGAGCGTTGCTACGCGTCCGTCCGGCCATAATGGTTTGGGTTTGACCTTGTCTCAAGCCGACTGGTATGCGTCACGCTTGGAATCCATTCTGACGCTCCTCAGTGACACTCCCGGCATCCACCGCGAGTGGCGACGCCTTGTCGTTGCGCATTCGGTCTCCGGTGCAAACGCTCACGACGCTCGACTGGTCGCCGCAATGAACGTCAACGGACTCACCAGCATCGTCACCTTCCATGTGGATGACTTCAAGCGTTGTCCTGGAATTCGAGTTCTTCATCCGCAGGAAGTGATTGCCGGCGTGAAGTAGCAGTTGGCTTTCCGAAACCGCCGCCGCCGGGGGTTTCGATCGTCAGGATGTCGCCGGGGCTCGCGTGGAAACGGACTTTGGAGGGGAGAACGCGGCGACCCAGGCGATTGCGGCCGGGGGAGCCGGGAGAGCCGTCCTGCAGGCCGTAGGGGCCTTTCTTGCGGCGGTCGGACAGGATGGTAACGGCGGTGGCGGTGAGGAATTCAAACTGCTTCACGATACCGTCCCCGCCGGAGAAGCGGCCCGGCCCGCCGGAATTGCGGCGGATCGCGTAGCGCCGGACGCGGAAGGGGTAGAGGCGCTCGAAGGCCTCCAGGGGGGTGTTGAGGCTGTTGGTCATGTGCGTGTGGGTAGCGCTGAGCCCTGCCGAGTTGGGACGCGCGCCCATACCGCCGGCTATGGTTTCATAGTAGGCGAAGGGCCGGCCGGTGCGCGGATCGCTGCCGCCGAAGGTCAGGTTGTTCATGGTGCCGCTGGAGGCGGCCGGGATGCGGCCGGGGAGGGCCTGGGCCAGGGCGCCGAGGACCACGTCGGTGATGCGCTGGGAGGTTTCAACGTTGCCGCCCGCTACGGAGGCGGGGGCCTGGGCGTCCACAATGGTGCCGGGTTTGGTGACGATGCGGAGGGGGCGCAGCAGGCCGGAATTGTAAGGAATATCGCCGGGAATCAGGCACCGGAAACAGTACATCGTGGCCGAAACGGTGACCGGCCGGTTGGCATTTACCCCGCCGGTTACCTGGGGATCGGAGGCGGAAAAATCGATCAGGGCTTCGCCTGGGGAGATGGAAATGGAGACGTGGATGCGGATGGCTTGATCGGAGATGCCGTCGTCGTCGAGGAAGTCCTCGAAGGAATATGTACCGGTAGAAATTTCTGAGAGGCAGGCGCGAAGGAGGCGCTCGGTGTAGTTTTGCAGCTCGAGGACGCGGCGGTCAAGCTCGGGGCGGCCGTATTTTTGGGCGGCGGCCAGGAGGCGGCGCTCGCCGACGCGGTGGGCGGCGATCTGGGCGCCGAGGTCGCCGCGGCGCTCGTCGGCGGTGCGGACGTTGAGCAGCAGCAGGTTGAGGAGGTCGTCGTCGACCTGGCCGCGGCGGAACAGTTTCACCGGCGGGATGCGGAGGCCTTCCTGATAGATCTCGCGGGCCAGGGGCATGGAACCCGGGGACATGCCGCCTACATCGGAGTGGTGGGCGCGGGTGGCTACATACCAGGCGGGGGGCTCGGCGGGGTCTTGGAAAACGCCCGATACGGTGGTGATGTCCGGCAGGTGGGTGCCGCCGCGGAAAGGGTCGTTGAGGATGACCACGTCGCCGGGCTCGAGGGTGCAGGACCGGATGGCTTCCTCGACCGAGGCGGGCATGGCGCCCAAGTGGACGGGCATGTGGTCGCCCATGGCAATGGTTTGGCCTTGGGAGTCGTACACGGCACAGGAGTAGTCGCGGCGTTCCTTGATGTTGGGGGAGAAGGAGGTGCGGCGGAGGACTACGCCCATTTCTTCGGCGATGGAGACGAAGAGATTGCGGAAGATGTCGAGCTCGAGAGACAGGGGTTCAGGCATGGCGCAGGATGACGTTGCCGGCGGGGTCGGGAGTGGAGGCCCAGCCGGGGGGAGTGTAGGTACTGGAGAAGGATTCGGGCGGCGAGGGGGCGGCCAGGTCGATGGTTTCGGTTATGGAGGTGGCGCGGAGGCGGGCGGTTACGGCTTCCACTTCCCGGTGCGGATGGTCGTAACCGTAGAGGCGGCGGTGGTGGGCGTCGAACCGGCCGCGCTCGGAGTAGGGCAGGGTGATCTCATAGGATTGGCCCTGGTAGCGCAGGTCGAGGAAGTGCTCGAAGACGGGGGAGGGGAAGCCCATTTCGTCGAACTCGGAGCGGGCGCGCCGTTGGAGGGCGGCGAAGGCCGGATCGGGGGATTGGCCGAGTACCGATTGGGAGTAGTCGCGGACGCAGTTGGCGACGAGCATGCCGAGGGCGGAGAGGACGCCGGCGTGGCGCGGGACGAGCACGGTGGAGATGTCGAGGCGCTCGGCCAGGTCGCAGGCGTGGAGGCCGCCGGCGCCGCCGAACGAAACCAGGGTGAAGTCGCGGGGGTCGTAGCCGCGCTCGAGCGAGACGCGGCGAATGGCCCGCTCCATGTTGGCGTTGGCCACCTCGATAATGGCCCGGGCCAGCTCGTCCGGCGGGACGCCTCGGGCGCGGGCGAAGGATTCGAGGCAGCGGGCGGCGCGGCCGGCGTCCAGGGGCATGCGGCCGCTGAGAAACTGGTCAGGGTTGATGCGACCTAGGTATAAGTTAGCGTCGGTCACGGTGATCTGTTCGCCCTGGCCGTAACAAACAGGGCCGGGAGCGGCGCCGGCGGATTGGGGTCCTACACGGAGGGCGCCGGCCGGATCGATCCAGGCGATGGAACCGCCGCCGGCGCCGACCGAGACGATGTCCAGGATGGGAACGCGGACCGGGAAGTCGCCGATCTCGGATTCCTGGGTAAAGCTGGGGCCGCGGTCGTAGAGGGAGACGTCGGTGGAGGTGCCCCCCATGTCGAACGAGATGATGCTGTCGAATCCGGCGTGGCGGGCGACGGCGGCGGCGCCCAGGAGGCCGCCGGCTGGCCCGGACTGGATGGTGTGGATGGCGCTGTGGCAGGCCAGTTCCACCGGGATCTGGCCGCCGTTCGACTGCATCACGCGGAGCTGCATCTCGGGGAGCGAGACAGCCAGGCGGCCGAGGTAGCGGGCCATCAGGGGCGTCACGTAGGCATTGATAAACGTGGTGGAGGCGCGCTCGAACTCGCGGTATTCGGGGAGGACCTGGTGGGAGAGCGAGACGTAAAAGCCGTCCAGGGCCTGGAGCAGGGCGCACTCGTGGGCGGGATTGGCGTAGGAGTGCAGGAGGCAGACGGCGACGGACTCGATGCCCTGGCGGCGCAGGAGGCGGGCCAGGCGCCGGCCGGCGGCGGGTGGGAGGGGCGTTTCGATCGTGCC
Source organism: Terriglobia bacterium (assembly GCA_041477815.1). Classification (GTDB taxonomy): domain Bacteria; phylum Acidobacteriota; class Terriglobia; order Bryobacterales; family JACQDG01; genus JBGOUV01. The sequence goes on along the minus strand of JBGOUV010000285.1, from coordinate 3,989 downwards.
GTCGTAGAGGGTGCGCTCCCGGAGGCCGTGACACCAGGCCCGCGGGACCAGCTCGGCGCGTCCCGGCCCCAGCAGGTCATAGAGGTGTTTGCGATGCTGGCGGCCGATGTGGAGCAGGTCCTCGAAGCCGCGGGTGGTGACGAAGGCAGTGCGGGCGCCTTTGCGCTCGAGCAGGGCGTTGGTGGCTACGGTGGAGCCGTGGATCAACTCGGTGGCGGAGAAACCTGCGAGGGCCTGGAGGATGGCGCGGGAAGGGTCGTCCGGGGTGGACCGGACCTTGCGGGTGAGGAGTTGCGAGCCGTCCCAGGCGACCAGGTCGGTGAAGGTGCCGCCGGTGTCGATGGCTACGCGCACATAAGCCATTGTCGCACGGGCCAAAGTGTGATACAGTACCCCGCCAGGAGGGGTGAATGATGTTTCGCACTAGAGCAGCAGCACTATTATCCATTCTCGCGGTCTGGGCGGGCGCCGTTTGCGCGCAGCAGACTACGGCCACGTTCTATGCGGTGGTAACCGACTCCACCGGGGGCATCATCCCCGAAGCCACGGTCACGCTGACCCACGAGGGCACCGGCGCGACGGCCACCAAGACGGCCAGCTCTCTAGGCGAAGCCGTTTTCGACTTCCTGCGCGTGGGCAGCTACACGCTGCGGATCGAGGCCAAAGGCTTCAAGCGTCTCGAGAGCAAGGGTATCGAGCTGACCGCGGCTCAAAATGTGCGCCAGACGTTCCTTATGGAAGTCGGCGCCATTACCGAGGTCGTGAGCGTGGAGGGGAGCGCGCCGCTGATCAATACGGTTTCGTCCGAGCAGCTCAACACCTTCGACTTGTCGAAGATCACGGAACTGCCGATGTTCCGCCGCAACTACACGAACTTGCTCGCCATCAACACGGGCGTCAACATGGCGGCCGAAGGTGTGCGGATGAACGGCATCGGGAAGAACGGAGTGTCCTATACGGTCGACGGCACCGATGCAGGCGGCAACCCGGAAGGCCGCTATTCGTCGAACTACCTGCAGCCCAACCTGATCGACATCATGAGCGTCGAGGCCATCCAAGAAGTGCATACTATCAAGGGTGTACCCCCGGCCGAGTACGGCAACATGGTGGCGGGACAGGTGAACCTCCTCAGCCGCTCGGGCACCAACCAATGGCACGGCACCTTGTTCGAGAACTTCCGGTCCGAAGAGCTCGATGCCCGCAATCAGCGGTTGCCGAACAAGCCTGGCCTTACCTTTAATCAGTTCGGCGGCTCGGCGGGGGGACCGCTCAAGCGCGACAAGATCTTCGTCTTTGGGGTCTACGAGGGCTACCGGGAACGGGCTTTCAGCCTGATTCAGGAAACCTTGATGACGGCGCGGCTGCGCAACGACGCGCTGCGGGTCACCCCCTCCTACAAGTTATATCTGGATTTTCTGCCCCTGCCCAACCAGCCGGTAGGTCCCAACGACGACACCGGCCTCTACATCAACCCCACCACGTCGCGGCGTGACGACGACCACGCCGATCTCAAGGGCGACATCCGGCTGGGCAACACCAGCACGCTGTCTCTCACCTACAGTCGTGGCCGGCCGAACCAACTGCTGCCGCGCCATTACATCAACGGGGCGAACGATCGCGTCTTCCGGATTTGGGATGAGCGCGGAACGGCCAACTACATTACCGGCGGCGCCGGCTGGACCTCGGAATCGCGCTTCGGATATCACCTCACCGACATGCAGCGGGAGGACGCCTTCTTCTTCCAGCAGCTCGACCCCAACAACAAGAATGAGGTGCTGCCGTTCGGCCGCCGGGTGCCCCGCCTCAGCTTCCCCGGAGTCGCCAACCCGGACCAGGAACTCTACGGGATGGAGGGCCGCACCTACAACTTCGACCAAAAATACGCCCGTCACGCCGGCAAGCAATCCTGGAAGTTCGGCTTCACCCTGCGCCGCGACTGCTGCCGGCGCAACAATCCCGAAGCCGTCAACATCGCCTACGCCAATCGCACCGACTTCATCAACAACGTCACCAACTCGGTGGGGCCGACTTACGGAAATGGAGACTACACGGCGAAGATGTACCAGGTCGGCGGCTTCGCTCAGACCGACTGGCGGGTGCGCAACGACCTGACCTTGAACCTGGGGGTCCGCTACGATTTCTTCTCCCACCTGGTTCCCGAGGCCAGCAGCAAGGCTCCCTTGACCGGCATTTACAATCCCGACGGCCTGCTCGACGCCACCTTCAACGTCGGACCCATCCGCCCCCGCAACAACCCCTACGACTCCGATAAAGGGGTCAACCTCGGACCGCGCTTCGGGTTCGCCTACAACGTCGCCGGCAAGGGCAAGACAGTCGTACGCGGCGGATTTGGAGCGTTGTTCAGCGGCCAGGTGGCGGGCGCCATGTGGGCCCACGTACAGCCCACGCCCACCGCGCCGTTTCGCTTCAACTTCATCCGGGCCGACACGACCAGGCTGGGAATTCGCTGGCCCACCTACAACGACGACCTGATCCGCATCATCGACTCGGAGAGCGCGGCCCGGGGCTGGATCAACACTTTCTCCGTGGTCAATCCGCACCTCCAGAACCCCTATACCATGCACTTCACCTTCGGCCTGCAACGCGAGATCACCTCCAACCTGGCGCTGGAGACCGCCTTCGTGGGCACGCGTGGCGTGAAGTTCCTGATGCAACGCTGGATGAACGAGCCGGACCGGCGAACCGGCCTGCGCCCGAATCCGCGCCTCAACGTGAACTACTACGTGGACGAATCGCAGCAGACCTTCTACTCGTCGTGGCAGACCTCGCTGCGCAAGCGCTTTTCACACGGCTTGAGCGGCAGTATCCATTACACCTGGGGCAAGAGCCTGTCCACCGCCGGCGGCGACATCGGCGCCTACTATCAGGGTGACGCCGACGCCCGTACCCAGGACTTCTTCAACCCCCGAGCGGATCGCGGCCCCAGCACCGGCGATATCGCCCACTACTTCATCAGCGAGTGGGTGTACGACGCTCCCCGCTTCCGCGGTCTGGGCCATGCCGCCGCGCGGGGTCTCCTCGGGGGGTGGCAGGTTTCCGGCATTCTGCTCGCCCGCACGGGGATCCCGGTCCAGCTCTCGCAGTCGGGCACCGGGTTGAACGTCTCTCGTCCGGACTACCTTCGGGGCGAGCCGATTTTCCAGGACTATACGAAGACTTTGAAGTACCTCAATCCGGCCGCGTTCGCGCTGGTTCCCATCGATCCGGTGTCACGCATCACCGTGCGGCCCGGGAACGTGGGCAACAACGCCATCCGCGAGCCGGGGGCCTGGAACGTGAACCTCGGGCTGAATAAGGAGTTCGCCCTGACGGAGCGCCTGGCGCTGCGTGTGGGCATGGGCGCCTTCAATTTCCTCAACCATACGAACCTCAGCGGACTGGTGACGAGCATCAACAACCGCTTCTTCGGTGAGTTGCAGGGTACCGGCGGCGCCCGGCAGATCCAGTTGAACGCGCGGCTGAACTGGTAAGGTAGTCGGGAAGGGTCGTGCCAGACTACCGGCTCGAGACTGGCCAGGCGGTTTTGAAGTCCTCGATAGCCTTCTGGCCTTGGGAGAGTTGCCGCGTTCCGGCAAGCCACGAACTCTCTCCGATGAAGCGATCCCTTGGGTGTCACACCGTGCCGCCAGAAGCCGAAGAATCTGGGCCACCCCTACGAGCTTTGGACGTATCGGCTTCTGGAGGTCAACGCGGACCCTGTGGTATTCGCTGGACCTACCAGATGGACGAGACCCTGATTGACTCCTAAGGAACTCACCGTGCCAGCTCGAGGGGGATGAGTACGAAACCCATGGCTTTGGCCTTGGCGCGTAGTTTAAGCTCTTGCTTTTTGGGCTCTGCGCAGGAATCTGTACAGGGACGCATTTTAGGCCGCTTTCTTGAAGACGACGAATTCGGTGTTGGTCACCGCCATGCGCTGGGCCTTCAGCAGCAGATAGCGGAGGTTCTTGTAGCCACGCCCGCGACGC
>JBGOUV010000142.1:0-15378 GCA_041477815.1 Terriglobia bacterium | reverse complement strand
GCGTCGCGGGCGTGGCTACAAGAACCTCCGCTATCTGCTGCTGAAGGCCCAGCGCATGGCGGTGACCAACACCGAATTCGTCGTCTTCAAGAAAGCGGCCTAAAATGCGTCCCTGTACAGATTCCTGCGCAGAGCCCAAAATGGTAAGGTCAGATTCGATAGAGAACTGGGCCGTGACCTGGAGGCGCACTCGCCGGTTCGGGCTCGGGGCCGTCCTCACGGCCCTCGTGGCGCTCGCGCTTCTCGCACACGGCTACCGCGCCGACAATCGCGAGCGAGCGGATCAACGGGACGCTGAAGCCCATGGCGTGGTCGTTCCGGCCGTTGTCGAGGTGGCCCTCGGGGGCAGCGAGCAGCATCGAACGGACGTGCAGGTCGACATCCAAGGAGTCAAACGGGCGGCGAAAGTCTTCGGCCCCGACCACCCGCTCACCCGAGGCATGGCCGTGCGGGTTGCCTGGGCTCCGGGCGACCCCACTCGCATTTACATCGTCGGTGAGCGTCCGTGGACGTGGTGGGCGGCCATGCGACCGCTGTAATGCAACGATCGCCTTTGTCTCGCTTCTGCTGGCTCTTACCAGTTTCCTGTGCGATTTCGCGTTTGCGCGGGAGTAGCGGTGCGGCTAGAGAGTCAGCGCACCTACGGCGTACCGGAGGGCAGGGATCATCCCCTTTTCAAAGCCAAGGCCGCCGCTCGCAAAGACGCCAAGAACGCAAAGGGTTTCTTGGCGAGCTTGCGACTTTGCGAGAGATGAATTCTTGAACGGACTTGTGACTCGGCACACGAGATCGGGCAGTCTCCCCGCTCCGTGCGAGTGACCTGTCCGCCTGGCAGCCCGTGGCAAAGGAACCTGACCGCAAATTTGCGGTGAGGTTCGCCTTCACGGCATCCTGGCCGCAGGGGGGAGGCTTTCCCACGGACGCCCAGATCCTGGTACGCCTGACTAAGGGTGTCCTACGAGACCCGATACTTCGCGATGCCTTCTTCGTTCAGATCGATTCCCAAACCCGGCTCCTGCGGGATTTCCAGGTAGCCGTCCTTGGCGACGAACTTCTGCCTGGTGATGTAGTCGCGCAGGGTGGTCTCCTCTTCCACGACGAACTCCAGAATGAACGAGTTGGGGATGGAGTTCAGGAAGTGCAGGGCGGCGGCCACGTTGATATAGGTGGTGAAGCCGTGGTTGACCACGGGGACGCCGCGATCGACGGCGAGGCTGGCGATCTTCATCGCTTCGGTGAAGCCGCCGCAGCGGGTCAGGTCGACCTGGATGATGTCCACCTTGCCCCGGTCCATCAGTTCGATGAAGGACAGGCGGTTGGACTCCTCTTCGCCGGCGGCGATGCGCACGTCCACCGCTTCGGAGAGTTTGCGGTAGCCTTCGTAGTCGTCGGGCAGGAGGGGCTCCTCGAGCCAGAAGATATTGTATTGCTGAAAGGCGCGGGCGCGCTGGATGGCCGTCTTGGCGTCCCAGACCAGGCCGGCGTCGATGAGCAGATCGCCGTCGTCGCCCAGGCCCTTACGGGCCTCGCGAACCAGGGCGATGTCGGTCTTCTCGTCCTGGCCCATGGGGTCCCAGCCGAACTTGGCGGCGGTAAAGCCGCGGTCGCGAAAACGCGCGGCGCGCTCGCGGGTCTCGGCCGGGGTGGCGCCGAACAGGGAGCTGGCGTAGGGGCGGATCTTCTGATGGAATCCGCCGCCCAGCAGCTTCCACACCGGCTGGCCCAGGGCCTTGCCTTTGATGTCCCAGAGGGCCATGTCGATGCCGCTCATGGCATGAACTCCCACCCCGCGCCGGCCCCCGTAGGTGTTCTTACGGTACATCTTGTACCAGAGATACTCGGTTTGGAAAGGATCTTCGCCGATCAAGAGCTCGCGCAGGCCGGAGGCGGTGGTGTGGGAGAAGGGTCCCTCGATGGCTCCTTTGACGGCCAGGGGCGAGGAGTCCACCTCGCCTATGCCGGTGATGCCGGCGTCGGTCGAGACCCGGACGACCAGGGCGTCCTGGCCGCTGTCACACTGTTCCTTCACTTGGGGGAGGCGCAGGTAGATGGCTTCGACGTTGGTAATTTTCATGGGGAGGACCCGCTTAGTCGCGTCAGTCGCGTCGTTCTTCGGAGGTCTGGTGGTCCAGGCGGCCGGCGGTCTTGAGCTGCTGGTAGAGGCGCTCGACTTCGGCTTCATCTTCCTGGCGCAGCACGTGGTAGCGGGGAGGGGCGGGGGGCTCATCGCCGGCGACGGAGGTGATCTCCCCCCAGTACTGCCGATAGGGAAGGCCCTCCAGCCGGGCTCCACGGGCCAGGCGGCGCATCTGGCGGAGGAGTCGTCCGGCGCGCTCCGGCTCGCCGGGATAGATCAGGTAGAACCGCCGCTCGCCGCGCAACCCCACGCGCAGCACCATGGGGGTGGTCCAGCCGGTGGTGTCGAGCGACTCCACCTCCGACCACAGGAAGCTCCGCTCGCCCACGCTCCAGGAGTTGTCGCGGATCACCACCGCGGGGCGCGTGGCCAGGAAAATCAGGAACGCCGCGCTGAGAACCAGGAGCACGGCGGGGATAAACGCCGGCAACCAGTTGCGTCCGCACCAGGCGGAGAACACGGCCAGTGCCAGCGCCACGACCGAGGCCGGTAGATAGTGGCGCGCGGGGCGATATTGGTTCATGCCGGCTGCAGCCGCCTCCTCACTCTAGGGTAACGCTGTCGGGGCGGTTCGTCAACTTCTTCTCCCTCCGCTCGGTTACGGTCGCGGCGCCGTGCCGGCGGTGTCGGCGTCGGTGTGACGGGCTAGCCGGCGGGAGGTCCTTACCGCGTAGTGAGCGCCGCTGGCCAGGGTGGCGGCTGCCGCCAGCCATACCAGTCGATTCGTGGTCCACACCACCCAGCCCCACGGGTAGGCGTTGCGCAGCACGAATCCGAAGACGGTGACGATCTGCACGGCGGTGTTCGCCTTACCCAGAGTGCTCGGTGGGAAATCCCGGATATTGGTGGCCAGCACCACCACTCCGGTGGTGGTGACGATCATGACGTCCCGGCCCAGGATCAGGATGGTCACCCACCAAGGTACCGACCCGATGAGGGACAGGACGAAGAAGCTCGAGCTGAGCAGGAGTTTGTCGGCGATGGGATCCAAGTAAGCGCCCAGAGGCGTCTTCTGGTTGAGTTTGCGGGCGACTACGCCGTCGATCCCGTCGGTCACCGCGGCAACCAGGAACAGCAGCAGCGCCGCTCCGTGGTGGCCGTAGATCATGGCGATCAGGATGAGCGGCACCAGCAGCAGCCGGAACAGGGTGAGCTGGTTAGCGAGGTTCCAGAGCTGGCGCATGGGAAGATCGTGGATCGTGGATCGTAGATCGTGGACGGGAGGTGTGCAGGCCGTTGGCTAGGGCGGCGCCTTGCTCGAATTCTGTCTCGAGCTGGCGGTCGCGGAGATTCTGGCGGAGGTGTTCGAGTTTTTGAATATAGAGGGAGAGGGCGCGGTCCAAGTTAGCAGTATTGGTCAGACAGATGTCGCGCCACAGGTCGTAGGCGCTGCGGGCCAGGCGGGTCATGTCGCGGAGTCCGCCGCCGGCGATCTGGCAGTCCTCGGGGCCGACGGTCTCCAGCACCAGCGAGGCCAGGGCGGTGGAGGCCATTTGGGGCAGGTGACTGGTGAAGGCTACGATGCGGTCGTGGTCCTCGGGACTGAGGATCACGGTGGTGGCGCCCAGTTTGTCTAGCCAGGCGCAGAATTCCTGGACTACGGGGGTGTCGGGTAGAATGCCGCCGTGGGGGGTGAGGACATACTTGGCGTCTCGAAAGAGGGTCGGGTCGGCCGCTTCCGCGCCGCGCTCGGCTTTTCCGGCCATGGGATGGCCACCGAGGAAGACGGCGCTCGCGTGGAAGACCTGGACCGCCTGGGCGACGATGGCCGCCTTGGTGCTTCCGGCGTCGGTCACCAGGGCGCCGGGCTTGGCCAGGGCCGCCACTCGGGGCAGGGCTTCCAGAATCCGGTAGATGGGATTGGCCAGGTAGACCAGGTCGGCGGCGGGGACGGCCTCTTCGAGCGGCAGCCCCGCGTCGATCACGCCGAGTTGTTGCGCGGTCTGGAGAGTGCGGGCCGAGCTGACGCCCAGGATACGGCCTCCGAAGCCGGCCGCGCGCAGTCCCAGGGCGAAGGATCCCCCGATGAGGCCGACGCCGACGATGGCGACAGTTTCCATCAGGCACCGATGCTGCGGCCGACCGCCGGCGCGATGATCCGCAACTGTCCCATCAGTTCCTGGAACTGCTCGGGGGTGAGGGACTGGGCGCCGTCGCTGAGGGCGCGGTCGGGGTCGTGGTGGACCTCGATCAGCAACCCGTCAGCGCCGGCCGCAACCGCCGCGCGGGCCATGGGCGCCACCTTGTCGCGGCGGCCGGTGCCGTGCGAGGGGTCGGCCAGGATCGGCAGATGGGACAACTTGTGGACGACCGGGATGGCCGAGATGTCGAGAGTGTTGCGGGTGTAGCTTTCAAAGGTCCGGATGCCGCGCTCGCACAGCACCACTTTATAATTACCACCTGACAAGATATATTCGGCGGAGAGCAGCCACTCCTCGATGGTGGCCGAGATGCCGCGTTTCAGCAGGACCGGCTTGTCGATTTTGCCCAGCTCGCGGAGCAGGAAGAAGTTCTGCATGTTGCGCGCGCCGACCTGGAGGAGGTCGGAATACTGAGCCACCAGGCCCACCTGCGAGGTGTCCATCACTTCGCTCACCACCAGCAAGCCGTTGCGGTCGGCCGCTTCGCGGAGCAATTGGAGGCCTTCTTCGCCGAGTCCCTGGAAGCTGTAGGGCGAGGAGCGGGGCTTGAACGCCCCGCCGCGGATCACCTGCGCGCCGGCCTCGGCTACCAGGTCGGCGATGCGGTGGATCTGGTCGCGGGTTTCCACGCTGCACGGACCGGCCATGATCACCACCCCCGGTCCGCCGATCTTGATCTTTCCTATCTCGAGGATGGTTCCTTGCGGACGCCACGCCCGGCTGGCCAGCTTGTAGGGCGCCGAGACGCGGATCACCTCGGCGACCCCTTCCATCACCTCCAGAACTCCCAGGTCGATATCGGACTTGGCGCCTACGGCTCCGAGCAGGGTATGTCGCACCCCGGTGGACCGGTGTACGTCAAAGCCCAGGTCCACCAAGCGGTCGATGACGGCCTGGACCTGGGCCTCCCCGGCCCCTTCCTGCATGACAATCATCATGGCTGTGGTTCCTCGTCCTGGTCCTTCATCAGGGGCCGCTGGAGGGACCGCATCTCGTCGATGATGCGCTCGAACACGCGCCGCACCGCCTCCGGGGAGAGCGGCCCGCCGTTGTGGGCGGTGATGTTCCGAAAGACGGCCTCCTCGCGCCCGGGCTCATAGATGGGGATGCCCTGCTGCTTCTTGAGGGGCGCCAGGGCCAGCACGCAGCGCGCCCGCTCGTTCAGCAGCTCCAGCAGCTTGCGATCCACCTCATCAATCCTATCTCGCCAGTCCGACAGGTCCATGGACGCCTCGAAATCCGGCCTTCAAGTGGGCCGTAAACTCGCGCAACTTCTTTTCCAGGTCGGCGGCGGCGCCGTGCTGCTCGATCACCCGCACGATGGCGCTGCCGACGACCACGCCTTCTACGAAAGGTTCCAGCGCGGTGAGATGCTCCGGCCGCGACACCCCAAAGCCGACGGCCAGAGGTAGCTGCGTCACCGCGCGCATCCGCCGCACCAGCGGCTCCACCGCGTCCGACACGCGGTCCTGTTCGCCGGTGGTGCCGGTCCGCGACACCAGGTACACGAAGCCGGTGGAGTAGCGGGCCACCAGCTCCAGCCGGCGGTCGGTGCTGGTGGGGGCGGCCAGGAAAATGGTGTCGAGGCCCTTCTCGCGCATCTGGTCCACGTAGGGTCCGGCTTCCTCTACACTGACGTCGGTGAGGAGAGCGCCGTCGACGCCGGCCGCCGCCGCGTCCGCGGCAAAGCGCGCAAAACCGTACCGAAGGATAGGGTTCAGGTAGCCGAAGACGATCAGCGGAATCTGGGAATGCTCCCGGATCTGGCGGACGGAGGCGAGGACCTTGGGGAGGGTCGTACCCGCGTGGAGGGCTCGTTCGCTGGCGCGCTGGATCACCGGGCCGTCGGCGATGGGGTCGGAGAAGGGGACGCCCAGCTCGACCAGGTCCGCGCCGCCGGCTTCCAGGGCGGCGACCAGGGCGGGGGTACGGTCGGGGGTGGGATCGCCGGCGGTGAGGTAGGCGACTAGGGCGCGGTGGTCCGCTTGCCGGAGGCGCTCGAATAGTCGGGCGATGCGAGTCATGGGAGTATTCACTTAGACGTGGCGCAGACACGGGTGCCGGCGTCCGGTCCTTCCTGGGGGTCCCGGGCCTGGACGCTCCCGGCGCCATTCTCTGGAACGGTGCTTCCAGACTCAAGTTTTCCCTTGACTCCAGAAGCCGGCCAGGGGGCCGGCTGCGGCCCAGGGGGGCCGCCCCACAGTGCGGCCGAGACGAGTCTCGGCCCGGCAGGCTGAGAGCCTGTGCCACCTCCAGCGCGATGTAGATTGGTTCGGGTCATTCCAGCTCCGGGAAGTTCTCCCGATAGATGTCTACGTCCTTGTCGCCGCGGCCCGACAGGTTAACTACGAATACCTGATCCTTGGCCGCCGGAGCTCGCTTTACCACCTCGGCTATGGCGTGGGCCGATTCCAGGGCGGGAACTATGCCCTCCAGGCGCGACAGCAGCAGGGCTGCTTCCAGGGCTTCGGTATCGTTGGCTGATACGTACTCGACGCGGCCGCTGTCGTGGAGCCAGGCGTGCTCGGGTCCTACCAGGGCGTAGTCCAGTCCCGCGGACACGGAGTGGGTGAGGGCGACCTGGCCGTCGCCGTCCTGGAGGAGGTAGCTCTGCGCGCCGTGGAGGACGCCTACGGCGCCGCCGCGGAAGCGGGCGGCGTGGTCGCCGAGGCTGGTCCCGCGGCCGCCGGCCTCCACTCCGACCATGCGGACGCCGGGGTCGGACAGGAAGGAATGGAACAGGCCGATGGCGTTGCTGCCGCCTCCCACGCAGGCCAGCAGGGCGTCCGGGAGGCGGCCTTCGGCGCGGAGGATCTGGTCGCGTGCTTCGCGTCCGATGACGCTCTGGAAGTCGCGCACCATGCGCGGGTAGGGATGGGCTCCCAGGGCCGAACCCAGTAGGTAGTGGGTATCGGCTACGTTGGTTACCCAGTCGCGCATGGCCTCGCTGATGGCGTCCTTGAGGGTGCGGCTACCGGCGGTGACGCTTTTCACTTCGGCGCCCAGCAGGCGCATGCGGAAGACGTTGAGGCGCTGGCGGCGCATGTCCTCTTCGCCCATATAGACGATGCCCTGGAATCCAAACAGGGCGCACACCGTGGCCGTGGCTACGCCGTGCTGGCCGGCGCCGGTCTCGGCGATGATGCGCCGCTTGCCCATGCGGCGCGCCACCAGGGCCTGGCCCAGGCAGTTGTTGATCTTGTGCGCTCCGGTGTGCAGCAGGTCTTCCCGCTTCAAATAGATGCGGGCGCCGCCGAGACGCTCGGTGAGGCGGCGGGCGTAGTAGAGCGGCGTGGGGCGGCCGGCGTAGTGATGGAGCAGGCCGTCGAGCTCGGCGTGGAAGGCCGCATCGGCTTGGGCCTCCTCATAGCAGAGCTCGAGTTGTTCCAGCGGGGCCATGAGGACCTCGGGGACATAACGGCCGCCGTAGGGGCCGAAGTGCCCGCCGGGGTCGGGAACTGCGTTAAGTTGCGCCTGCATGCCGTTTTGCCTCGTTCAGAAACTCCCGCACCTTGACCGGGTCCTTCACGCCGGGGGACCGCTCCAGCCGCGAGCTGGCGTCCACGCCCCAGGGCTGCGCCTCGCGGATGACCTCGGCGACGTTGCCGGCGTCCAGACCGCCGGCCACGACGACGCGGCCGTACTGCGCCGCCGCCCGGGCGATGCCCCAGGGGAACGTCCGGCCGGCGGCGGCGCCGTCCAGCACGAATGCCTCGCAGGGATACTGGGTCAGGACGTGGGGATCGAAAGCTGTCTCCACTCGGAAGGCCTTCCACACCCGCAGAGGCGCCAGCGTTTCGCAGTCGAACGGGACCTCGCTGCCGTGCAACTGTACCACGTCGAGGCCCACCGCCTGGGTGGTGGTGCGAATGCGCTCGGGGTCCTCGTCGACGAAGATCCCGACCTTGATGACCGCGGCGGGCAACACCGCGCGGATCATGGCAGCCAGGCCGAGGTCCACGTACCGGGGGCTGCCCGGATAAAAGTTCAGCCCGATGGCGGTGGCCCCGTCGCGCGCCGCGCTCAGGGCGTCCTCCACCCGGGTGATCCCGCAAACCTTAATGATTTCCAGCGCCACTGGGGACCCCTGCCAGCAAAGTTGCTAAAGCCGCCCCCGGGTCGGGCTGTGACATCAGGCTCTCACCCACCAGAAACGCCCGGTAGCCGGCCGCCGCCAGTTGCTCGACGTCCTCCCGTTTCCGGATCCCGCTCTCACTCACCGCCAGCACCGCCGGCGGCATCGCTGCGGCCAGCCGCAGGGACGTCTCCAGGGTCACCTCGAAGGTCTTCAGATTCCGGTTGTTCACGCCGATCAGGTCGGCGCCGGCGGCGAGGGCGCGGTCGAGCTCGGCCTGGTCGTGCACCTCGACGAGCGCGTCCATCCCCAGACCGCGGGCTTCGGCCAGCAGCTCCCGGAGCTCCTGCGGCGTCAGGACGGCGACGATCAGCAGCACGGCGTCGGCTCCGTGGGCGGCGGCCTGCCAGACATGGTAGCGATCCAGGGTGAAATCCTTGCGCAGGGCCGGCAGCCGCGTGGCCGCGCGGGCCGCTTCGAGGTCCTCGAGGGACCCGTGGAAGAAGATCTGGTCGGTCAGAACCGACAGAGCGGCAGCGCCGGCCAGCTCGTAGCGGCGAGCGACCTCGGCCGGATTGGCGTGCGCCGCGATCACCCCTCGCGACGGCGAGGCCCTCTTGATCTCGGCGATTACGGCCGGGGCGGCGCGCTCAAGGGCCCGACGGAACCCGCGCGGGGAGGCGGTCTTCGCACGCTTTTCGAGCGACTCCAGGGGGGCGCGCTCGCGGTCGAGCAATAGCTCCGCCCGCTTGCGGACGACGATCTGTTCCAATATCGATAGCTTAGGAGTCTGCACGGGTGCTAGGTTCCATCGTACCCCACCGCTGCCAGCGTCCGCTACCGCCAGGTAGTGTCCTATTAGCGTGTTGCTGGGGTAGAATCAAAGATTCCCGTGCCAGAGTCCACAGAAAAGATCATCGCTCGCCTCGGCTTGAACAAGCTTGTTCAGCGCGTCAAGTTCGGGGGCGTTGTGGGTAAACAGACATTGCTCGGTATTGCCACGGTTGCGGGTCTGGCCGTGATCGCCTGGAAGGCAGAATCTAAGGATGTTATATTCATTGCCATTGCGGCTGCCGTAATCGCTCTCACGATCGCGGTTTTGAATTTTTGCTACGCTCGCTCCCATCCAGTGGAGGCAATGATGGAGGGAACCGAGATGCTAGTCTTGCAACATCAAGTCTTGGCATCGAAATCGGTTGAGCCGCCGAAGAGTTCTCCGGTCATCCCAAATCCTGAAGGAACGCCACCGCAACTCAACCCGCCACTAGGAGCGGATCAATGAGCGTACCGGCTCGTTTTGTGCACATCGGTTTCAACTTTACTGGAACTCCGCCTATCGACGCGCTTGCGGAGAAGTTTAAGGCAGCCCTGGATTGGCTCCGCTATGATTACAGTTGTTGGCTTCTGTATACGAACACGGAGTTGGACATCTGGAGAGACCGGATTCGGGGGACGCCGGGGGTGCAGAAAGAAGACAGTTTTTTTCTGTGTGAGTTTGATCCGAAGGGCTATTCGGGCTATATGCACCAGTGGGCCTGGGATTGGTTGAAGAAGGATCGTTCAGTAAAGTAGATCAGCAATTTCCCATGTCCGATTCGTGATCCCCGCTTCCATGGCTGGGGTAACGCGGATCGTCCGGTGAATCCGGCAGAAGTTGTAGAAGGCAAAATGGAGACAGAGGGCAGCCCAGAGGTTCTCCCACTTCTTCGAGAACGCATTCGTCAACCGTGTCAAGCGCCGGATCATCATCCGCATGGTGAGGTTCTGGCGCTCCACGTGGGAGGTGCAGATCCGCTCCGGGTCGGGGTGCCCGAGGACTGGGACCGTCTCCGTGGAAACCACTTCCGCCGGAGAGTACCGTCGCTCCCCTTCCGGGGTGGCCCGGTAGACCTTGACAAGCTGGGCGAAGTCGCAGCGGTCGGATAGGGTGTTGTCGATGGCCGAAGCGTAGGGTACGAAACCATCAGTCGTGATCTGAAACTCTTGGGATGAAGTGGCGGCCCGCAGACCTTCGATAAAGGCGTCCGTCGTGGCCTGGTTGCGCTTGCCAAGGGCGAAGTTCAGGACCAGCTTGCTATGCCGCTCGATTGCCACGAACGTATAGGCGTCCCCGAACATCGGATCGTCGCCGGGCTCCTTCGCCTTTTCTTTCTTCCCCACGAATCCCCAGATTTCATCGGCCTGTACGTCCTTGACCGTGACGTTCCGAATCAGCCGCCCCATGAGCTTCTCGCACTTCTCGCCCGCCAGCACCAGGAGCCGCAGAATCGTGTCCCGGTGGACGTTCGTGATCCGCTCCACGCTGCGAACGCTGGTACCTTCCACGAGCATACGGAGCACCAGGACGGCCTTGTCCAGGGGCAGGCGCATATCGTCCAGGGGCTTCGGCTGGTGGTCCTGGAAGGTCTTAGAGCACTGGGAACAGCGGTACCGCTGGTTGCCCTTGCGGTCTTTCCCAAACTTCTTAGCTTCGATCCGGCAGTTGTGGCAGGTCATCGTGAATCTCCTCTTGAGATCCACAGCCGGAAGCGCGATAATGGGCTTGGAGACTCTCTACGGCCTTGGCTGTGGGGATTTCGGCCCCGGTTAGCGTTGACGCGCTGGCCGGGGCTTTTGTGTTTTCAGGCACGAGATGAGTATATACTTACTAAGGCAAGTATGCAAGATAAGTCTTGACTTCTTGCCTTGGCAAGTATAGTATTCTTTGTGGAGGCTTGAAGCCAATGTCAGATGACCAAGAGATTCCCGTGAATGAGGCCGCGAAGGCGTTTTCTGCTCTCGGTGCGTCCAAGGGTGGAAAGGCCCGAGCAAAAGCCCTGACACCCGAACAGCGGAGCGAAATCGCGCGCACGGCAGTAGAGGCCCGCTGGCGGAGGGCGGGGAAGGAACAGGTTGTACAAGCTACTCACGGATCGCCGGATCGCCCCCTTCGGATCGGCGGACTGGAAATCCCTTGCTATGTTCTTGAAGACCGGCGGAGAGTGATAGTCCAGCGCGGCATGATGACAGCCCTCGATATATCGCAGGGCACGGCAGGTCGTGGGGGTGGTGATCGTTTAGCCAAATTCATCAACACCAAAACCGTTAAGCCCTTTATTGACAAGAAGTTGTCCGATATGATCATCGAGCCAATAAAGTTCCGCGCCCCCGGTGGTGGGATTGCCTACGGGTACGAAGCAACGGCATTGGCGGACCTTTGTGATGCCGTGCTCGAAGCCAGAAAAGTGAAGAAAGAGGACACGCGCACTTACTTCAACTACCAGATCGACCACATCGCAGATCAATGCGAAATTCTTGTTCGGTCATTTGCCCGCGTCGGGATTATCGCACTCGTGGATGAGGCAACCGGGTTTCAGGACGACAGGGCACGGGATGCCCTAGCGAAGATTTTGGAGGCATTCGTAGCCAAGGAACTTCGGAAGTGGGTCAGGACATTTCCAGGGGAGTTCTATAAGGAGCTTTTTAGGCTTAGGAAGCTCCCCTACAACGGCACGGTAAAGAGACCGCAGTACATTGGACACCTCACGAATGACTTGGTCTATGCCCGCTTGGCCCCTGGAGTTCTCGGGGAGCTGAAGCGCGTCACGCCCAGGAACGATAAAGGCCGATTGAAGCACCACCTTCACCGTCGGTTGACTTATGACGTGGGCCACCCCAAGCTCCTAGAGCACCTAGCATCGGTTACCGCTTTGATGCGTGCGTCCGACTCCTGGAATCAGCTTAAGGCCATGGTTGACCGTGCTCTACCTAGGCAGGTCGCATTGCCGCTGTTCGACGGCCAGGAAGCCTTGGAGACTCAGGCGTGATCCTCTGGCGGCCTGCCCTCGGGAGGCCGCCACCAGGAGCAACACGCTAATAGGACACTACCTACCGCCAAGGGCGGTCCGGTTCTATCGATAGGCCTCTCGTCGGTGTCGGACGCGGAGGATCACCATCCGGTCCGGACTATCCAGCCGCAGGCGGACCGGCCAATCGCCCACCCGCAGCCGGTATTCGTTGTTTTCTCCTTGCACCGAAAGGTCGCCCTAGCCGGTTTCGGCGTAGCGATCCAGTGCCGCGAGAATACGGCGGGCGACCGTCGGTCGAGCTTGCGCAGGTCGGTCTCAGCCGGGGGTGACCAATCGATTCGCTTCACAGCCCCAGTTCACGACGCAGCTCTTCGTGTGGAGTAGCCTTGTCTCCGCGAGCAATCGAGTCACGCGCTTGCTGAACGGCTGCGCGCTCCGCTGCTGTCTCCGGCCCGTCGTCGATGGGAGCGGTCTCGGTGGTGTGCAGGCCGGCGCCGTGATAGAGAAACTCTACGGACTTCTGGACCGTAACGAGCTCCGATTCGCTCAGCGCCTCCAGAAGTTCTGCAATGCGGTCTCTGATGGCCTGCATCTGCCCAGCCTGATCGAGGGCCGCTGGCATGGATACACCTCTCTGTCCAGTATAACGCGCCCAAAACCTGATACCTTGTTTCTTGATGAAAGCTCTCATCACCGGCTCGGGCGGACTGGTCGGGTCCGCCTGCACGAACTTTCTGGCCGAGCAGGGCTGGCAGGTGGTCGGACTCGACAACGACCTGCGCCAGGAGTTCTTCGGCCCGGAAGCCTCCACGCGGCCGGTGGTGGAGGACCTGGTCCGGCGCTGGCCCTGCTATCGCCATCACGACCTCGACGTCCGGGACCGGCAGCGGGTCCGGGATCTGCTGCGGGAGGAGCGGCCCGGCTTCATCATACATACTGCCGCCCAGCCGTCCCACGACAAGGCCGCCTCCATCCCTTACGACGACTTCGACGTGAACGCCGTGGGGACGCTCAACCTGCTGGTGGCCGCCCGCGATTTCTGCGCCGAGGCGCCCTTCTGCTTTGTCTCCACCAACAAGGTCTACGGCGACCGTCCCAACCAGCTTCCGCTGGTCGAGCAGCAGACCCGCTACGACTACGCCGGAGGCCTCGACGGCATTGATGAGACTATGTCTATCGACGGCTGCCTGCACTCCCTGTTCGGAGCCTCCAAGGCCGCCGCCGACCTGCTGTGCCAGGAGTACGGACGCTACTTCGGGATGCCGGTAGGCGTCTTTCGCGGCGGCTGTCTGACCGGGCCGGTGCACGCGGCCGTCGAGCTGCACGGGTATCTGGCCTACATTGCCCGCTGCGCCGTGCTGGGCCGGCCCTACCGGGTCTACGGCTACCAGGGTAAACAGGTGCGGGACCAGATTCATTCGCGCGACGTCGCCGCCCTGTTCCTCGAGTTCTACCGGCGGCCGCGCGCCGGGGAGGTGTACAATTTGGGCGGCGGCCGTCCGAACAGTCTTTCGATTCTGGAAACCGTCGACCGCCTGGCCCGGATGGGCTACCGGCTCTCTTACACCTACGAAGAGGCCCACCGCACCGGAGACCACATCTGCTACATTTCCGACCTCACCAAGCTCCGCTCCCAGTTTCCGGAGTGGAAAATGGAATACAATCTCCCACGGATACTGGAAGAAATTGTGGATGAAGTTCTCCGTCGTCATTCCGGCGTTTAACGAGGCGGAAAATCTCCCGGCGACGGTGTCGGGCATTACGCAGGCCTTGGCCGCGGCCGGTCTGGACCACGAGATTGTGGTGGTAAACGACGGCTCCTCGGACGATACGGAGGCCGCCGCCGCCCGGCTCGCCGCCGCCGACGGGCGCGTCCGGCTGGTGCACAACGCGGGCCCCCACGGATTCGGCCTCACTGTTCGTTCGGGCCTGGCCGCGTCCACCGGTGACGCCGTCGCCGTCATGATGGCCGATGGCTCGGACAGCCCCGCCGACCTGGTCGCCTACTGCCGGAAAATCCTGGAAGGCTACGACTGCGTCTTCGGCTCGCGCTTCATCCGCGATGGCCGCGTGACCGACTACCCCCTCCACAAGCTTCTCCTCAACCGTCTGGCCAACTGGTTCATACGGGTCCTGTTCCACCTGCCTTACAACGACATTACTAATGCCTTCAAGTGCTACCGGCGCACGGTACTGGGTGGAATCGGGCCGCTGATCTCCAACCATTTCAACCTGACCGTGGAGATGCCGTTGAAGGCCATCGTCCGCGGCTACTCCTACACCGTGATTCCGATTTCGTGGACCAACCGGCGGCACGGCATGTCCAACCTGAAGATCCAGGAGATGGGCAGCCGCTACCTGTTCATCGTGCTGTACGTGTGGCTGGAGAAGCTTCTGGCCCGCGGCGACTACCACCGGGACAAGGTCTTCTATGTATGAACATGTCCTGATCACCGGCGGAGCCGGCTTTGTGGGGTCGTCGCTGGCCCTGCGGCTGCGGGCGGCCTTCCCCGGCGCGCGCCTCACCGCGCTGGACAACCTCAGCCGGCGCGGGTCGGAACTGAACCTGCCGCGACTGGCCGCCGCCGGGGTGCGGTTCGTACACGGCGACGTCCGCCTGCCGGCCGACCTGGCGCTCGATCCGCCCCCCGGCCTGCTACTCGACTGCGCCGCCGATCCGTCGGTGCTCGCCCCCGCTTCCACGATCGGGGGCAACCTGCTGGGTACCTACCACTGCCTGGAGCAGGCCGTGCGGTGGCGCGCCGATGTCCTGTTCCTTTCGACCAGCCGCGTGTATCCCATGGCGTTGCTCAACCAGCTTCATTTCACCGAGTCGGCGACTCGCTTTTCGCTGGCGGCGGAGCAGCCCTGGCCCGGCGCGTCGGCCGAGGGAATCGCGGAGGACTTTCCGCTGCACGGCGCCCGTTCCTTCTACGGCATGACCAAACTGGCTGCGGAGATGCTGCTCGAGGAGTACGCCGCCGCCCACGGCCTGCGCTACATCGTCAACCGCTGCTCGGTGATTGCCGGGCCCTGGCAGATGGGCAAGAGCGACCAGGGAGTAGCGGCCCTCTGGATGATCGCCCGCCAGTCGGAGGGGGAGACGGCCTCGGCGAAGGCCGCCAGGTATTGCCGCTCCACGCCCCGGCGGGGGCGCCCGGGGCCGCCCGGGTTGCCGGGGGCGAAGGTGCCGTTCGTGTTGCGTTCGCTCATGCCGTTTTCCTGCCGATTAAACGG
>JBGOUV010000008.1:0-40256 GCA_041477815.1 Terriglobia bacterium | reverse complement strand
GAACCGGTACAGGATCGCCCACGACATCAGCGCGTAAAGGAACATCCCGCCGATCGCCCGGCCCACCACCTCCCAAGAGGGCGCCGCCACCACTAACGTGCGGTGGAATACTACCAGCAAGCTGATCAGGCAGTACCCCACCACCCGCAACGCGGGCACCTGAATCCGGTTCAGCCGCCGGTCGCGCTCCCGCTTATCGAGCGCGGCGGTAACCGGATTCAGCTCGAATTGGAGTTCGGCGTGCAGAGTGTCCCGTTTTGCTTATCGGCTGTTTTGCCCTGAACTCTCCAGGACCGGGCCCGTTCACCCTCCCAGGACGAAACGCCCGCTGTCTCCGCCCACGTGGATTCAATGGCTTACGGTCCCCAATGGGCCGGCCCATCCGCTCTCTCACGGTCGCGCCTCGGTGGTGACGCATGGTACACTAGGCGCCCAGAGGAGTGGTCTATGATCAGCAGCAGAAGACGATTCTTGCAGACTTGCGCCGGGACGGCCGTGGCCGTCTCGCAACTGGAGGCGGCGGCCCGCTTCCGCGTGGGCATCACCACCAATACCCGGAATGGCTGGGAGAAGGACGTGCTGCTTTCCTTCCGCGAGGCCTCCGAAGTAGGCTATCGCTACGTCGAGACCTTCTACAACTTCGTCCTGCCGTGGTGGGACAAGCCGCAGGAGTTGCAGACGATTATGAACGGGTTGAATCTCAAGTTCGTCACCGTCTCCAACGGCGGTCCGATGAAGACGCAGTTTGAGGACGCCTCGCAGGCGGCCGCGTCGATCGAGGAGCACGTCAAGCTGGTGCGGTGGATCAAGCAGCATTTCGGATGCGACCACCTCAAGATCAACACCGGCCGCCGCCGCCCGGAGGGGACGCCCAAGGAAGACCTGCAGCAGATGGCCAAGACCTTCAACGAGCTGGGCAAGCGGATCAGCGCCGAGGGGCTGAAGTTCGCGGTGCATCCCCATCTCTGGACCCAGCTCCAGGTCCGCGATGAGATCGACCGGGTGATGGAACTGACCGATCCCAAGCACGTCTTCCTGGTGGTGGACACCGGCCACATCACCATGGCCGGCATCGACCCGGTGGAGCTGACCCGGGCCTACGTGAGCCGCATCGCGGAGTTCCACATGAAGGACACGCGGCCGGTGGATCGGGGCGGCCACCAGGGTCCCACGCCTCAGCGCGAGGGGTATACGGACAAAGGCAAGCGGATTTTCCTGGAGCTGGGCTCGGGCGGCGTGGACTTTCCCGGCCTCCTGGCCATTTTGAAAAAGAACAACTGGGACGGCTGGCTAACCGTGGAACTCGATTCCACCGACACCACGCCCAAAGAGAGCGCGGCTAAGAGCAAGAAGTACCTGGAAGAAGTTTTGCACCTGAAGGTTTAAGTTTCGTATTTTTTAAGGAGATACCCTTTGCCTATGCAGCGGACCATTATGCGCCTGGCCTGGGCGGCCGGCGCTCTGACCTTGGTGGTGAGCGCCCAGCGTAAGGGGGGCCCGCCGGAGCCGGTTTCCTATGCTCCCAAGCCCCAAAAGCTCACCGTCTACGAACCGCCCCACAAGCCTCACACCAAGCTGGCCGACGTCAAGGCCAAGCACAAGGGCCAGAAAGAGTGGTCCGAGTGGGTGGTGAGGGACGACTATCTGTGGGGCCAGTACATCCAGTCGGCGCCGGGGAGCAAGGTATCGCCTCGCTTCCACCCCGACACGCGCGCCTGGTGGGTGGTGTTGGAGGGTCAGATCCGGTTTAATATCGAGGGTCAGGAGCCCGTCCTCGCCCGCCAGCGGTCGGTGGTGCAAGCGCCGGCCCAGACGGTCTTCTCGATGGAGACGATAGGCGACCATCCGGCCATTCGTTTCGAGGTGAATATCCCCCACGCCCAGACCTTGTATCCCGAGAAGCCGTCGATGACCGTACCCGGTATCGACTTCATTCCGATCCGGCTCAACCGCAAGGCCTTCGAGTGGGGACACGACAACAAGCCCCACTGGAACCTGGACGATTGGGCCTCCAGCAATTCGAACGTCCAGGGTACGCAGCGGGTCGTATGGGACGACCGCGGTGTGGCCAACGCCATCTACGGCTACAACAGCAAAATGCCGCCGCTCAACGAGAAGGATAAGGGGCACTTCCACCCCGAGTGCGCCGAGTTTTGGGTGATCATGCTGGGTCAGATCCGGTATCCCATAGAGGGGCAAGGGGTTGTGATCGCCAGCGAAGGCGACGTGGTGTACGTGCCGAAGTTCACGTACCACGCGCCGCGGTGGTGGGGCGACGGGCCGAGCTGCCGCTTGGCCATGAACGGGTATTTCAACATCGCCCATTTGCGAGAGGCCATCGAACCGCACTAGACGATCCACGTCTCCGATCCCCCTGGGGGCTGGGAAAATCCATCCTTGTGCCCGGGAGTCGATTTTCGGTATCCTGAAGCATTCCCTTGGCTTAGGACGGAATAGCTCAGGGGTGTGCGAGGCGAGGAACCGGATGGCATCGAGTGAGAGCCTGAGGAACGGCATGCAGCGGGTCCCGGTGTACCCGGTTACTGGTTCCCGGCGTATTCACGATCGGGTGGACTTGACCCACCGGCCCGTGGACGCCTGGATGATCCTGGAAGGCGTCCCCGACGGCTCCCGCGACCACTACTCGGTGTGCAGCATGCTTAATCTTAGCTATGCCGGCATGTGCGTGCAGGGGGAGGATTTGTTCGAGGTCGGCGGCCGGCGCCGGTTCATTCTGGACTTGGCCTCTTTGCTGGGTACCGAAGTGGAAGTCACCGCCCAGATCGTGTGGAAGCAACCCATGGACGCCGGGCTGTGCTACGCCGGAGCGGTGTTCTTGAAGAGTAGCGCGCCGTGGCTGGGACCGGACGAGGACTAGCCCGCGGTGAGGGCTTGCGAGCGTATGAGAATAAAACACTTACAGCCGTTCCCTGTAGGTGAAAGGGCGGAGCTTTGTCAACCCAACTGATGGCATCGGAAGTGGCGGGGACAGCGGCCCGGAACCTGTCGGGTGTGGCCGGTGGGGAGTCTCGCTGGTACGCCCTCTATACCCGCTCCAACTTCGAGAAGAGGGTGTCCTGCGAACTGGCGGCCAAGCATGTGGAGAACTACCTGCCGGTGGTGGAGCAGGTCCACCAATGGAAAGATCGCCGGAAGCGGGTCGAAGTGCCGGTGTTTCCCGGTTATGTATTCGTGCGGCTGCGGGACCATCACAGCATCCGGCTGGAGGTGCTGCGGACCGCCGGTTCCGTGCGTATCCTGGGCCAGGGAGACCGCATCGAGCCCGTCCCGGAGGCTGAAATCGAATCCATCCGCCGGCTGCTGAAGGCCCGCGTGCCGTGCTTCGCCCATCCGTTTTTGAAGGAGGGGGCGTGGGTACGGGTGAAGAGCGGGCCGCTGCGGGACGTGGAGGGACTGCTGGTGCGTCTGAAGAGCAAGACGCGGCTGGTGTTGTCGGTAGCCCTGCTGTCCCAATCGGTGGCCACCGAGATTGACGTGGCCGACGTGGAAGTATTGCGTCCGGCCCATCACCGGGTTACGATATGAGGAAGGCATAGATGGCATTGCGATTTTTATTCGGAATCATGCTGGCGGCCTCGCTGGTGTGGGGCCAGACGCCGCGAATCGAGAACCAGGGTCAAAATCAGGGTCAAAACCAAGGCCCGGGCCAGAGTCGCAACCGGACGTCCACCGGGACCAACCGGAGGGAGGCGGTCCCCACCACGCCGCCGACCCTGCCGGTCGAGCCGGGGAATCCCTTCGACACCACGCGGGGAATCCCGTCGGCCGGACCGACCAAGAGTAATGAAGAAGAGTTCCTGCCCTTTACGAATTACCGCGTGGGCCCGGAAGATATGGTCGTGGTGCTGGTGCTGGACGCGCCGGAGTTCAGCCGCTCGGTGCGCATCAACGCCGAGGGCGCCTTCCGCCTGCCGCTGGTGAAGCAGTTGATTCCGGCTTCCGGCAAGACCACCGCGGAGCTCGAGCAGACCATCACCCGGATACTGGTGGAAGAGGGCTTGCTGCGGGAGCCCAGCGTGTCGGTAACGGTGCGGGAATTCCAGAGCAAACCGGTGACGGTCACCGGGGCGGTGCGGAGTTCGATGGTTTTCCAGGCGCTGCGGCCGCTGCTCCTCAGCGAGGCGTTGGCGCGGGCCGGAGGCCTGAGTGAGACCGCCGGTCCCGACATCGTGATCAGCCTCCCGCCGTCCGCTGGCCAGGCGGCCAGAAAGGAAGTGCGGGTGTCAACCCACAACCTGTTGACGGTGGGCGATCCCGGCGCCAATCTGATGCTCTACGGCGGGGAAGAGGTGCGGGTGATGCCGGCGGGCCGCGTCTATATCATTGGCGCGATCCAGCGGCCGGGACCGGTGCTGTTGGGCGACGACCGGCCCCTGAACCTGTTGCAGGCGGTCTCGCTGGCCGGCGGCCCCACGCCCGTCGCCGGGAGGAAGGCCTACTTACTCCGCGGCTCCGAAACCGACCCCCAGCGACGAGAGATTGCCTTCGACCTCAAGACGGTCATGAAGCGGCCGGACAAGAACCTGGTGCTCCAGGCTAACGACGTCATCTTCGTTCCGGAGAGCCAGGTCCGGCGGGCCACCCAGGGCGGGGTGACTGCGGCCGCGACTTCGTTCATGTATACCCTGATGGGGGGGGTGTTGTGGAGATAAGCCGTTATCCGGGCCGCCCGCCCGCTGCCGCCGAGTATCCGGAGGAGGCCAATTACTATCCCGTCCGGCCCCAGGTGGAAGAGACGGCCGTTCCCCTGACCCATTATTTTTGGGTACTGAGACGGCATAAGTGGCGGCTCCTGGGGTTCGTTTTTCTGGTGGTAGTGGCGACCCTGGTGTACTCGCTCCAGAAGACCCCGATGTATGAAAGCACGGCCATTTTGGAGATCGACAATCAGGCGCAGATGTTCGAGATCGGCGAAGGAGGCATACGGCTGGAGACCCGGAACCGGGACATGGTGGTGGAAACCCAGATCCAGATGATGGATTCGGCGGAGATCGCGCGGAAGGTCATCCGGGAGTTACAACTGGACCGGCATCCGGATTTCAATCGGGCGCTGCGGAAGCGGCAGGGCGACTCGCAGGGGACGGTGGCGTTGGCCGCCCCGGCCCAGGAAACCGACGTCGAGACGTCGGCCGCGCTGCCGGACCTCCACGTTCGCCGCCGGCCGGAAACCTACTTGCTGGAGGTCCGCTACCGCAGCTCCAATCCCGCTTTGGCGGCGGCCATTGCCAACTCTGCGGCCCGGGCCTTTGTGGAGCAGGGATTCCTGTCCCAATACCAGAATACGGCCGAGCTGTCCAAGTGGCTGAACCGCCAGGTGGAGCAGATCAAGGCCAGATTGGAGCTCTCCCAGCAAACCCTCCGCAACTACGAGCGGGCGCACAATGTCGTGAATCCGGAAGACCGGTCTAACATCCTGAACGTGCAGTTACAGACCCTGCAAGACGAGATGACCCGGGCGCAGGCGGAACGGCTGCGCAAGCAGTCGGCGTTCCAGGCGGCCGGGGTGGGCGATCTGGACGCGCTGGCCATTTCCGAGCAGGGCGAGCCGCTGGTGCGCCTGGCCGAGCGGGTGGAGACCATGGAGCTGCAGTTGAGCGAGTCGGCCGCGCAGCTCGGACCCAACCACCCCAACTACAAGCGCATGGAAGCGCAACTGAATCGGGCCAAGCAATCGCTGGAGGCCGTCAAGCAGAAGGTCCTGGGACGCCTGGAGGCGGACTTCAAGCAGGCGCAGGCCCGGGAGAACGCCCTGTCCGGCGCTGTGTCCTCCGCCAAGGCGGAGATGGACCGCCTGGGCGTGTACGCGGTCGAGTACAGCATCCTCAAGCGCGACGTGGAATCGCAAACCAAGCTGTATGAAGAGCTGCTGAAGAAAGTGAACGAAGCCGGCATCAACGCCAGCATCAAGGCGACGAATCTGAGGCTGGTCGGCCTGGCCCCGACGCCGGACACTCCGGTCTCCCCGGTGATCCACCTGAACGTGCTGCTGGCGCTGCTGCTGTCGACCACGCTGGCGGTAGGGTTGGCTCTGGCGGCGGACTACCTGGATCGCACGCTGCGCTCCGGCGAGCAGGTGGAGCAATGGCTGCAAGTGCCGGTGCTGGCAACCGTGCCGCGCCTGCCGGGTAAGCGGGGGCCGGCGGCGCTGCTGGGGTCTCCCAGCCCGACGCCCGACGACAGCCGGGCGGTGACCAAGGCCAACTCGACCTTTATGGAAGCTCTCGGCATGCTGCGGACCAGCCTATTGCTGTCCAGCCCCGGCAACGCCTTGCGTATGGTTCTGGTGGCCAGTGCGGCGCCGGCCGAAGGCAAGAGTACGGTGGCCTCCGGCCTGGCCCTGGCTCTGTCCCAGCAGACCGACAACGGCGACCGGGTTCTGCTGGTGGATTCGGACTTGCGCCGGCCCAACCTCCACAACATCTTCGGCCTTTCCAATCGCTTGGGCCTCTCCACCGTTCTCGAAGGGCAATCCACGCTGGCCGAGTGTCTGCAGCCCAGCAAGGTCTCCCCCGGCCTGGTGGTGCTGCCGGCCGGTCCCAGTCCGCGGTATTCGAGCGAGCTGCTGACCATGCACATGGCCAAGTTCCTGGAGGAGATCCGCCAGGAGTTTCGGTACGTGGTGATCGATTCGGCGCCCTTGCTGGTGTGCGCCGACACCACCATCCTGAGCACCATGGCCGACGGCGTGCTGCTGGTGACACGGGCCGGAGAGACCCCGCGCGACGCGGTGGCCGCAGCCCTGCGCCAGTTGCGGCGGGTGCGGGCCAACGTGCTGGGGCTGGTTCTCAACCAGGTGCGGCTGCCCGACCTGCAGGGCTACGGGCATTACTACGAGAGCTACTATCAAGGCGCGCCCTCTCAGGACGAGGTCTGACCCGGCCGCAGTGGGCCGTCTGGTTCTGTGTCGTGGTCTCGCAAAATCTCCGTGGCGGCGGCGGTGGCGGTCACCGTCGGCTTGAGCCTGGCCGCCGCTGCCAGCATCCGGATCTTCCTGGCCGAGCGGCGGCTGGCGACGGTCTTGAAAGAGGATCTGGAGCGGTCGGTGCGCCTGGCCCCCGGCAACTCCGAGGCCTGGGCGCGGCTGGGCGCGTTGCTGGAACGGGAGGGAGATGCGGCCGGCGCCGCCCGCGCCCTGGACCAGGCCGTGCGCCTGAATTCCTACAATGCCCCCGCCTGGGTCGACCTGGCCCTCCACTGGGAGCTGGAAGGCGACACCGCCCGGGCCGAGCGCTGCCTGCTCCAGGCCATGCGGGTTGACGGCGGCGTCTCGACCCACTGGGCCCTGGTCAACTTTTACCTGCGCCTGGGGGTCGACGATCGCTTCTGGAACGTTATGCGGGCCACCCTCCGCGGCAGCCGGAACGAGTTGGAGCCCGCCTTCGACCTCTGTTGGCGCGCCTCCAGCGACCCCGCGGAGATCCTCCAAAAAGCCATTCCCGACCACCCGGAGATTCTGCGTCGCTACTTTCGCTATCTCCTGGAGACCGGTCGCAAGCCGGCCCTGGAGGCGGTTTGGGGCCGCTGGTCACCCTATCTGCTCCCGGCGGATCGGGATCTGGGTCTGCGCTATGTCGATCTCTTGATTGAGGACCGGCGCATCGCCGAGGCCGCCGGGGTCTGGAACCGGCTCTCGGAACGCCGGGTGATACCATATCCGGCGCTCGACCCGGCGCAGGGGAGGCTGGTGAGCAATGGGCAATTCCTCTTTCCTCCCACCGGCCAAGCCTTTGATTGGAGGCTGATTCCGGCCGATGGCGTTGCTGCCGGCGCGGAGCTCCACGGCCAGGAGGGCAACTTGAAGATTCACCTGGGCGGCGCCCACCCGGAGATCACCGAGTTGTTCTGGCAGTGGGTTCCGGTGGCGCCGGAGCAGGACTACCGCCTGGGCTTCCGGTATCGCACCGAAACCCTGCCGCCGGACACGGGTCTGTATTGGATGGTGTGGGACGAAACCGGCAGCGCCAAAACGGAGCTGCTGGCCACTCCGCCGCTCGGGGCGCAGGAGTCGTGGACCGGTTCGCGGGCGGCATTCCGCACGCGGCGGGAAACACGCCTGGTGCGGGTCGTGTTTGCCTATCGTCGATCCTTGGGTACTACCAGGTCGAGGGGAGCGGTGGCGCTGGCCGGCGTGCAGATGCTCCCGGGCGCGGAGGCGGCGCCGTGACCCCTTACCGTTTTCGTCTCGTTTCCGCCGTAGCGCTGCTGGTCCTGCTGGCCTTTGCGGTGATGGCTTTCGGGGCCGTGGACCAATGGGCCCTCATGATTTTCGAGATTGGCGTCTCCTTGCTGAGCGTGGCGTGGGCCTTCCGGCTGGCCCTGGGGGCGGCCCGGCCGGTGTGGAATCCCTTCTACCTCCCCTGGGGTCTGGTAACGGCCTGGACCGGGTTACAGTACGGGCTGGGACTCACCGTATACCGCTACCGTACCGCCGCCGAGGCGCTCAAGTGGTTGGCCTTGTGGCTCCTGTTCGTCGTCGCCACCCACGTGTTTACCGACCAGTCGATCCGCCGGATGTTCGGACGGGCGCTGGTGTGGTTTCTTTTCGCCGTGTGCGTGTTCGGACTGGTGCAGAATTTTACCGCCCCCGGCCTGCTTTATTGGTCGATCGTGGTGCCGGAGGGGCGCCTCTTCGGACCCTTCGTGAACGCCAATCACTTCGCCGCTCTGCTGGAGCTGGTGACCCCCACGGCGGCGCTGTTGGTGCTGCGGCCCGATGACAAGCGGATGATCTACGTGGGCGTGCTGCTGGTCCTGCTGGCGTCCGCCGTGGTGGGCGCCTCGCGGGCGGGGATCGTGCTGGTGGGGTTGGAGACGGTGGTGGTGCTGGTCGTCAAGGGCTGGAAATCCCGCCGGCCGCAGGCCGCGCAGAAACGCCAGCGGCTGGTGCTGGCTGCTTCCGCCCTGGCGGTGGTGGCCGTTCTGCTGGCTATGGTATCCCGCAGCGACTCCGTGGCCGGACGTTTTGGAGAGGAGCAACCCTACCAGATCCGTTGGACCGTAGTGCAAGCCACCTGGAAACTGTTTCTGAGCCGCCCCTGGACCGGTTACGGAGCGGGCACTTTCGACCAGGTCTATCCGTCGGCCAATCCCATCGATGTGGGTTTGTTCTGGCCGCACGCCCACAACGATCCGGTGCAGTTCGCCATGGAGTGGGGAGTGCTCGGTCCGGTGTCACTGGCCTGGGTCCTGGGCCTGTTGTTCCGGCGGCGCTGGACGGTGGACCAGTGGCTTCGGGCGGTGTTGCCGGTGATGGCGGTGCTGGTCCATAGCTGGGTGGACTTTCCCTTCCAGATACCGGCCGTGGCCGCCGCCTGGCTCCTCACCCTAGCCCTGCTGCCGCCGGCGGTTCAAGTGGAAGCTGTCGCTGTGCCTCACCTGGCAGCGGCTCGATCCGAGGCATGAGCCCAGAACTGGTATTCTCGGGAGCCGCCACCGATCGGGTACGTCGCACCCGTGCGGTGCTTCTGATCGCGTGTTTCCACATCGGCTTGGTCATTCTATTTCTGCCGATCCCGGGGGCGGGGAGAGCGCCGGGTTGGGCGATGCTGCTGACGGCCCTGCTGCTCAACCTGCTGTTCGCCCCCCTGGAATACGCCCTGGGCGTGCTGGGATTTGCTTTTCTGGCGGCTTCCACGGAGGGTTTGGCGGAGATGTTTGCCACTTTGCGTTGGGTTTACCTGGGGGCCGCTGTGGTCATATTAGCGGTGCGGTTCTTCTTCCGCCAATCGCCTGGTCGCCGGGCCGCGTTTAACAGCTTCGACTATTTGATGGTGGTCTTTCTGGTGGTTGCCGCGGTTACCGCGTTCGACAGCTTGGCAGCCCGCCTGAGCGCGGTGAAGTTGGCCGCGATGGTGGGTGTGTTTTATGTGTTTCGCTGGCAGTGCGCCAGTTGGTGGAACTCTATGGACCGGCCGCCCCCCGCCGCCTGGTGACCGGCCTGCTGGCGTTCACCGGGGTCATGATTGCTCTGCCCCTGGCCGGTACGGTGCTGGGCATCGGTCCGCGGACGACGTTCCGGGGGTGGTTTTCCGGCTACCAGGGCAACCCGAACGCCTGGGCCGTGCTGGTGGCCCTGGCCCTGGCCTGGATAAGCGTGCCGTTGATCCGGCGCGCCCGGTGGTGGGGCGCCCCGCAGTGGGCCCTTTCCGCAGGGGTGGCCCTGATCCTGTACAGTTTGCTGTGGAGCGGGTCCCGCGCCGGTCTGCTGGCGGTGGCGGTGGCGGCTACCATCCTGTGCCTGGTCCATGCCAACCGCCGTATCGGGCTCCTCCTGGCCGTAGTCACCATCTTCTTCGCCGCCCGCGCCGTGTCCGAGCCGAACTTCATCCCCAATTTGATCAGCCAATACGTGCTCAAGCACCCGCGCGGGCAGTCAGATCTTCTGCAGAGCCGCAGAGAGCCGTGGAAGCTGGTCCAGCGGCAGTTTGAGCAACATCCCTGGCTGGGAATGGGCTTCGGGATCTCGAGTGAGTCCCAATCCACCTGGACGGTCGATGCCTCCACCGGTTACAACATGGCGGAAACCGGGAGCAGCATCTGGTCCGCGCTCAGCCAGGTCGGCGTATTGGGCTCCGCGGTGCTCTTCACGGCCCTGCTGGGATTGCTCTTCCAGGGCGCGTGGTTCTGCTGGCGGGTCAGGGATCCTTGGTTCACCGCGGTCTACGCCTCGGTGGCCGCCTTGACGGTGAATGCGCTGTTTGAAGGGTGGCTGTTGGCGCCGGGCAACTACGTCAGTATCTACTACTGGCTCCAATGCTTCTTTCTCAACTCCGTGATGTGCCGTTACCGCGTCCGGCCGCACCGGATGCCGGCTATCGCGGGGCTGCGCCCGGCGGACGCCCCGGTATCCACCCGGAGATCCGCATGACCCGCAGCGATTCCACCTCCGGGGGTCAAGCCCTCGAGAGCCGGGAGAAACCCGGGAGGGCGGTGCGGCGCGATGCTGATCGCTGCAGGCCGTGATGCGACGCCTGCCGCTCTCCCCTCCCTCCCGCAAAACGAACCGAAATGGCGCTGTACTCGCTGACCTGGCTCCACAACGCGCCCAGTCCTAACCAGATGGAGTTCTTTCAGGCCCTGGCCCACCAGCCGGGAATCCGGCTCCGGGTTCTGCATTGCTGCGACGACTTCCCTACCCGGCCGTTTGCGCTGGGAAACCCCTGGCTTCCCGAGCCCCTCGCCTTCGAGCACGTGGTGCTGCCCGGCTACCACTTGCGGCTGAGCCGCTCGCGCGAGTTCTACATCAACCCGGTCATTCTGGACCTGGTGGCGCATTCCGGCCTCAACGAAGTGTGGCTATTGGGAGGACACACCATCCCGACGGTGCAGTTGGCCATGTGGGCCCTCACCACCCGCCGCCTGCCCTGGGTCCTGGTGACCGAGCCGCCCAAGATCCTCTCGCCGCTCCGCGACCGGTTGCGGGACGCGCTGCTGCTGCCTTTCAAGCTGGGAGCGCGGGGCGCCATCCTCTACGGCTCCCACGCCAAGGCCCGCTATTTTGACGGCTTCCTTCCGCCGGACCGGATTTTCGTCACCCCCCAATATCAGAACCTCGCGCCCCTGCGGGCCATTCCCCGGCCGCCGCCCAACGGCCGCCCGCTCTGCTTCTTCTACGCCGGCCAACTGGAGCCGTACTCGGGCGTCGAGACCGTGGTCGCGGCCTTTGACCGCCTGGCGCGCCGCCACCTCGGCCTGCGGCTGGAGTTGCTGGGGCACGGCTCCGAGCGGTCTCGACTGGAGTCGCTGTTGGGAGACCACGCCCGGACCCGGGTCGTCTTTCACGGCGCGGTGCCGCGCGAGGAGGTCCCCGCGAAGTTCTCCCGCGGCGACGTGTTCGTGAACGCCAACCGGGGTCAGGGTTGGGGGATGGCCATCAACGAAGCCCTGGCCGCCGGCATGCCCGTCATCGCCAGTCGCGCCATTGGGGCGGCCGAAGAGCTGGTCCGGGACGGGATCAACGGATTTCTGCTCGACAGCCCGTACGACGAAGACGGCTTTTTGAGGAGCATGGAGTTCTTCGCGCAGCACCCGGATCGCCTGCCGGACTTTGTGGCGCAGGCCCGCCGCACCTCCGACTCCATCACCCTGGAGGCCGGAGCGTCCGAACTGGTGGCCATTCTCGACAAACTCTTCGGCGGGCGCCCGTGAGAATCGCCATTGATGCCCTCTCGGCCACCGCCGGGGGCGCCCAGAGCTACCTGGTCAATCTGATCCGGGCTCTGCCCGCGCTGGGATCGCATGAGTATTTGCTCTATCTTCCGGGGCGCCGGCCTTCGGAGCTGGCCGCGCTGCCGCCGGGATTCGAGGTCCAGACCTGCGCCTGGGCCGAGTCGGGCTATGCCGCCCGCCTGCTCTGGGAGCAGTGGATTCTGCCCCGCCGGGCCCGCCGCTGGGGCGCCGATGTGCTGCTGTGCGCCGGCAATTTCTGCCCCCTGCGATCTCCCGTGCCGGTGCTGCTGCTGAGCCGCAACGCTCTTTACTTCACGCCTCGTTATTTACACGATCTACTGGGGCGGCATCACTACGGCTGGGCCGCCCGCCACCTGCTGATGACCCGTCTGGCCGTCCTTTCCGCCCGCTCGGCGCGGATTACCGTTACCCCCACCGCGGCCATGGGGGAGATGGTGCGCGCCGCCCTGGGTCCGCAGGGGCCGCCGCCGCGGACCATTCCCTTCGGTTTCCAGCCCTGGCCCGGACAAAACGGCGCGGCGCCCCCGGAGCCCGCGCCCCCTCCCCCCTTCAGGTTCCTGCTGGTCAGCCACTACAACTACTTCCGCCATTTCGAGACGGTCTTCCACGCTCTGGCCGCCCTCCGCGCCCAGCAGGCCGATCTTCATATCACCTTATCCGCGCGTCTGGCGCCGGGGCTGCGTTCTGGAGGCTATGACACCACCGCCGCCTACCACCTGCTGCATAAACTCGGGCTCGCCGGCTGCGTCACCATGCTCGGGGCGGTGGCCTATGACGACCTGCCCCGCGTCTACCGCGCGGCGCACGCGGTGATCTGCCCCTCTTACGCGGAGTCGTTCGGCCAGACCGTGCTCGAGGCCATGGCCTTGGGCGTGCCGGTGGTGGCCTCCGACATCCCCGCCCATCGGGAAGTAGCCGGCGAGGCCGCCTTGTTCTTCGCCGCCGGCGATGCCGCCTGCCTGGCCCGCTGCTGCCGGCGCCTCCTGGACGACCCGGCCTTGCGTGCCCGCCTCCGCCAGGCCGGTCTCGAGCGGGCCCTCTCCTTCAGTTGGCGCCGCCACTTCGAGCAGCTTCTGGCCGCCGCCGCTGAGGCGGCTCGCCCATGAACCCCACCGGGGTCTCCGTTCTCATCCCCGTTAAGAACGAAGAGGCCAACCTGCCGGCCTGCCTGGAATCGGTCCGTTGGGCGGAGGAGATCTTCGTGGTCGATTCCCAGTCCACCGACGGCACCACCCGCGTCGCCACGGCTGCCGGAGCGGTGGTGGTGCAGTTTCACTACCAGCCCGGCGGGCCGAAAAAGAAGAACTGGTCGCTGGCCAATCTCCCCTTCGCCAACGAGTGGGTGCTTATCGTGGACGCCGACGAGCGCGTGCCCCCGGAGCTGGCCGAAGAGATCCGGCAGGCCACTCGCGCCGGCGACGCCGACGGGTATTACCTGAACCGGCGACTGATCTTTCTGGGCCGCTGGATCCGCCACTGCGGCTGGTATCCGAGCTGGAACCTGCGCCTGTTCCGCCACCGCCTGGGGCGGTACGAGACGGTGGACGTCGAGGCCCCCCACACCGGCGACAACGAGGTCCACGAGCACGTGGTGCTCCAGAGTCGGGCCGCGTACCTGCGCCACGATCTGCTGCACCACGACTACAAGAGCCTGTTTCACTATATCGAGCGCCACAACCGCTACTCGGACTGGGACGCGGCGGTTTATCTGAACCTGCGCCGGCAGCCGGTGGGGCAACCCGATCCGCTGCACGGACCCCTGCGCCGCAAGCGCGTGCTGAAGCGGGTGTGGGCGCGGTTGCCCTTCCGGCCCCTGCTGCGGTTCCTCTACATGTACTTCCTGCGGGCCGGATTCCTGGACGGCGCGGCGGGCTGGCACTTCTGCCTGCTGGCCAGTATTCACGAGTACCACATCAGCGTGAAGATGCGGGAGCGGCGGGACCGTGGACGTTAGCGTCATCATCCCCACTCACAACAAGGTCGCCGAGCTCGGGCGCTGCCTGCAGGCGGTCCTCGGCCAGCAGCTCGACGGCTCTTTCGAAGTGCTGGTGTGCGACGACGGTTCGACCGATGGGACTCGCGAGAGGATAGAAACCTGGAGCCGCTCCGAGCCCAGGCTGCGGTACTTGCGCCAGGCGAATCGCGGTCCGGCGGCCGCCCGGAACCTGGGGATCCGCTACGCCCGGGCGCCGCTGGTGGCTATGACCGACGACGACACTATTCCCGATACCGCCTGGCTGCGCCACCTGGTGGAGGCGGCGAGGCGGCCGGGCGCCGTTGCCGCCGAGGGCCGGGTCACGCCCGGCCACCCGCTGGGTCCTGCTGAGACCGCTCCGGTGAACGATGCCGGCGGCGTCTATCTGACCTGCAACCTGGCCTGCCGACGCGACGCTCTCCTCGAGGTGGGCGGCTTTGACGAGCGGTTTCCTTACGCGGCGTTCGAGGATTGCGACCTGGCGGCCAAGCTGCGCGGACACGGCGAAATCGTCTGGGCGCCGGAGGCCGTGGTGGTCCACCCGCCGCGGGCTCTTACCTGGCGCGCGACGCTCCGGCGGCTGCGTCACTGGCCCTGGGTCCTGGTCATCGGCCGCCGCTACGGCTACCTCGGGTGGCCGCGCTACGCGACCCGCCACCCGCGGGCGCGGGTCCTGTGGAGCGCGCTGGTCGCCCTTCCGGCCGGTCGCTTCCTCGAAGCCTTGCGGGGGCGCTCGCTGCGCGCCGCTCTGTGGGCCGCCGCCGAACCCCTGGCCGCCCTCACCCGCGCGGTCCCCCAGATCCTGGCGCTTGACCTGGAGTCCGCCGCCTTGCAGATGGACTACCTGAACCTCAGCGACCGGTTGCCGCCTTTGGGCGTCGTGATCGTCCACTACAAGCAGCCCGAGCTGCTGGTCCGCTGCGTGGAATCGCTGCGCTTCTCGGACTACCCCGCACTGCGGATCATAGTGGTGGACAGCGCCTCCGACCCCGCCTCGCTGGAGCGTCTCCAGGCCCGTCTGCCGGGGGTGGAATGGATCGCCAGCGCCGACAACGTCGGCTACACGGGCGGCAACAACCTGGGTCTTGCCCGCGCCATGGAATCGGGCTGCGAGCAGATCCTTCTGCTTAACGCCGATACCGAGTGCATCGCGCCCGACTTCCTGCGGCGCCTGGCCCGTTTTCTGGAACGTAATCCTCGCGTGGCCCTGGCCGGACCCCGCGTCTACCTGCGCAGCCCGGGCGAGGTGCAGAACACCGTTCTGCGCTACCCTTCGCTCTACCGCAACCTGCTGGATTGGGCGGGCTACCGGCTGTTTCCCCGGCGCTACCAGCGGTCCGGCGACCGGGTCCGCGCCGCCGAGATGCTCAACGGCGTCTGTGTCCTGCTGCGGGCCGCGGCCGTCCGCCAGGTGGGGGCCTTTGATCCGCGCTTCTTCATGTACGTGGAGGACGCCGACTTGGCCCTGCGGCTGCGGCGCGCCGGATGGCAGGTGGCCTACGTGCCGGTCGATAGCATTGTCCATCACCAGAAGGACGAGGGCTACGACCTGTATGGCGAGGTGAGCCTGCTGATACGACGCAACGCGGTCTACTTCCTTCGCAAGCATGGCCGGCGAGCGCAGGCCTGGGGTCTGGCCGCCGCCAACCTGCTCTTGGCTTTGTTTCGCGCCTGCGCCACCGCCTCCGGCGGCGAATTCCGGCGCCGCCTGGCGTTCTTCCAGGCTCTCCGGCGGGAATTTCGCGTGGCCCTGGAGGGGCGGCTTTGAGATCCTGGGCTCCGGCCGGCGTGGTGCTGGTTCTGTCCATGGTCGCCGCCGCCCGGGCGGTAAGTACTTACCGGGAGTTCGACGTGGTTACCGGAGACGAGGGTCGCCATATCGCCGCCAGCGTCGAAGTCTATCAACTACCCTCGCACGCGGCTTGTATTCACAATCCGCCGTTGCCGCGGTTCCTGAACGGCCTGCTGCCCTACCTGGCGGGGGTGCGGCTGGATCCGGAACACCCCGACCGGTGGCTACAGGTGGTCGAGTCTTCCGGGAACTACTACCGAACGCTGGTTCTGGCGCGGCTGGGAACCCTGGCCTTCCTGCCGCCTCTTCTGGCGTATACGTATCTGTGGGGCGCCGCGGTGCTGAGCCGGTCCGCCGGCTATCTCGCCGCCCTGATGGTGAGTCTCTGCCCCAACGTCCTCGCCTACTCCGCCGTCGTCTCCACGGACCTGGCGGCTACCGCTACCGTGATGGCGGCGACCTTTTATCTCTATCGCTGGAGCGAGAACCCCACTTGGGGCCGGGCGGCCGCCGCCGCCGTGGCCTGCGGTCTGGCGGCGCTGACAAAATTCTCGGCCCTGGTCTTTCTGCCGCCGATTGTAGTGGTCTTCTTGTTCTTGGGGAAGCGCCGGGCGGCGAATCCCCGCCGGCTGTGCGGCCAAGCGGCTCTGGCAGTGCTCATTGGCGGCTTGCTGCTGTGGACGGTGTATGGATTCCCCACCCGCACCATTACGCGGGCCGCAGACCGGCCCCACGAAGAGATCGACCGGCTGGTGACTCCCGGCTCCCTGCCGCACCGGGTGCTCTATCGATTCGCCGAAGCATCGTTTTACCCGCCGCTGGACTTCCTCAACGGGCTCCTCGAGCTGTCCCGGCAGGGAAAGAAGGGGCAGGCCTCCTATCTGCTGGGCGCCAGGAAACACGGTGGATGGCTGCACTACTACCCGGTAATGATCGGCGTCAAAGCCACCCTGCCGCTGTTGTTGCTGGCGGTGGCGGGGATGGCGATCCTGCTGCTGGAACCAGGGCCGCACCGGGGGCCTGGGTATGTCGCCGCCGCCATTGTGGT
The DNA here is from genome assembly GCA_041477815.1 of Terriglobia bacterium. GTDB lineage: Bacteria > Acidobacteriota > Terriglobia > Bryobacterales > JACQDG01 > JBGOUV01. Next base: position 23,231 of record JBGOUV010000008.1, on the reverse strand, counting down.
CATGCTGGTTCCCAGCGCGTTCAGCACCATCAACATCGGGGTGCGTCACGTCCTGCCGGTCTTTCCGCTGCTGGCGGTTCTGGCGGCCACGGCGGTGGCCCGGCTCTGGAGCCGCCGGGGCGCCCTGGCGGCGCTCGGCGGGTTGCTGCTCCTCTGGCACGGGATCGAGTCCGTGGCCGCCCATCCCGATTACCTGGCCTACTTCAACCAGATTGCCCGCGGCCGCGAGGAACACTTCAGCGTGGACGCCAATCTGGATTGGGGGCAGGATTTAGGGCGGCTGGCCCGGTTCTGCCGTCGCCGGCAGATTGGGTCGCTCCACTACCGCTGTTTCGGCACCACGCCTCCGGAGTTCCTGGGGATTCCGGCCGTTCCGTTGCGGCCCGAGGACCGGCCCCGGGGGTGGGTGGCGATCAGCCAAAGCTATTTGCACGGTCTGGGGGTGGACGAAGGTTTGATCCCCGAGCCGGGATACTCCTGGCTGGGGCGGGAGACGCCCCGGGCGCGGATCGGCAAGTCCATCCTGGTCTACTTCCTGGAATGAGAACCGGGGACGGAAAGACCTTTTTCTCGGCGGTGTTCTGGAATACCTTCGTTCTGGCGGTCGGTTTCCCCCTGGGCATCGCCATGGCCGTCCTGGTGGGACGCTGGCTGGGCCCGGAAGGCAAGGGAGAGTACACGCTGGCCACCCTGGTCGGCAGCCTTTTGCTCACATTCCTGAACCTCGGCATTCCGGCCTCCATCTCCTACTTTGTGGGAGGCCGGCGCGCTGCGGACGACTCCCTGGTCAAGTCGGTCGTCCTGCTCGCGGTCGTGCTGTCGGTCGCGGGCATGGCCGCGGCCTGGCTGCTGGATCGGACGGGATGGTGTCGCTACCTGTTCGGCGTCCCGCGGTTTTCACGCGCTATGTGGCTGGTGGTGCTCGGCCTGCCCTCCTCGTTCTTGGGGACCTTTCTGCAGTTCGTGATCCTGGGCCAGGGCCACCGCATCGTGTTCGGCGTTCTGCCGTCGGTCGGGCAGCTCGTGAATTTCATCCTGATCCTGGCGCTCCTTCTCGGGGGCCGCTTAAGCCCCGCGACGGCTGCCGCCGCTATCGTGGCGACCCAGGTTCTGATGGCCGCCATCCTGCTCTGCTACACGCAACGCCTGGTGCACTGGCTGTCTGCGGCGGTGATTCCGCTGCGCCTGCTGCGCGAGTTGGCCTCCTACTCGGCCCTGACTCATCTGGCCAACACGGTGCACTTCCTGGTGCAGCGCCTCGACGTCTTTCTGGTCAGTGTCCTGCTGGGCACGCGCGCCATCGGGCTGTATTCAGTCGCCTACGGGTTCGCCGAGTTGCTGCTGCTGGCGCCGCAGCGCCTGGCCGCGCTCTTCCTGCCTCGCGTCGCCGGAGAAATCGCGGGAGCTACCAAGGCCGGAGAGGTCCGGCTGCTGACCTCCGTGGTTTTTCTGGGCTCGGGGATGGTGGCCGCGCTGGTGGCGGTGCTGGGACCCTTTGCCATCCGCCTCCTGTACGGACCGCAATTTTCCGGCTCCGTGGTTCCGTTGCTTCTCCTGCTGCCCGGCGTCTGCGCTTTGAGCGCGTCGTCGATTCTGGCCGCCTTCCTGGCGGGAGTCGGCCAGGTGGCGGCAAACACGCGCGCTTCCCTCGCCGGTCTGGTTCTCAACGCCGGGCTGAACCTGGTGCTGATCCCCCGTTATGGGCTGGCTGGAGCGGCCGGCGTCTCTTCGCTGACCTATTGTTTTCAGACCCTCCTGCTGGCCCGGTCCGCCGCCCGGATTACCAACGACCACCCGCTGGCGATAGTCCTGTCGCCGCCTCCGGGTCAGGTCCTGGCCCTGCTGAAGCGGGCGCTGCGGCCGGCCTCTCCGGCCCCCGCCCTGGGTCCTACCACGCCATGAGCCAGGCTCAAACCTACTACGACGAACAAGTGGGAGACAAACTCCGGGACTTCGTGGAGGGAAACGCCCGTATCGAACGCGCCTGGGCGACCATCGGCCGCTGGACGCCCCCCCGGCCGGCGCGCATTCTGGAGGTCGGGTGCGGGGTCGGCCACGTCTGCTGGCGACTGGCTCGCCGGTTTCGGCAGGCAGAGGTGGTCGGCACGGACTTCAGCCCCAGGTCCATAGAGATCGCCCGGAGTCTGTTCGGCTCGGCCAAGCTCTCCTTTCTCCTGGGAGCGGTGCCCGAGGTCGCGCCACCGGGCGGCTTCGACTTCATCGTACTCATGGACGTTTACGAACATCTGGCGCCGGCCGAGCGCCCCGCGATTCACCAGGCGCTCCGCCGCCTGCGCAGCCCGCAAGGCCGTATCTTCCTCTCCTTTCCCACTCCCCGGCACCAGAGCTGGTCTCGCGCCCAGGCCCCCCACACCATCCAGCCGATCGACGAGGATATCGGCGTCGAGCTGGTGGCCCGACTGGCCGAGGATACGGGGACCGAGGTGCTGCTGTACCAGCAGGTAGCAGTGTGGCGCCAGGGGGACTATGCCCATGCCGTCCTCGGGCCCCCGCTGGCTCCCGGCGCCGCGGCCCGCCGCGCTGGTAGTTTCTTCGGCCGGCTGTCGTCGGCGTGGAAGTCGAGACTGGCGTGGCCCCGATCGGCGAGGCTGCGCCTGGTTCGCCGGCGGCTGGGGCTAACCCCCGACGGTATGAAAGCGACATGAAATGCCGCCTGGCCGTGGTCACTCCCGATATCGGAATCTCGATCGCCACGTTCATCCGCCGCCACGTCTGCAGCCTGCTGCCGGGAGAGACGGCGGTGGTGGGGCTGGCCTCCCACCCCGACTCCGTCCGGACCGACTGGACCGTCGAGGGTCCTCTGCTCGACTTGGCCCGCATTGCCGGCGGCCGTCTGCGGTGGCAGGTGGCCCACGCTCTGGCCCGGCAGTTCGGCGTCCGGCTCGACCGGGTCTGGATCAAGAGGTTTCTCCAGCGGCACCAGGTCGAGGTGGTGATGGGGGAGTACTTGGATTTCTCGATGCAGGTGCTGGACATTGCGCGAGAGCTGGGCGTGCCGTTCTTCGCCCACGGCCACGGCCATGATGTCTCGGCTCGCTTGCGCGACCCCCGGTGGCGCCAACAGTATTTGCAGTATGATGGTCCGGGCGGCGTCATCACCGTGAGTCGCTACAGCCGGGAGGCTCTCCTGCGCCTGGGGCTGCCGCCGTCCCGGGTGCATGTGGTGCCTTGCGGCGTGGATGTACCCGCGCAACCGATGCCCCGGCCGGAGCGGAACGCTCTGCAATGCCTGGCCGTGGGCCGGATGGCTCCGCAGAAGGCTCCCATCTTGCTCCTCGACTCCTTCCGGCGCGCCGCCGACCGGCTTCCCCACCTGCGGCTCGATCTCATCGGTGACGGGCCGTTGCTGCCGGCGGCTCAGGAATTCGTCCGGACCTTCCGCCTCGAAGACAAAGTGCGGCTCCGCGGGCTCCAATCCCACCAGGGGGTGCTGGAAGCCATGCAACAAGCGGATATCTTTCTGCAGCACAGCATCACCGATCCCAATACCGGCGACCAGGAGGGGTTACCCGTATCGATTCTGGAAGGAATGGCCCAAAGCCTTCCCGTGGTTTCCACCCGCGAGGCCGGCATCCCCGAAGCGGTGGAGGATGGTTCTACCGGCTTTCTGGTGGAGCCGGGCGACACGGAAGGCATGGCCGATCGGATCGTGGCGCTGGCCCGCGACCCGGATCTGCGAGGTCGTATGGGCGAGGCCGGCTGGAGGCGCGCCGCCGGCCACTTCTCCTGGGAGCGCGAGCGCGCCGACCTGCTGCGGTTGCTGGGATTGGCGCCGGCATGAAGATTATCGGCATTCACGACGGCCACAACGCCGCCGCCTGCCTGGTCGAGGACGGCCACATCGTGGCCGCCCTCCAGGAAGAACGGCTGCGGCGGGAAAAGAATTGGGCGGGCTTTCCGTCCCAGGCCCTCGAGTTCGTGCTGCGCCAGGGCGGGCGCCGGCTGGACCAGATCGACGTGTTCGCCTTCAGCGGCCTGGAGATGCCCGACCAGATGACGCTCGAGGAGCGGCTGGCGTTCTACCAGCGGGACTGCCTGCCCCCGCCGCCGCAGGGAGGCAGGGTGCGGCGTTTGGCCCGGGCCACGGGCTTGGCTGCCGCCGTGCGACCCCTGCGGGCCAAGGGGCCCGACCCCCGGGAGGTCCGCCTGCGTCCGGCCCGGGCCCTGGGCATCCCGGACCAGCGCGCTACCTTCGTCGAGCACCACGCCTGCCACGCCGCCACCGCCTACTACGGATGGGGACGCTACGACCGCGACGTGCTGGTCCTGACCAACGACGGCCAGGGCGACGGCGTCTCGGCCACCGCCGGCGTCGGCCGCGAGGGCCGCCTCGAGCGCATTGCTTCCGTCCCCCACACCGAGTCCCTCGCCAACCTGTATGCCGTCACTACCTACCTGCTGGGGATGACTCCGCTCGAGCACGAGTACAAGCTGATGGGGATGGCCCCCTATGCCTCGGCCCGCTCCGCCGAACGCGTCGCCGAGAAATTCCGCCGCCTGGTCCAGCTTGACGAGGGACTGGGCTGGCGGCGGGCCAACGGCTGTCCGCCGACCCTCCATACCTATAGCTACCTGCGGAACCTGCTGGAGCGCGACCGCTTCGACGCCGTCTGCGGCGGTTTGCAGGCCTTTATCGAGGAACGCGTGCTCGAGTGGGTCCGGCGCGCCGTCGGCCACACCGGGATCCGCCGCCTCGCCTTGAGCGGCGGCATCTTCATGAACGTCAAGCTCAACAAGCGGATTCTGGAGCTGGACGAGGTGGATGAGCTGTTCGTGTTCCCCTCCTGCGGCGATGAGACCAACTGCTTCGGCGCGGCGTTTCACGTCCAGGCCGGCCGCGACTACCGTGTTATCCCGCCGCTGGGCCCCGTTTACTTCGGAGGCGAGTGGTCCGATACTGCGATCGCCGCCGAAGTGAGCCGCTTCCCGTTCGCCGCTCCCGTCACCGTCACCGAGCACCCCGACCTCGAGCGGCAGGTCGCCGCTCTCCTCGCCGAGGGTTACGTGGTGGCCCGCTTCGCCGGCCGCTCCGAGTTCGGCGCCCGCGCCCTCGGGAATCGCTCCATCCTGGCCGATCCCTCCCGCGGCTCCGTCGTCAAGATCATCAACAACATGATCAAGTCGCGCGATTTCTGGATGCCCTTCGCCACCTCCCTGACCGCCGAGCAGGCCCCGGCCTGCCTGCGCAATCCCAAGGGCATCCCGTCGCCTTACATGATTCTGGCCTTCGACACCACCGAGCGGGTGAGCGACTTCCCGGCCGGCGTTCACCCGCAGGATCTCAGCGTCCGGCCCCAGGTCCTGGAGCGCTCCTGGAACCCCGCCTTCCACGATCTGCTCGGAGCCTTCCAGCAGCAGACCGGCCGGCCCGCCGCTCTGCTCAACACCTCCTACAACCTGCACGGGTCTCCCCTGGTCGAATCGCCCTGGGACGCCCTCGACGTGTTCCAGCGCTCCGGCCTCACCCACTTGGCCCTGGGCAACCTGCTGGTGAGGAAGAATTGAGCCGTCCGCTGCGTCTTCTACTCATCAGCTATTACTATCCGCCCGCCGGCGGACCCGGGGTGCGGCGCGTGGAGATGCTCTTGCGCCACCTGCCGCCGGAGGTGGACGCCACTGTCTTGACCGCCACCGTCGAGGACTACCAGGCGTATTCGCCGCTGCGCACCCCGCTCGACGAGCGGCGGTTGCAGGCGGCGCCGGGCCTTCATCGCCTCCGTTCCAGCGTGCCCGAGGGGCTGTTCCGGGTTCTGGTGAGCTGCCGTCTGCTGGGCGCCGCGCGCTGGATGTTCGTCCCGGACGTGGCCGGCAAGTGGCGCCGCCGGGTGGTGGAAACGGCTGCCCGCCTCCACCGCCAGAACCCCTTCGATGTGATCTTCTCCACCGCGCCTCCCTTCTCGGCGGCCCTGGCCGGCCGGGACTGCGCCCGCCGCCTGGGCCTCCCCTGGGTTTCGGACCTGCGCGATCTGTGGACCGGCTACCTGCTCGGCTCCTGGCCCACCCGCTTCCACTACCGGCGCGAGCAGGTACTGGAAAGATCCATCCTGAAGGAGGCCGCCACCACCGTCATGGTCACGCCGGGCTCCCGGGAGTGGATGTTGCGGCAACACCCGTTCCTGGCGCCGGAGCGAATCGCCTGCGTGACCAATGGCTATCTGGCCTCCGAGTTTCCCCCTGCCGCCTTGCCGGCTACCGGCGCGCTGGTCGTGGTCCATACCGGCTCTTTGTTCGATGCCCGCGACGCCGGTGGCCCGCTGCGGCGCTTCGCCCGGGGACGTTCCTTCCGCCCGCGCCAGGTGGATACCGCCACCCATTCGCTGGTCCCGCTCCTGGCGGCCCTGGAACAGTTGCAAGATCCGCGCGTGAAGCTGCGCCACCTCGGCCCACCCCCGGACTCCGGCAGCTTGGCGCGGCTGGCGAGTTCACCGGTCCAGGGGCAGGTCCGGCTCCTGGGCTACCGGCCCCACGCCGAAACTTTGGCCGAGCTGGTCCAGGCCGACGCCGCGTATCTGTGTCTTGCCAATGCCCTAGACGAACCGCGCAACGAGCTGGTGCCTCAAAAGACTTACGAATACCTAGGAGCGCGGTGTCCGGTGCTGGCGCCCATCCAGGAGGGCGACGCCCGCGATTTTCTGGAGCAGGCCGGGACGGGGTGCTGCACGCCGCCCTATGACACCGCGGCTCTGACCGAGGCCCTGCGGGCCCTGCTGCGCGCCAAGCTGGAAGGCCGTCCGGCGGTAAGCCCCCGCGAAGATTGCATCCGCCGTTTCGAGTGGTCGCAGCTTGCCGGCAAGCTGCTGGGCGTTCTGGACCAGGCTGCGTCGCGTCCGAGTGTGAACGTATGTGTGGGATAGCGGGCATTTGGGGTGGCAGCGGCGCTTACGCCTCCGAGATGAAGGCGATGCTCGGCGCCATGGCTCATCGCGGGCCCGACGGCGAGGGGATGACCACGTTCGACGGCGGGGCCGCCGGGGCGGTGCGACTGGCCCTGGTCGACCTCTCCGCTCGCGGCCTCCAGCCCCTGTGGTCCCCCGACCGCCGTGTGGCCATCGTCTTCAACGGCGAGGTCTACAACCACGCCGAGCACCGCCGGGGCCTGGCCGCCCGTGGTTACCCCTTCCAGTCCACCACCGATACCGAGGTAATCCTGGCGCTCTACCTGGAGCAGGGCCTGGAGTTCGTGCGGCATCTGCGGGGGATGTTCGCTCTGGCCCTTCTGGATTGGCGGGACAGCTCCCCCGGCGGCGTGCCCACGCTGGTGCTGGCCCGCGATCCTCTGGGTATCAAGCCACTCTACTGGGCCCGGCCGGCGGGAGACGCCGGGCCGCTCGTGTTCGCCTCCGAAGTCCGCACCCTGCTAGCCTCCGGCCTGGTGCGGGCCCGGATCGACAGCGCGGCGCTGGTCGACTACCTGGCCCTCGGCTTCGTGGTGCAGCCGCGCACGATCCTCTCCGGAGTGCGTATGCTGGAGCGCGGAACCTGGGTCCGCATCACCCCGGATCGCCGTTGGGAACAGCAGACCTACTGGACCATTCCGCCCGCCGAGCCCGCCGCCGGGACCTTCGATCAGGCGGCCGGCCGCCTGCGGGCGATCCGGGAAGACAGCGTCGCGCTGCACGCCCTGGCCGACGCCCCGGTCGGCGCTTTCCTGAGCGGCGGCGTGGATTCCACCGGCGTGGTCGGACTTATGGCGCGGCGTAATCCCCAATTGCGCACCTACACAATTCGTCTTCCGGACCAACCGGAGGCGGACGAATCCGCGCAGGCAGTCGCCGCCGCCCGCTCGCTGGGCTGCGAGCCCACGGTCGTCGACGTCACCGGCGGCGACGTGCGCGATCTGCTGCCTCGCTTTGCCGGGCAACTCGACCAGCCCTCCAATGACGGCCTCAACACCTGGCTGATCTCTCGCGCCGCCGCCCGCGACGTGAAGGGCGTGCTGTCGGGTTTGGGGGGAGACGAGTGGTTCGCCGGTTATCCGGTCACCCGGCGGCTGGCCCGATACGGCTCCGGCTCCGGCCGGGTCCACCGGCTGGCCGGCCGCGCCGCCTCCGTAGCGCGCCACTTCCTCCCCGCCAATACCCCCCTGGCTCGGCGCTGCGAGGAGTTGGCGGTCCACGCCACGCCTCTCTCCACCTGGACCGACGACCACCGGGTGTTCGGTTATCCCCTGGCCCGCCGGTTGGTGTCGGGCTCGCCGCCGCCCTCGAACGGCGACGATGCCGGCCGTCTGCTCGCGCTGTTGCCGTCTGCCTGGCGGGAAGAGTCGCCGATCGGATTTTCCTGTCTGCTCGACGTCGCCGCCTACATGGGCTGCCAGCTTCTGCGGGACTCCGACGCCGTCAGCATGGCCCACTCGCTCGAGCTGCGCGTGCCGCTGGTGGACACGCGGGTGGCCGAGTTTGCGCGGTCCTGCCCGGACGACTTCAAGCTGCGTGCCGGCGGTGGCAGGGGGTCGGAGTACGAGGCCAGCGGGGCCAAGCGCGTCCTGATCCACGCCCTGCGCGACCTGCTGCCTCCCGACATCGGCCGGCGTCCCAAGCGCGGCTTCGCCCTGCCCTATGATCACTGGGCGCGTCATGACCTGGCGTCGCTGGTCGAGGAGACGTGCAGTCGCGAGACGGTAGCCGCCCGCGGTCTGCTCGACCCCGAGGTGGTGGACCGGCTGCGCTCCCACTGGCCCGGCTGGCCGCAGGCGTGGTCGGTCATGATCCTGGAACTGTGGTGCCGCGAGGTGCTGGACCACCGGACGTGCCGGTGATCCCGGACTGTCCGGCCTGCGGCCGGCCCGGAAGCGTTCGCTATCAGGATCTGGAGGATTCGGTGTGGGCTGCTCCGGGACGGTGGAGTTTTCGGGAATGCCCAGGCTGCCGGACGTTGTGGCTCGACCCCCCGCCCGTTCCCGCCTGGAGTGCGGAGCTGTATCCGGCAGACTACGTCACCCACACTCCCCCCCAGGACCTGCTGGCGCCGGTGGGTGGACTTCGCCACCAGGTCAAGATGGAGGTACTGCACCGAGCCTACGGTTATCCCGCCCGCGCCGGCGTTCCCCTGGCCCGGCTGCTGGGCGCTGCCGCGGCCCGGCTGGGAACATTTCGCCGCCGCCTGGGGTACCTGGTCCGCTTCGTCCCGGCGGGCGCCGGGCCGCTCCTCGAAATCGGGTGCGGCAACGGCGAGTTTCTCCTGACCATGCGCCGGCTCGGCTGGGAGGTCTACGGCCTCGAGCCCGATCCCGTTTCTGCTGCTCTGGCCCGCCAGGCGGGGCTCGCGGTCGACCATGCCACGCTGGAGTCGGCCCCTCTGGACGCCCACCGCTGGGGCGTCATCGTCCTCCACCACGTGATTGAGCACGTCTCCAATCCGATCGCCACCCTCGACAGACTCAGCGCCCTTCTGCGTCCCGGAGGCCTTCTGGTGTCCTTCTCGCCGAATCCTCGGGGTCTGCTGGCGCGCTGCTTCCGCCGCAGTTGGCGGCAGCTCGACACGCCGCGTCATCTGGTTCTGATGGGCCCGAGCGCCCTGGCCGCAGCGGCTCGCCAGGCGGGCCTCCAACCCCTCGTCTGGACCTCCTGCCGGATGAGCCAATGGACGACCGAGGAAAGCCTGCGAGGGAGGGGGTTCGGCTCCCCGCGACTCCGCCGCTGGGTGGCTCGCGTTACGGCGTGGCTGTGCCGGGCTTGGCTGGCGCTGGATCGCCACTCCGGCGAAGAAGTGATCCTGATCGCTCGCAAGCCGGCCTAGTTCATGAGCCCGTCCGTCTACGTTCTGGTCCTCAACTGCAACGGGGCCAACTGGCTGGAACGGTGCCTCTCGTCTCTGGACGCTTGCACCTATAGCGACTTACATGTTGTGCTGGTGGATAACGCCTCCACCGACGGAAGCGTCGCTCTGGCCCGCCGCATTTCTCCCCGCGTGGAGATTCTGCAAAACCCCGTCAACCTGGGTTTTTGCGAGGGCAATAACGCCGGCATCGCTTACGCGCTGGAGCGCGGAGCCGACTACGTGGCCTTGCTCAACAACGATACCTACTGCGAGCCGGATTGGATCGAGCGCCTGGTGGAGGTGGGCGAAGCCGACCCCACGATCGGGGTCCTGGGGCCGGTGCAGTTGGTTTTCGACGGCTCGGGCTTCAACACCTGGACCACCAGCGCTTTGCCCCGCTTGCTCGATTCCCTGCGGGCCCACGACCACCCTGGGGCCTGGTTTCCGGTCGAGTGGGTAGAGGGCTCCTGCCTGGTGGCCAAACGGGCGGTTTTCCAGCGGGTCGGCCGTCTCGATCCTATCTACTTCACCTTCTTCGAGGAGATCGATCTCTGCCGTCGCGCCCGGGCCGCCGGATTTCAGGTCGCCATCGTACCATCCAGCAAGATTCACCACCACCGCGGCGGCTATTTCGGGCAACCGCGCCACTCCCGCCAGCGCAGCTTCCTGTTCCTGCGGAACTCCATGATCTACAACTCGACCGATCCGGCGGCGTCCCTGTGGCGCAATGTTTGGCGCCTGGCCCGGAACAACGCTACGCACCTGAAAAGCGCGGTGGTGGGGCCGGAAACCCTCGCCGTATGGCTGGAAGCCTCCTGCTCGGTGCTGGTGCGGCTCCCCGCCCTCTACCGGAAATGGCAAACGGACAGATCGGTATGCGCTCCTTAGTCACCGGCGGAGCCGGCTTCATCGGGTCCCACGTGGCCCGTCATTGTCTGGCTTTGGGCCAGGAGGTCACGGTGCTGGACGATCTGTCCGGCGGCTTCCCGGACCAGGCGCCGGCCGAGGCTCGCTTCGTCGAGGGTTCGGTCACCGACGCGGCCCTGGTCGCCCGCCTGTTCGACGAAGGCCGCTTCGACTTCGTCTATCACCTGGCCGCCTATGCCGCCGAGGGCCTTTCCCACTTCATCCGGCGCTTCAATTACGAAACGAACCTCATCGGCAGCGTCAACCTGATCAACGAGGCGGTGAGGCACGAGGTGCGCTGCTTTGTCTTCACCTCCTCCATCGCCGTCTATGGCGCCAACCAGCTACCCATGGACGAAACCCAGACGCCGTCACCGGAGGATCCCTACGGGGTGAGCAAGTACGCCGTGGAGCTGGATCTGCGGGCCGCGCATCAAATGTTCGGTCTGAATTACGTCGTTTTTCGCCCCCACAACGTCTACGGAGAGCACCAGAACATCGCCGATCCCTATCGCAACGTCATAGGGATCTTCATGCGGCAGATCCTGCTCGGCCGGCCGCTCACCATCTTCGGCGACGGCTCGCAGACCCGGGCCTTCAGCTACATCGACGACGTGGCCCCGTCCATCGCCCGCAGCGTGCAGGTGCCCGAAGCTTACGGCCAGGTGGTGAACATCGGCGCTGATACGCCTTGCAGCGTCAGACGAGTGGCCGAGGTGGTGGCGGTGGCTTTCGGCGCGCGGCCCGAAATCGAATACCTGCCCGCGCGCCAGGAGGTGTTGCACGCCTGGTCCAGCCATGAAAAGGCCCGCCGCCTGTTCGGCGCGGGGCCGGACGTCCCGCTGGAACAGGGCGTGGCCAGGATGGCGGAATGGGCGCGGCGCGCCGGCCTCCGGCCCAGCCGTCCCTTTCGTGACCTCGAGGTTCGCCGGAACCTGCCGCCCTCCTGGAACTCTCTGCGGTGACGCTCCCCCACCCTCGGCCGTCCCGAGGAGGGAGAACGTCGCCTCTCAGTAAGTACCAATGGCGTGCCAGTTGAACTGATAGGTTTTCTGCGAGATGTCGGCCACCCCGAACGCGACCGAGAATTGATTACTGCTCCGAGTTACGTAGATCTGCCGGGCGTCTATGCCGGCCGCCGCGGTGGCGTTGGCGGGGGTCAGGCTGACCCAACCGGAGAAGCCCGAAGTCAGGGTGACGGTGCACTGCGCTCCGGACCCCCACCCGCTCGTCCCGGTGGTCAGGGTGACTTGCCCGGCCATGTCGCCCGAGCCTCCGTCCACCGAGCAGCTCGACCCGGCGCCGGCGCCCGAGTTCGCGGCGACGGCGGGGTTGGTGGTTTTGGCTTCCAGCATATTCAGCCGGAAGAGGCCGCCCTCCCGAAACGTGAACTGGCGGTCGACCACGGGACTGGATCCGTTGAACATCACGTGCAGCCCCGAAGTCCCTTCCGGCCCGGCGCCCGTGCGGGCGGCGGCGCGCAGATACCAGCTAAACGGCGTAGACGACCCCGTCCACTTGGTGGCCTTGAACTGCAGCAGGGGCGAGTCCGAGGGGTTGCCCGCGGCGGGAGTGGAATTGTTCTCCAGCCGGAGGCCCTCGCTGCCGTCCGTACCCGCCGTCCGGACATAGACGCTCTCGTCGAACCGCGACGGTCCCTGGTAGACCGTGGCATATTCGCCCCCGCCGACGGGGGCCAGGATTTTGAACACGGACGCGCCCGAATTGTCCATGAAGATGATGCGCGGGCTGTTCCCATCCTGGTCAGTCTCCAGGACGGGGGTGCCGGTCACCGGACCCCCAAACACGATGTCCCCGCCGCGGGCCGTGATCAGCGACGCGTCCGTGATCGCGACGTTGGCGAACCGGCTGTTGAAAAACTTGCCCCGGATGTTGCCGCCTCCGCTGGCGTTCTCGATGTCGATACTGGACCGGACGTTGTTGGCGGACAAGACATCCACCGTGTTTCCCTCGAAATAGATCGAGCGGAATTTCAGGTCCCGGCCGGCCCCGGTGCTGGCCTCGCTGATGCGAATTCCGGCTCCGTACTTCAGCGGATCGGCCCCGGGGTTGCCCAGCCACAGGTTGGATTCGAACAGGCACATATTGCACAACGCGGCATTGGAACCCCGGTAGTGGAAGCCCGCCCGGCGGTTGATCCGAGCGGTGATCTGGTTGAAGAGGACCCCGTGAGACGCTTCCCCGACGAAGAATCCGTCGTCGGCCCGGAAGGCGTAGACTCCCTGCAAGATGCATTCCTCGCATCCGTTCAGGTAGACCCCGAAGTGGAACGCGCCCTGCTGGTCCGCCACTCCCGCCTGGCTGCCCCCGTCGATATCCACGTTCGAGATGGTAATGTGGGTGCCGTCCAACAGATTGTTCGGGTCGATCTGACCGTGGAGAATGGCCGCCAGATGGGGTACCGGAGCCGTATAGGTCGCGCCGTCGTAACATTGCCACTTGTTCGCGCCCCCCGCCGCTGGGTTCCAGTCCAGCATGCCGCTGTTGGGACACTCCTGCGCGTTGGTATAGATCGACAGATCGCGCAGCGAGGCAAAATATCCCGGGCTCATGGTGGTTTCCATAAGGATGATGGCCGGGGTGGCCGCCGGGCCGTTGTAGATCAGCCTCGACCCCGTCCGGGCGTGGTCATTTCCGCGCCCCATCCCTTCCAGAATGCAAGACGAGGGTACGTAGATCGTCGTGCTAAAGGTGTACGTGCCGGTGGGAATCTGCACCACGCCGCACTTGCCCGCCGGAAAACTCGCAAAAGCAGTGTTTACCTGCGCGCCAATGTCCGCTCCCGAGAAATCGGTTGCCACCAGGGCCGGTGTTCCGACGTTGGCTCGAGCCGCTGCCTGGGTCACCGCGTTCGTTCCCCCGCTGGCAACGGGAAGAGCGTTCCGAACCTGCCGATTCAAGTCCACCTGGGTCTGCCCCAACACGAGCAGCACGACCAAGGGCCCCATCACCACCAGTTTCTTAACCATGAACCTGCCTCCTTACTACCAGAATACGGCCCAGTAGTGCTCTAACCACGCCCGCCGGAAGGCCAAGTGACTGAATCCAAATCAGAAAGAGTTTGCAAATTCCCGTGAACGGCTTTCGGCTGGGGCTTCTATTTTCGCTTCTGGCGGGACTTTCTTTCTTCGCCCGGCACCTCATTGGCTTCGGTTTGGCGGGGGGCCGCTACGGTCCCCTGGCCTACGACCGGTCCCTGGTTGCGGCCGGCCGGGACGCCGCCTTCCTGCACACCCCCAACTACGTCCTGTTCGATGAAACCACAGGCTACGCCCGCCACGCTCACGAAATCCTTCGCGCCGAGTGGGCCGGACCCAACCTGGCCTCCTACCGTCCCTATGTGCAGGGTTCCCTACCCCCCTCGCCGGCCTGGTACCGCGACCGGCTGGGACCGGCGGTCACGGCCTTGCTGGTCCGGTGTCTCGCCGGGAACACGCCCGCGGCCTTTGCTGCGGCCGACTTTCTCCTGCCCGCTCTGCTGGCCGCCACCCTGCTGTGGTTAGGCCGGCGGTTGGGGCTTTCTTTTCCGTTTGCGGCGATGGCCACGGCCCTGTTTCTCTGGCTCAGTCACTTCGACCTGTGGTGGCTGCTGGTATCGCTCCGCACCGGCCGGCAAAACGAAGCCACCTTTCTGCGCACCCCCAATCCGCAGGTATGCGTCGCCCTGTTCGGGCTGCTGCTGGTGGCCGCGCTGCGGCTCCGCGACCGGCCCGCCTGGACCTCCGCCGCCTTGCTGGCGGGGGCCTTGGTCCTGAATTTCCACGCCTACTTCTTCGCCTGGACGCTGGGGCTGGTCTTTCTCGTGCTCTGGCTGGTCTGGGACCGCCGCCGCCCGGTCTTCCCGTACTTGTTAGCGGCGGTGGCGGCCGCTCTGCTGGCGGCGTTTCCGGTCTGGTCGACGCCCCTGCTGGCCCACCCGCCCGTGGTGGAGGACTGCTTTTGGCGGCTGGGTGGCCAGGTTTCACGCCGTCCCGACTGGATCCACGGCCTGCCGGTGTTGCTGCTGGCGGCCCTCAGCTTTGCAGGCCACCGTCGCGGCTGGCCGAACGGCTGGTTTTGGACCCTCTACTGGACGGCCTGCGCCATCGCCCTCAACCAGCAGATTCTTACCGGCCGCCAGATGCAGTCGTTCCACTACGTGATCTACTTTGCCGCTCCCTTCGCCTGGATCTTCCTGGGCGACCTGGTGTCCCGGTTTCGCCGGGGCGGGGCCGGGGGGGCGTTGGTCGCCGCCGTATTGCTTCTGGGTTTGACCGTCCACCTCTACCGGCTCACCGCCGCCGCCCGGCAGGCCCTCCCTCTGAACACGGCCGACGAGAGCCTGCAGCAGCTCGCCCGCGTGCTGCGCGAGCCCTCCCTGCGGCCGTACGGCTTCCTTACCAATGACGAATACCTCATCTGGTTCCTGCCCGGCTATCTTCCGCAAAAGCCCCTGCAGCCCTGGTACGTGGACCCCTTGACCAACGCTGAGATCCGCGCCCTGGACCGCGCCGCGTTCGAGCTTTCCGGCTACCGGCGTCCGGACGGCATCCACACCGCCTTTTCCCGGGGCGACCCGCCGGCGTCTCCCGATCCCGAGCTGCAGATCCGTTTCGATCCCGGCCGGCTTCTGCTCATCGCCAACCGCCACCGGCCCCTGGCCCTGGACGCCTCGCGGTGCCGGGCGCTGCTGGCCAACTCCGACTTCCTGGTCTTTCGCCTCTCCGAATGCCTCCCCGCCTCGCCTGCGCCCTGATTTCGCTCCTGGTGGGCCTGTCCTTCTCCGGGGCGCACCTCACCGGTCTGGTGTCTCTGGGCGGCAACTACAGCCCCTTCCTCTACAATCCCATCTACGTCCGCCTGCGTCCGCAGCCGAAATTCATGTACCTGCCCGCCAGCGTCGCCTACGACGAAACCACCGAGTACGCCCGCTTTACCCGGGAAGTGCTCCGCGGCGAGCTGTCCGGCAATACGCTTGAAACCTATCAGCCGTATGTTCTCGATCCCATCCCGACCCGCACTCTCTTTTGGCGCGACCGCCTGGGCCCCCTGGTCCTGGCCCTGTTGGCCCTTCCTTTCTCCGGCAGCGTGGCCGCCGCCTTCATCCTGGCCGACTTCCTGTTTCCGGCCCTGACCGCCTGGACCCTGCTCTGGCTGGGCCGGCGGCTGCGCGCCGATCTGTCGTTTGGCATCCTGGCGGTGGCCGCCGTGCTGTGGTTCAACTGGTACGACGTGCTGGGGTGGATCTATCGGCTGGGAGGCGCCCCGTGGGAACAGCCGATCTTCTCCCGCACCACCAATCCGCAGCTCTCCATCCCTCTGTTCGTGGCGTTTCTGATCGCCCTGGCGCGTCTGCGCGAGCGCCCGGGCCGGGCTCCAGCCCTGGTCCTGGCCGCGGTCCTGGCTCTGAATTTCTATGCCTACTTCTACTCCTGGACCTTCGCCCTGGCCATGCTGGCCGGCCTGCCGCTGGCGGTGTGGCTGGCTCCCGGGGGGGGCGACCGCCGCCGGTTTCTGCTCCTGGCGGCCGGAGCGGCGGCGCTGGCGGCTGCGGCGTCTCTTCCCGTCTGGGCCGGCGTCGCTTCCGGCTCCCCGCTGGCCCATGACTCCTTCCTCCGGGGGATGGGTCAGTTCACCCATCGCCCGGACCTGCCCCGAGCGCTCCCCAGCCTCTTCTTCCTGTTGGTCACGGCCGCGTTGGCCCGGCGTCGCTGGCCCAACGCGTGGCTGTGGCTGCTGTTTTGGCTCGCCTCGCTCCTCACCATGAACCAGCAGGTCTTCAGTGGCAGGAAACTGCATCCCGACCACTACCTGGCCTACTTCATCGAGCCCTTTGCGGTGGTTTTCCTGCTAGACCTGGGATTCTGGCTGCGGGATCAGCTTCGTCGCGTGCCCCGGTGGCTGGTTCCCGCCCTCGCCGCCGCCGCGCTGGCAACAGGTTGCGGCCAAAACTTCTACCAGCTCCACCGCTACTTCACGGACTCCCGCGCCTACTATACCTGGGATCCCGCCTTTCGCCAGGTGGCCGACCTGCTCGCCCGCCCCGAGTGGCGTTCGTATGGGTATCTCACCAACGACTTCTACCTGGACGAGATGGTGGCCGCGTACGTACCCCAAAAGCCGCTGGCCACCAAGCTCATGAATCCCCTCACCGACCGGGACCGCGACGCCCTCCTGGAGGCGACGCGTCGTTTGTGGAGCCCCACGGCCCCAGGTGCGCCCGCGCCGCTGCGCTTCAACCCGGAGAAGATCCTGCTGATATTCAATAAGCACGAAGCCCTGCCCATCGACCGGGCGGCCTGCCGGCCCCTGCTGGAAAACCGCGACTTTTTGGTGGCGCTTCTCTTGAGTAAGGAACCGCGACCGTAAGGACGAAAACGTGGGGCGGCCCCCTCTACGATGACCCCTTCTCGTTCTCACTGGCTGCTCGGCCTGCTGCTCGCCGCCTATGCCGCGGCGCTGGCCGGTGAAGCCTGGCAGACCGGCGTCACCATGGATGAGCCCAACGAACTGGCCGAGGCCTTCGTATACTGGCATGGCCGCCCGGCTTCCACCATCGGCGATACCCCCCTGCTGGTGCGGATTGCCGGCGGCTGGCTCCCACGGCTTTGCGGCGTACCTCTGCCCCGGAACATCCCTCCGGAGTTTTCCCGGAATTCCTACTACCTCGGCCGGCGGATGTTATCCGATGCCGGTCCGGCCGGAGCCCGTAAGCTGGTGTGGATCGGCCGGGCGCCCCTGCTCCTCTTTCCGATTCTCACCGTCTGGCTGGCGTGGCGCTGGGCCCGGGAGTTGTTCGGAGACGCCATCGCCCTGATCCTGGCCCTCGCCTTGACCCTGGAACCCACCCTCCTGGCCCATGGCGCCCTGCTCAAGTCCGACGCCGCCGCGGCCTTTGCCACCCTGTTGTTTTTGCACCAGGCGTGGCGGTACTGGCTGCGGCCCGGAAAGGCCGGTGCCCTGGCCCTGACGCTTGCTCTGCTTCTCGCCGTTCTGGCCAAACAAAACCTCGTCCTGTTGGTTCCGGTGGCCATCCTCGTGTTCCTCTTCAAGGGTCCGCGCCTGGCCGGAACGGTCCTGGTTCTGGGAACACTCTACACGGGGATCCTGGCCGCCTATCAGTTCCAGGTAAGGCGTCTCCAGCCCCAGGAGCTGCAGCGCGTCGGCGAGATTCGCTCCCCCTGGTTTCCCGGCAGGGCGGTGACGGCGGTGGCCGGCGGCCTCCCTTGGCCGCCGGAGTTCGTTCTGCGCTTTGGCCGCCTGTGGCGGTACACGACCGACGACGCGCGCGAGGGGTACCTGACCGGCCGCCACACCCGGGGCCTGGAGCCGTGGTACTTCCCCCTGGCCTGGGCGGTGAAGTTTCCGATCGGCTTGCAGATCCTGTCGCTGGCGGGTCTGGTCGCCGTGCTGGCGCGCGTGGTCCGCCGGCAGGCCGGCGCCGCCGAAGTGTTCCTGTGTCTTCCTCTGGCGCTGATCCTCGGCCCGGCCGCGCTGTCCCGCATGCATCAGGGTATTCGTCATATCCTGCCGGTTTTCCCGTGCCTGATCCTGTGCGCCGGTTTCGCCCTACGGGCTCTGGCCGGCCGGCCTCTTCCCCGAGTCCTCGCGGCCGGCTGCCTGTTCTGGGCGGCAGTGGCCGCTGTCCGCATCTATCCCCAGGGCTTGGCCTACTTCAATGAATGGGCCGGCGGCCCCACCAACGGCTGGCGCTACCTGGCCGACAGCAACCTCGACTGGGGCCAGAACCTGCCGGAGCTCGCGCGCTACCTGGCCGCGGGCGACGCCCCGCCGACGATCCAGCTCTATTACTGGGGGATGGATGTGCCGGAGAACTACCTGGAACCTGCCCGGCTGGCAGTCCATCTGGGACCCTGGCCGTGGTCGTGGAACGCCCTGCCCGACCAGCGGCTGGAACCTCCCCCCGGAGTCTACGCCATCAGCGTCAACAACCTGCTGGGTCTGGGCTTCCCCGAGGCCTACCAGGAGTACTTTGCCTGGTTTCGCAATCGTCCGCCGGACGGGCGCGCCGGCTATTCCATCTTCGTCTATCGCGTTCCCTGACAACAAAGAGCGCGAAGAGCTTCCGAGGCCTGGCTCCTGTGAATGTGGGGCGGCGCCCCTTTCCTTACGGGCGCGGCTCGGTGACGGGTTGGCGGAGGCAGGTTTCGCGCCAGAGTTGCACCATCAACAGGGCCCAGAGCGAATAACCGTGATCGTCCTGACCCGATTCGAAGCCGGCCCGCAAGGTCTCCACGCCGGCCGGCGAAAACCAGCCGTCTCGCCGCAGCGCCGCCGGCGAGAGCAGATCGCCGGCCATCTCGCGCAGCTCGTGCCGCATCCACTGGCGCACCGGCGCGCCGAACCCGGTCTTGGGCCGCTCCAGTACCGCCGGCGGCAGCACCCCACGCATGGCCTCGCGCAGCAGCCACTTGCCCCGGCGTCCCCGGATCTTCTGCCGCTCCGGGAGGCGCCAGGCGAAGGCGGCCAACTCGGTATCCAGGTACGGCACCCGCGCCTCCACGCTCGCAGCCATTCCCATCTTATCGGTATAGGTAAGATTCAGAGCGGGCAGGAAGCTTTTCAGGTCGCGGTAGAGCATGCGGTCCAGCAGCCCGGGCGAAGGGCTCTCGTCCAGCAGCTTGCGGGTGCCTTGGCTGGGCCGGCGGCCGCCCAGGGTCCGGGTCAGATCGGGATGAAGCACGGCCTGCACCTGGTCGTCGCGGAGCCATTGACAGTAGTCGGCGAACTGCTCGAGGGGCGACTTGGCCAGCGGCGCGAGGAGCTTACGCGCCCGCCGCAACACGCCGCCCAGCCTTCCGGGGCGGCCCGCCGGAAGGCGCTCGGCGAGGCCTCCGATGGCCGCCCGCACCGGCCGGGGGAGCCCTTGCCATCGCGCGTTCAGCAGCGGACCGAGGTGCCGCCGGTATCCCCCCAGCAGCTCGTCCGCCCCCTGGCCGCTCAACAGCACGATGGCCCCGTCCTGACGCGCCTGCCGGCAGATCAGATACGTATTGATGATGGCCGGATCGGCCAAGGGCTCGTCCAGGTAGTAGAGAAGCCGGGGCAGCAGCTCGGCCACCTGGGCCCGGATGTCGAACTCGATTAAGCGCACGCCGAAGTGTCGCGCCACGGCGCGGGCGTAGGGCAGGTCGTCGGTGAACTGGTCATAGGCGTTGTCATCGGTCGGGAACGCCGCCGTGTAGCAGCGGATCTCGCCCGCTGCTCCGTCGGCCGCCATCTCGGCCAGCAGCGCGCTCGAGTCGAGTCCCCCGCTCAGGAACAGGCCCACCGGCACGTCGCTCACGCGCTGCCGCCGCACGGCCTGGCGGAGATGGTCTCGTAGCGCCTGGGCCGCTTCGTGGTCCTCCATCGGGGGATTGATCGGGCCCGGCGGCAGCTCGTAGTAGCGGCGTATCTCGTAGCGGCCGTCGCGCCACTCCAGGCAGTGCCCCGCCGGCAGCTTGCGTATCCCTTCAAACAGAGTCCGCGGCTCGGGCGTCCATAGGAAGGCCAGGTAATCCTGCAGTGCGGCCGGATCGAGCCCCGGCGCCAGGTCGGGGTGCAGCAGCAGGGCCTTGATCTCCGAGCCGAAAATCAGCCGGCCGCCCGGCAGCTCGGCGTAATACAGAGGCTTGACCCCGAAGGGGTCGCGCGCCAGCAGACCGCGGCGCTCCTGGCCGTCCCACAGGGCGAAGGCGAACATCCCGTTCAGGTCGGGCAGCACCGCCGCGCCCCGCTGGGCCAGCGCCTCCAGCAGCACTTCGGTATCGCAGCGGCTGCGGAAGCGGTGTCCCGCGGCGGCCATTTCGCGGCCCAGCTCCGCGTAGTTGTAGAGCTCCCCGTTGTAGACCAGCGTGTACCGGCCGCCGGCCGTGGCCATGGGCTGATGTCCCAACGGGCTAAGATCCAGGATGGCCAGCCGCCGGTTGGCCAGGGTCACCGGCCCTGCCCCCGAACAGTACCAACCGGCGTCGTCGGGGCCGCGATGCTCCAGAATGCGGCAGAATTCGCGGGCCAATCCCTCGTTCGACTCCCCAAAAATGCCTGCGATCCCGCACATGGACGGCTTGAGACTACCCCGCTCCGACTGCTAGTCTAACAGTATTACGGTGGACACACCAGACCAGTTCGCCACACCTCTGAATCCCGGCCGGATCGGCGTCTTCGTCATATCCTTCAACGCCTCGCGGCTGCTGCCCCGCACCATCTCCCGCATTCCGCCCGAGGTGTACGAGCGGGTCGAGGAAATCTACGTCTTCGACGACTGCAGCCAGGACAACACCTTCGCGACGGGCGTCGAATTCAAGGCCGAACAGGGGCTCGAGAAACTCCGCATCTATGCCAACACCCGCAACCTGCGCTATGGGGGCAATCAGAAGCGCGGGTACCTGTATGCCATGGACCGCGGCTTCGACGTGGTGGTCCTGCTCCACGGCGACGGCCAATACGCCCCGGAAGTCATGTGGACCCTGCTGGAGCCCCTCGTGAAAGGCGAGGCCGATCTGGTCATGGGGACGCGCATGGGCGGCCTCGGCGCTCTGCGCGGCGGCATGCCCCTCTACAAGTTCGTAGGCAATCGCATCCTCACCTGGATGCAGAACCGCCTGGCCGGCCTGCATCTCTCGGAGTTTCATTCCGGCTACCGCGCCTACCGGGTCGCCGGCCTGCGCCGGGTTCCCTTCCTGGTCAATTCGGACGAGTGGCATTTCGACTCTCAGATCATTCTGCAGTTCCAGAACGCCGGCCTGCGTATTCGCGAAGTGCCTATCCCGACCTTTTACGGCGAAGAGATCTGCCACGTCAACGGGATTGGATACGCCTGGAACTGCGTCCGCACCACGCTGGGCTACCGTCTGCACCGCATGGGACTGGTGTGGGACAACCGCTACCGGCGCGACTCGGAAACCGCCGCCACTTATGAGTATCAACCATATCCACACAGCAGTCATGCCGTGATCCGGGAGTATTTCCGACGCCGGACGCCGGCGCGGGTCCTGGAGCTGGGCTGCGCCGATGGGCGACTGGCTGCCGATCTGATGGCCGACGGCCATAGTGTGGTCGGCATCGAGTCCAGCCCCCGGGCCGCCGCCCAGGCCGCCGGCCGCGGCGTGGCCGTGCTCGCGGCCGATCCGGAGACCTGCGACTTCGGCGAGCTACGCCAGCAGTTCGACGTCCTGGTGGCCGCCGACGTGGTGGAGCACCTGCGCGATCCCGGCAATGTCCTCGCCCGCGCCGCCCGCCAGCTCACCGCCAACGCCGAGGTAGTCCTCGCCGTCCCCAACATCGCCAACGGCTTCATCCGCCTACTGCTGCTGCTGGGATACTTCCCTTACGGCCGCCGGGGCATTCTGGATCGCGCCCATCTCCAGTTCTTCACGCTCCGCTCGGCCTTGGAGCTGGTCCGCCAATCGGGCTGGAAGGTCCGCTCGGTGACTCCCACGCCCCTGCCGGTCCCCCTGGTATTCCCCCTCTTCGCCCGCACCTGGATCGGCCGGGCCGCGTTCGAGTGCCTGACCCTGGCCACCCGCGTGTTCCGCGCCCTGCTTGCCTACCAGTTTGTGATCGTGGCCGACAAGGTCGCCTATCGCGAAGAGCGCGGCCGGCTCGTCGCCATGTCCGCCGGAGAGATCACCGCGCCATGAGGATCCTGGGACTCTCCGCCTATTATCACGACTCGGCAGCCTGCCTGGTCGAGGACGGCCGCATCGTCGCCGCCGCCCAGGAGGAGCGGTTCACCCGCAAGAAACACGATCATCGTTTTCCTGCCCACGCCGTGGAGTTCTGCCTCCGCCACGCCGGCATTACCGCCCGCGACCTGGACTACGTGGTTTTCTACGACAAGCCGCTCCAGAAATTCGATCGCCTGCTCGAAACCTACCTCGACTACGCGCCGGCCGGAATCCGGTCTTTCCTGCAGGCCATGCCGCTGTGGCTCCGCGAAAAGCTCTGGATGAAGGAGCGGATCGCCAAACAGTGCGGTTTCGAGGGCCAGGTGCTGTTCACCGAGCACCACGAGTCCCACGCCGCCAGCGCCTTCTTCCCGTCGCCCTTCGAATCCGCCGCCGTCCTCACCATGGACGGCGTCGGCGAGTGGGCCACCTCCAGTTACGGCCGCGGCGTGGGCAACCGCCTGGAGCTAGCCGCCGAGCTGCACTTCCCGCACTCCCTCGGCCTGCTCTATTCGGCCTTCACCTACTACACCGGATTTAAAGTGAACTCCGGCGAATACAAGGTCATGGGTCTGGCCCCCTACGGCGAACCCCGCTACGTCCAGAAAATCCTGGAAGAGTTGGTGGACCTGCGCGAGGACGGCTCCCTGCGCCTCAACATGCGCTACTTCCATTACTGCCAGGGTCTCACTATGACCAACCCGGCTTTCGACCGCTTGTTCGGTGGCCCGCCGCGCGCCCCCGAGTCCCCGCTCACGCAACGCGAGATGGATCTGGCGCGCTCGGTCCAGGAAGTGACCGAGACGGCCATGCTGCGGATGGCGCGCCACGTCCACCAGGCGACCGGCGAGCGGAATCTTTGTCTGGCTGGCG
>JBGOUV010000064.1:0-21349 GCA_041477815.1 Terriglobia bacterium | reverse complement strand
TGATCACGCGGGTGACGTCGCCCTGCAAGGCCAGCACCTGCAGGTCGAACATAAGACGCGCGTGATCGGCGTAGGCGGCCGGCACGCCCACCGGACGATCCAGATCGGGAAGCCGGTTGTCCGCCGTCTCCGCCTCGGCTTTCTGGATGCGGCGCTCCACCTCGCGAACAGTATCCAGATACTGATTCACCTTAGTACGGTCGCCGGGACCGAGCTTCTTCTGCAGGCGGGCGATATCTTCATGGACCCAATCGAGCAGGCTGGCGTTTCTCCGCAGCTCGGCCAGCCGCTCCGACGCGCTGCCCCCGTCGCCGAACAGACGCTCAAAAACAACCCGCGGGTGGGCCTCCGCTGGCAGCGGCGTGGTCGGCGACGACCAGGAGAGATTGTTCTGGTAGACGCACGCATAACCGTTGTCGCACTGCCCCACCGTGGTCAGCAAATCCATCGCCATCTCGAGCGACGGCAGCCGCGTCTCCCGGCCAAGCTGCTGCGCGGCGACCTGATCCACCGTCGTGGCCAGCTCGTAGTCGGTGCTCTCGGTCCACTTCGACGTGGCCGCGCTCAGGAAGGCGGCGTTGGAGGTGGCGTGGGTGCCCGGATAAGCATTCTTCAGCTCCAGATTGGTGATTACGGTGAGCTGATCCACCACCGGGGCCAGCGCGCGGAGGCTCGGCGAGAGCTCGCCCAGGCTGCCCGCGCCGGGAGGCGTCCACTGCTTGATGTACGATCCCATGGGCACGTACACAAAACCCAAGCGACGCACCGGCCGGCCCGGCGTCGCGGCCAGGGCGGTGAGGGCCGGAACCATGGCGTCCAGCAGCGGCAGGGCCAGGGTGGTTCCCACACCCCGCAGGAACGTCCGCCGCGGCAGAGCCTTCTTGGTGATGATCATTGCGATCTCCTCATTTGAAACGGCGCGCTGTTGACGATTCCCAGGATCAGCGACGAGAACCGGTAATCCTGGGCCCGGGCCTCCCGCACGACCTTCCGGACCGCCGGGGCGTCGTAATACTCGACTCCCCGGCCCAGCGAGTAGGTAAGCAGCTTCTCGGTCACAGTGGTGACAAAGAGCTCCGGACGGCCGAGCAGCGCTTTCTGGAGTCCGGCCACCCCCTCGAACTTGCTGCCGTCGGGAAGGCCCCCGGAAGCGTCGATGGGCTTGCTTTCCTCGGCGGTTCGCCAGCGGCCCACCGCATCGTAGTTCTCCAGCGAGAAGCCCACCGGGTCCATGAGTTGATGGCAACCGGAGCAGGCGGGATTGGCGCGATGCTCGGCCATGCGCTCCCGCATGGAGAGGGTCTTGCCCAGCCCGCTGTTCTCTTTCAGGGCCGGCACCGCTGGGAGCGGCGGCGGCGGAGCCTCCCCCAGAATATTGGTCAGGATCCACTTGCCGCGGATCACCGGCGAGGTCCGCGTGGCGTAGGAAGTCACCGTCAGAACGCTGCCCTGTCGAAGCAAGCCGCCGCGCTCACTGCCGGAACCGAAGGTGATGCGCCGGAAGCGGCTGCCGTATACATTGGGAATACCGTAGTGCTTGGCCAGGCGCTGGTTCACGAAAGTATAGTTGGCCCGCAGCAAGTCCAGCACGCTGCGGTCCTCGCGCAAGAGGCTCTCGAAAAAGAGCTCCGTCTCCTGCCGGAAGGCCTGCCGCAGGTTGTCGTCGAAGTCCGGGAACAAGCGCATGTCCGGGGTGGTCGACGCCAGATTGCGCAAGTACAGCCATTGTTCGGCGAAGTTGCTCACCAATACCCGCGCACGGGCATCCGCCAGCAGGCGCCGCGCCTGTTGTTCGAGCACGGCTGGCGTGTGGAGTTTCCCGCCGATGGCCGCGTCGAGCAGCTCGTCGTCCGGAATGCTGCTCCACAGGAAGAACGACAGCCGCGAGGCCAGCTCCAGGTCGCTGATGCGATAGGCAGTCTGGGGCGCGACGCCGGCGGGGTCCTGTTCGACGCGGAACAGGAATTCCGGACTCACCAGCACCGCCCGCAACGCCATTTCGATCCCCGCTTCAAAGCCTCCGTCCTTCCGCGCCTCCCGGTAGAACTTCAGCGGGACCTCTAAATCCCCGGCCGTCACCGGTCGTCGGTACGCCCGCCGCATCAACGTCGTCAGTATCTGGCTGGCGCAGCCCTCTTCCTCGCCCGCCTGCGCCGGCCGGCGCACAAAAATCCGGCGGCGGCTGGGTGTTTCCCCGGGACCCTTCGCCTCATAGGGGCCGTTGATGTTGATCGAATACACGGCCGGCGTGATCCTGGGATGCCGGTCCATGTTGAAGTGCGCCTGGTAGGGCTGGCGCTCGGTCTCGAGCAGCGCCGAGGGCTTCTTCGGAAAAGCGACGCCGATCACGTGCGGACCGGCCTTCACCGGAACCCGAAGGCGCAGATGCTGGTCGGCGAGCGAATGATCCTGGCCCGCCGGCGGCGGCGTCACCGTGAACAACCCCACCCGCTCTCCGTCCAGCATGAACTCCACCTCGTGGGCCTCGCGCAGGCCCTCGATGTGCTCGTTGCGGTCTCGCGCCAGCCGCAGCACGATCTCGTACTCGGCGTCCAGCGGGAAGGTATAAGGAACCACGGTCCCGCCGCGCGTACCGAGCGGCAGCTTGTCGAAGTGCTCCTCCTGGGTGAGGTCCGGCGGAAGCTGGATGGTATCGCCGCCCGGCGACCGCGGCGGACTCCCGATCGCCAGCCGGCTGATCCGCTGCGCCGCCGACAGGTACCTCTCGAGCAGGGTCGGCGAGAGATCTCCCACCGTCACGTTGTCAAAGCCATGGCTGGACTCATCGCTCGGCAGGAGCGCAGTGACGTCCACTTCCACCGCCAGAAGATCCCGAATGACGTTCTGGTATTCGGTCCGGTTGAGCCGCCGGAAGGTATCGGTCCGGCCTGGATTGGGCTTGGCGCTGTCGAGCGAGGTCTCGAGCGACGCCACCAGGGCGTCGTAGGTGCGCTCGTCGGGCCGCGGCAATCCGGCCGGCGGCATGTAGCGGGCGCGAAGTTTCCGGACGACCTTCTCCCAGACCTCCGGATGCTGAGTGACGTTCTCCGCGGCGATGGTATCGAGGGCGAGTCCGCCTATCTTGGCGCTCTGGTTGTGGCAGCCGGTGCAATACTGCTTGATGGCGGACGGCTGCTGCGCCCTCCCCACGCCGAGAGAGCCGCCTACTACGGACCACACCACTACCCAAACCGCCCCACGGTTCATTGTCAGCCCTCCGGCCAACTGTCAGATAGGATATCACTCCCGACGCACCGAGTCGAGATGGCGCCCAACAGCAACAAGCCTTTGGGCGAGAGACGTTTAAGAATCGAGACGAGAGCGAGCGGAATCGTGAGAAGCAGCCACCTGCGCGTGTCATCATTCCACCCGTTCCAGGCTGTCACCGGCCCCCGCCAGATACCCCGCCATCTCCCCCACCGCCCAACTGGCCACAAACAGCAGGATCACCGGCAGCCCCAGCAGAAACTCCCGCAGATTCCTGCGCTTCCCCAGCAAGCACCGGAGGATTCGGACCAGCAGCACCGGGGGCAAGGCCAGGGAGAGCACCGCGCGGAGTACGCTCCTCCCCCGCATGGCGGCGAACGACCGCGAGTAAAGGAACCGCTGCTCCAGCATCTCGCCCAGGCCGAAGGACTTTTTGTGGTAAATCTGCAACGCCGGGCTCAGGAAAATCCTTACACCTTTTTGGCGTAAGTCCTTCTGGAGAAAGCTCTCCCAAACATGCGCCCAATGGTCTTCCGAAAGGGGCAGGACTTCCCGGCGGTAGGCGGCGTTATTGCCCGGGACTCCTTCGGCATCGCCTTCGGGGAGCGGCGGCATGCAAGGTCCGTACTCGGCCAGGAAGAAGGCCCAGTCCAGGATCCGGTCGGGGCTGCCGTTTTCGACCGGTCCGCCGACCACGCCGTAGGGGGACTCGGCCAGCCGCAGAATCTCGGCCGCCCAGCCGGGAGGCGCCATACAGTGATCCTCGATCACGGCGATCCAATCGCCGAGGGCCGCCCGCATCCCTTCCCAGCGCAAGTCGGGGATCGAGCGCCCCACCAGTCCCGAGCGAAGCGTCACGGCAGGGAAGCGCCGCGCGATGGTTTCGGCGGTCCCATCGGTGCGGCGGTCCAGGACCAGTATTTCCATCTGTTCCCGCACGGTCTGAGCTTCCAGCTTCTCCAGACACTCCAGAATGCACCCCAGTCCATTGACCGAAGCGATCACTACGCTGAGCCGCGCTGCCATCGTCCCTAGAAAACCTCCCGATGACTCTCTCCCCGACCCCCCAAGTACCCGCAGAACTCCCCCACCGCCCAAACCAGGTGAAACGCCAGGACCCAAGGAAGCGCCCGAACGTACCGCCCCCCCCGCCCGCGCGCCATGGCCAGCCGCCCCAACCGCAGCGTCAGCAACAACGGCAGCAACGGGCAGAACGCCGCATACGCCACCCGCCGCGCCCCCCGCACCCTCTCGGCCGCAAACCACCGGCCGTAGTGGAATCGCTGGCGCACAAACTGTCCCCAGGTCAAGGAATTCCGGTACTCCACCACCGCCGCGCCAACCCGTTGAAGGTGGTACCCCTGCTCTTCCAGCCGCCGGTGCCAGAACGGTTCCCAAGCCCCGGACTCCAGCAAGTCCCGGCACAAATCCACAACCCACGCCTTATAACTGAGATTCGCCCCCGAAAGCTCTCGGCTCACCCCATCTCCGATGGGGGGCATGTGCAGGCCATACTCGCAGAAAAAGACCGCTTCGTCGAAGGCGGCCGTGGAGTTAGAATCGATCGGGCCGCCAAAAGCGGGCGCTTTGGGGTGGGTAGTATGCGCTTCGCCTAGGGAGGCGGCCCACAGCTTAGACGGCACCACGCGTCCTTCCGTAAGCAACAAAAGTTCCCCGGTTGCTAATTTTAGAGCCTCCCGGCGCAGTTCCGGAATCGAACGCCGCTCCTCGAACCGGAGAAAGCGGACGCGCTCGAAGGCGCGGGTAAACTGCTGGCGAGGGTCGCGGTCGGAGCAATCGGCGACGATAATCTCGTCGGTGGGGCCGAGCTGGGCTTCCAGCGACTCCAGGCAAAGCTGCAGGGTCGCGGCGGAGTTGTAGGAGGCCACCACCACCGAGAGCCGGGGGCGCGCCGTCACGGTTTCCTGGCCAGGCATAATAAGGTGTGGCCGCCGGGCAGCCGCAGGCCGAGCCGCAGCAGGGCGATCTGCTCGAGACGCCAGTAAGAGGAAAGCACGGCCCGGCGGAGTCCGTCCACCGGCGCCAGGGCCACTTTCAGGCCGACGTCTCCGACCGGGGCCGGCTGCCGGCAGGCGCGCAGGTCGGCGGCCAGCGATGGCAGCCAGTTAATCAGCGACATCCACACCACCTGCAGGCCGCAGGCCCCCAGGCCGCGGCGGAGTTTGTCCGGCTCCCACTGCTGGTAGTCCTCCGTGTCGCGATGTTTCTTGGAGCCGAGTCCGCGCCGGGCGGCAGTACGTATCAATACGAGGCCCCCGCGCCGCAGCACGCGCCCGAACTCGGCCAGTGTATCGGCGGACTGCTGCCGGCTGAGGTGCTGGATCACGTCGGCGCAGTAGAGGGCGTCGAACGCGCCGCTCGCAAATGGCAACGCGGCGACGCTGGCCGCCGCCACGTGGGCCAGGCCGCGCCGCCGGCTGAGGTGCAGGCCGTCGAGAGAGGAGTCGATGCCCACGGCCACGCGGATGCGGCTGTGCTCCCGCCAGCGCAGCGTGAAGTACCCCGCCCCGCACCCGGCGTCGAGTACCTGGGCGGGAGCCCCGGCGCTATGGGTATCGAGCAGGTTGAAGGCCAGCCGCTGCATGTAGGCCGACCAGGGATGCAACTGCTCCACCCGCCCGAGCTGCTCGTAGTAGTCCGGCGTGAAGATGCGCGGCGTCATCGGGCGGCGATCTCCTTCCAGGTGACGGCGCGGGTGGCGAAGACCAGGCCCAGATAGACCACTCCCACCGCCGTCAGCCTAGCCGGCAGCGAGGACATCGCCATCCCGGCCCCGGCCGCTGCGGCTGCCGCCAGCAGGGGACGCCAGAGGTGCCCCACCACCGCCAGGGCCTGCACGCGCCGCCAAGTATAGTAGTACGACATTCCGAAGATCACCAGCTCCGAGCAGAGGGTGGCCACGGCCGCCCCCACCACGCCCCAGCGCGGCACCAGCGCCAGGTCCACGGCCATGTTGGCGACGGTAGCGGCCAGCACGGTCCGCAGGTCCAGGCGCTGCCAGTGATACGACACCAGGATAATGCGAAACAGCGACCGGAAGGCCATCCAGGGGAGGGAAGCGAGCAGGATCTGGAGCGCCACCGAGCCCCCCGCGTACTCGGAGCCGTAGAGCAGCGTCAGGAGCTGCGGCGCCACCAGGAGTCCCACGAAGGGCAGCGGCAGGAACACCACCGCCAGGTAGCGCAGGGCCGGCGCGGCGGTGCGGTCGAGGTCCGCGTCGGCGCGGGCCAATGTCGGGAGCATGCTGATCTGAAACAGCGTGAGCGGCGTCGCGAACAGCAGCACCAGCTTGTAGACTGCCGTGTAGAGGCCCACCGCCGAGGCCGGCTGGAACCAGGCCAGGGCCAGGACATCGAAGTTGAACAGCAGCGTCCCCAGAACGCTGGAGGCGGCGAGCGGCAAAGACTCCCGAAACAGCCGCGCGCTCAGCCCGGGCACCGGCGCTCCGAACTGCCGGAAGAACAGGACGGCCAGCAGCAAGGCCGCCACCGCCTCTCCGGCCATCACATAGACCGGGACGAGCAGCAACGCTTCCGGTCCGGCGACGGTAAACGCCCCCAGGACGAAGACCAACTGCGACAGGATGTTGGCCGCGGCCACCGGACGGTTTCGCTCCACGGCCTGAAAGGCCCACTTGAGCGACGCCGCCTGGGGAAACAGGGTGAGACTGAACAGCAGCAGCAGCGTCCGGATTTCAGAATGAACAGTGACGGCCACCACCGCAAAGGTCACCACCGCGGCCAGCAGCCGCATCGCCAGGATGCTGCCGGCGTAGCGCCGCAGCAGGCCGCGGTCACGGGCCACGTCGCGCATGCCCACCGAGTCGAAACCCTGCAGCACCGGGATCTGCAGGTAGGTCACCACGGTCATGACCAACCCGATGCGGCCGAACCCGGTCGACCCCAGCACCCGGGCCAGGTGCGCAAAGGCGGCGAAGGCCAGCAGGCGGGCCAACAGCTCGCCCGTCGAGAGGTGGAAGAAATTGCCGAGGACCCGCCGGGCGGGCTTCATTTGCGCCGCCGCACCCAGTAGAGGATCGTGCCGGCGCAGAATGAGATCCCGTTGTAGAAGTGGTAGAGCAGGTGGAACGGTATGGCGGTGAGGGCGAACAGAAAGCTCTTCCGTCCTCGCAGGAACACATAGAACTGGGAGTTGATGAACAGCACCAGCAGCAGCACCACGAACGGCAGAACCACCATGGGGTGGTTGGGCATGAAGCTGAGGATGAACCCTATGGTCCCAGCCAGACACAGTCCGGTCACAACCGAGTAGATTCGCCAGGTAACCGATCCTCGCAAGAAACGATGTTGCAGAAAGATCAGGGCCAGGGTGACAAACAGGGGCGGGATCAGCGACAACATGTGGTGCTGCCAGGCCAGCCAGATGGACCCCCCGACAGTGACGGCGATGGGCACCAGCAGCCGGACCCGGTTCTTCGCCAGGTGCCAGTCGTGAAACCAGTAGGCCGAAAGCAGCAGCAGCAGCAACAACAGCACCGGCACCAGGAACAAGCCCCGAAAATGAACGGCCATGCCGGCCACGGCCAGCAGCAGCACGTACACCAGCGCCACGCTGATCCGCTGCGAGATCTGTACGTTCAGATCGTTGGGCATGTTGGCATCGCGCAGGATGAGCTCAGTCCAGGGGATGCCGCGATCCAGGATGTCGGTCTTGAGCAGCCGCCAGAAGCTCCAGGCCTTGAGGTGCTTGACCAGCAGGCCCTTGTCGAGCAGGATCTTCCGGCCGCCGGCAGTCAGGCGATAGCCGAGCTCGATGTCCTCGATGGCCGGGCGCTTGTAGTCCTCGCTGAAGCCGCTGTACTGCTCGAACACGGCCCGGCGCATAGCCCCGCAGCCGCTCCAGAAAGTGGAGGCGCTCTCCTGCGCCGACTGGTGCACGAAAGAGTGCATCAGGTTCTTGTACTGGGACAGGAAGTCGGCGGCCTCGGGGCTGTCGTCGTAGGAGCCGATGACGGCGTCAAGCTGGGGGTCGGTGGCGAAGTTTTCGGCCACGCGGCCGACCGAGTCGGGGCTCACGCAGACGTCGGCATCGATGAAGAACAGAATGTCGCCTTGCG
Source organism: Terriglobia bacterium (assembly GCA_041477815.1). Classification (GTDB taxonomy): domain Bacteria; phylum Acidobacteriota; class Terriglobia; order Bryobacterales; family JACQDG01; genus JBGOUV01. The sequence continues at coordinate 13,044 of JBGOUV010000064.1, read as the reverse complement.
CTTCCCGCGCCCCCCGGTTCCGGGCCGCCGCCGGCCCCACGCTGGGCCGGCATCGGATCACTCGTGCCCCGTATCTCTCTGCCACCTCCGCCGACCGGTCGGAGGAGCCATCGTCCACCACGATGCATTCATAGTCCTGGTGCTGCGATCGGCGGAGCGCTTCGAGACATCGACCCAACTCCCGCTCGCCGTCTTTGACGGGGATCACGACGGAAATCAAGTCCCAGTGTACAGTGGCCAGTGGTCCCGGGGGAAGCGTCTTGATGTACATTACGTACATAATTTGATATACTTCTGTACGTGCGGGTCACGATCACGAAGTTGCGCCAAGACTTGTTCCGCCTGGTAGACCAAGCGATGCGCGGCGAACCAGTGGAGTTCGTTTACAAGGGGGTCTTGTTCCACGTGGTGCCCGAAACCAAACCGTCCAAGCTGGCCAAGCTAACCGGCCAGCCGGTGGTTGCCTCGGGCGCGGATTGGGGGCAGGTCAGCCGCGATTTGCTGAAAGAAATGGAATCTGAGTGGGAAAAGGACTGGTCCGAGCTGTGACCTGCTACCTGGACACGCAAGTGATGGTCTGGCTCTGCCAAAAGCAGTTGGACAAGCTAACTCCCCCCGCCGTCGCCGCACTGGAAGAATCGGACGTGCTGCTTTCGCCGATGGTCCTGCTGGAGTTGGAGTACCTCTACGAAATCAAGAGGATCCTCCAGGCGCCGCAAGCGCTCCTGCACCAACTGCAAGCGCAGATGGGGTTGAAGCTCTGCGACCAGTCTTTCGCCGCCGTCGTGCAGACGGCGCTTTTTGAGACCTGGACCCGGGACCCTTTCGACCGCGTGATCGTCGCGCAGGCCAAGTCCAATGGGTATGCGCCGCTGCTCACATCGGACAGCAAGATCCGGGAGAACTACCCCAGGGCCATTTGGTAAGGGCATGGAGTCATAATGATGTAATCATAGGTCGTGTAATCAATCGTGCGAATCCAGATTCAACTCACGGAAGAACAAGCCCAGGCCCTCAGGCAACTGTCCGTCGACACTGGCCGCTCCCTCGCCAACGATTTGCAGCACACGCCGCGAGGCATTCACAACCAGAGGACGGCCATATACCAGGGCGGCGTCGCCGCTGTGGGCGAACTGCTCGATTTGATAGGGGCGTGGGTAACTGCAAGCGTTCGTTCAACTCCCACGGGCTGAGCCATGTACCGCTCTCTCTCGTCCTTCGTTCCGAATGCCGCCGACATTCTCGCACTTGAGGTTGAGGAGCTGGCCGGGATACTACTCCTGCACTTGAGCAGCTGTGAGGGTGTCAACCCCGTCTACCAGTACGGCGGCATTAGCCAACAGAATTTCTTTAATTCACTGAACCCCACTAGCTCACAGACTAGGCCTGAGTACGGAGACCGACAGCCGGAGGTTAACCAGGCGCTGATGGAGGCCTGGACGTGGCTTCAGAGCGAGGGCTTCTTAGTAAGAAACGCGGCATCAATCGGACAGTTTTTGATCTCCCGCCGCGGGCAGCGGTTGAAATCGCGGGAAGACTTTGAGGCCTATCGGAAAGCTAATCTTCTTCCTAAGGCTCACCTTCACCCTCTCCTCGCGACCAAGGTTTATCCGGCTTTTCTGCGCGGCGACTACGACACGGCCATTTTTCAGGCATTCAAGGAGGTCGAGGTCGCCGTGAGGCATGCGGGACAGATTCCACACGATCTTGTAGGCACCAAACTAATGCGGGCCGCCTTCGCCACGGCAAAGAACAACCAACCTGCTGGCCCACTCACGGACGCGCAGCTCCCGAGTGGAGAGCAGGAGGCAATGGGGCATCTCTTCACCGGCGCCTTCGGCTTGTACAGGAATTCCACTGGACACCGCCACGTTCCGACCGAACCCGAGGAAGCGGCTGAAGTCATCATGTTCGCCAGCCAGCTTCTGCGCATCGTTGACCGGCTGAGATTACAACAGACTACCGGCCCACAGCCATGAGCACAGAAGCCAAGAGCGCTGGCTGACCAGTGATTCTGCCGCCCCCCCACCGGGCCGTTGATAATACGCACCTTCGACGATTGGCCGGATAACGGTCCCGCGATTTCCGAGAAGATATCTCCCCTGTTTCCAACATCCTAACCGTCCCACCCTCTCTACCTCTTGGTTCCCTCCTGTATACTGAAGGTAGGACAGGCCTCCGGCCTGTCCATTTCTTTTTGCTCCCAGGAGTGTCCCATGTTATCCGCATCCCAGCAAGCAGCCAACACCAGCAACGCCCAGCTTTCCACCGGACCCCGCACCCCCGAAGGCAAGGCCCGATCCTCCCAAAACGCCCTCAAACACGGCCTAAACGCCCGCGACCTGGTCATCCGCGCCGACGAGAGCGAGGAATTCCGCCTCCTCCAAGGTGACCTCCAAGCCGAGCTCCAACCCCAAGGCGCCCTAGAGCAGGACTTCTTCGGCCAACTCCTCCACGCCGCCTGGAACCTCCGCCGCGTCCACCGTCTCGAAGCCGACCTGGCCCGAGGCCCCCACGACCGCCTCGCCGACGACTCCTGCGAAAAAGCCTTCAACCGCTTCGCCCGCCACCACGCCCGCTTCGAGCGCTCTTACTTCCGTTGCCTCCGCGAGCTCCACGCCCTCCAGACCAACCGCGCCCTCCGCGCCCAGCTCCAACCCCAACCCGCCGCCGCCCTCCCCTCGCTAACCTCCATCCGCGAATTGACAAAACGAACCCGCTTCCCCCTCCCCCAACACCCCACACCCAGCCTCCACCACCCCACACCCATCACCCACCACCCACCACCCGCCACCCAAATGGAAGTATCATGAGGCCATGACCATCACGCGACGCCTTTTCCCACTGGCCCTGTCCCTATCCTTGTTTCTCCCCGCCCTTCCCGCCCAAAAGAAGAGCGGCGCCGGCGATTACCTCGTCTACGTCGGCACCTACACCCGTGGCAAGAGCAAAGGGATCCACGCCTGGCGCTTCCAGCCTTCCAGCGGAACCCTCACCCCCATCGGACTGGTGGCCGAGACCTCCAATCCGTCCTTTGTGAACCTGCATCCCACGCGCCCCCTGCTCTACGCCGTCGGTGAGGAGAAGGGGGGCGTCGTCAGCGCCTATTCCATCGACCGTAAGACCGGCAAGCTCACCTTCCTCAACAAGGTTGGCTCCGGCGGCGGCGGCCCCTGCTACGTGATCGTCGACCGCAGCGGCAAGAACGTCCTGGTGGCCAACTACAACACCGGCAGCGTCGCCGCCTTTCCCCTGAAAGCCGACGGCAGCCTGGCCGAAGCCTCCTCCGTGATCCAGCACAAAGGCTCCGGCGTCGATCCCAAGCGACAGCAGGGGCCCCACGCCCACTCCATCAACATGTCGCCCGACAACCGCTTCGCCATCGCCGCCGACCTCGGCCTGGACGAGGTCCTGGTCTACCGCTTCGATCCGGCCAAGGGGTCGCTCGAGCCCAACAGCCCGCCCTTTACCAAGGTCAACGGCGGCGCCGGACCCCGTCACTTTTTCTTCCACCCCACCGGCCGCTACGCCTATGTCATTAATGAGATGCAATCGACGGTGACAGCGTTTTCCTATGACGCCAAGCCCGGCATCCTGAAGGAAATCCAGACCACCTCCACCCTCCCCCCGGGCTTCTCCGGCGGCAACAACAGCACGGCCGAGGTGCAGGTGCATCCGTCCGGCAAGTTCCTCTACGGGTCCAACCGCGGCCACGACAGCATCGCCGTGTTCACCATCGATCCGGCCAAAGGCACCCTGACCCTGGTCGAAAACACTTCTACCCAGGGCAAGGTCCCCCGCAACTTCGGCATTGACCCCACCGGCGCCTACCTGTTCGCGGCCAACCAGAACACCGACAACATCGTGGTCTTCCGCATCGACCAGAAGACCGGCCGCCTCACCCCCACTGGTCAGGTGCTGGAAGTAGGTTCACCGGTCTGCGTGAAGTTCACGCCCGCCGACTGATCGGCGTGCCCGAGCTGCCCGACATCGTGGTCTACATCGAAGCGCTAGAGAACCGGATCCTCGCTCAGGTTCTCGATCGCGTCCGCCTCGCCAACCCCTTCCTCCTCCGCTCGGTCGATCCCCCGCTGCCGGCCGTCCACGGCAAGACCGTCCGCCGCCTCGAGCGCCTCGGCAAACGCATCGCCATCGGCCTCGATGACGACCTGTGGCTGGTCCTGCACCTCATGATCGCCGGCCGCCTCCACTGGAAGCCCAAGGGCGCCAAACTCCCCGGCCGGCGCGGCCTGGCCGCGTTCGACTTCTCCAGCGGAACATTGATCCTAACCGAAGCCGGCTCCGAGCGCCGGGCGTCGCTGCACCTGGTACGCGGCCGCGACGCACTTGCGGCCCTCAACCCCGCCGGCCTGGAAGTCCTGGACGCTTCCCTCGAAGCCTTCTCCGCCGCCCTGCTTTCCGACAACCACACCCTCAAGCGCGCCCTGACCGATCCGCATCTCTTCAGCGGCATCGGCAATGCCTACGCCGACGAGATCCTCCACCAGGCCGGTCTGTCTCCGCTAACCCTAACCCAGCGGTTAACCCCCGACCAAATCCAACGCCTGTACGACGCCACCCGCCAGACCCTGACCCACTGGATCGCCGCCCTCCGAACCCAGGCCTCCGGCCGCTTCCCGGAAAACGTAACCGCCTTCCGCGACGGCATGGCCGTCCACGGCCGCTATCGCCAACCCTGTCCAGCCTGCGGCCAACCCGTCCAACGAATCCGCTACGCCAGCAACGAAACGAACTACTGCCCCCACTGCCAGACCAACGGCCGCCTCCTGGCCGACCGAGCCATGTCCCGCCTCCTCCGGTAGGAAAAGCATCCGGCTTGTCCACGGGAGGTTTGCCCACGATCCACGATCTACGATCCACGATCCGCTACAACCGCGGCGCCGGCGGCTTCACCGGCTGCCACGGCCAGACGCCCTTGCGCCGCATATGTCTTCGAAACACCTTATCTCCGGCCGTAACATACAACCAGTCCAGGTCCTTCCCCGCGAACACCGCGTTGGACAACGCCCCGTTCTGCGGCTTGCGCAGGATCGCCACCACCCGCCCCGGTGCATCGCACACCTGCAAGCCCAGCCGCGTCGCCACGTAGAGGTGCCCTTCGTTGTCCACCGTCATCCCGTCGGCGTTAGTGGACGACGAGTCATCCGCCGTCTCCAGGTGATGGAAGGCCTGTCCGTGGGCCAGCGACCCGTCCGGCTGCACCTGGAAGGACCATACCCAGCGGCTCCGAAAGTCCGCCACCATCAGCAGGGACTGGTCCGGTGAGAAGCGCACCCCGTTCGGGAAATCCAGCCCTTCGTGGACCACCCGCTTGTTCCGCTGAGTGTCGATGAACCAGACCTTCTTCCCCGGTGGATCGGTGAAGTAGATCTCGCCTTTGGCGTTGACGGCCAGGTCGTTGGAGTTCACCCCCTCGGCGATGACCGACTCCGAGCCGTCGGGGCTGTAAGCCACAATGCGCTCGCGGCCGTTCTGGCAGGCATACAGTTTCCCGTCCGGTCCAAACATCAGCCCGTTCACGCCGCCGGTATCTTCTTTGAATACCGAGACCTTCCAGTCCGCCCCGACCCTGTGAATCCGGTTGTTAGGTATGTCGCTGAAGTAGACATTCCCCTCGCGGTCGACCGCCGGACCCTCGGTGAACTTGTGACCCGTGCTGACCGCCTCCCAGTCGCTCGACGCGTCGAGGAAGTCCATAACATAGTGCCGCTGCCCGGGCGACGAGATCGGCCTGACGATGGGGTGGGGATAGTCCCGCCACAGCCACCGCAGGGCGTCGGGCAGAATCGACCCGCCGTGCCGGCCGCTGTGCCCGTCCGTCCCGACCACGAACTTCACGTCATACCCGGCGTACTCCAGCGCCGCCGCCACGTCCTGGTTGGCTATGTACCAGTTCCCGGAGTAAATGTTCTGGTCCTTCGTGCCGTCCTGCAGGAACACGCGCAGCGGCTTCGGCTCGGTCTTGCGGATCAGCCCTGAAAAGGTGTCGCCGCCCCGCAGATTGGTGAAGCTGCCGACGTAGCTGACCACTCGGCGGAAGGCGTCCGGCCGCTGCCAGGCGGCATTGAAGGCGGCGATACCGCCCGAGCTGGACCCCGAGATAGCCCGGTCGTTCGGGTCGCTCGACAGGTTGTAGCTCTTGCCCACTTCCGGCAGGATCTCCTCCAGGAGGAACCGCGCATACCGGTCGTCCACCGCATCGTACTCATAGCTGCGGTTGAAGCGCGCCTGCTGGTCGGGCTTTAGCGCGGGCAGCACTCCCGGGTTGATGAGGATGGCGATGGTCACGGGCATGCTGCCCTCCTGAATGAGGTTGTCGAACACGATGGGCACGCGCGAGTGCCCGTCGTCGCGAACAAACCCGCTGCCGTCCTGGAACACCATGACGCAGGCGGGCTTGTCCGGCCGGTACTGCGCCGGTACATACACCCAGTAGTCTCGCACCGAGCCCGGGTAAATCCGGCTCGTCCAGGTATGCTGCGTAACTTTGCCCTGGGGGACATTCGGCTTCCGCTGAGAGTCCGGACCAAACTTATACGCCTCCTGGGCCCCCAGCAGCGCCGCCAAACCAAACAGCAGAACGGTTGCTCGTCGCATGATCCTCTCATCCTACCTCAGGTAAGATAGGGCCATGAACCGACGCGAATTTCTATGGCAGACCGGCTTGGCCGCCGGCCTGGTCCGGGCTCAAGCCGACGATCCGGTAGCCTCCTCGCCTCCCGCCCGGTGGGCCATGCAGCAATTGCAGGACGCGCTGGCCGCCCGGGGCGTATCCGGAGGCCCGCCGGTTGTGGCCGCCGGGCTGTCCTCGCCCGCGGCACGTGAGATCCTGAAGGGCGCCGTCCCCACCGGACCCGAAGCTCTCGCCCTCGCCCCCGGCATGATCGACGGCCGGCCCGTCGTGCTGGCCGCCGGCTCGGACCCCCGCGGCCTGGTATACGCCCTGCTGGAGCTGGCGGACCGCGGCGCCCACGGCGTCGAGTTCTCCAGCGCCCCCTTGATCGAGCGCCCGGCCAACGTGATCCGCTCCGTCACCCGCTGCTTCGTCAGCGACGTGGAGGACAAACCCTGGTACTACGACCGCTCCATGTGGCCGCCGTATCTCACCATGCTGGCCGCCCAGCGCTTCAACCGCTTCAGCCTGGCCTTCGGTATCGGGTATGACTTCACCCGCCAGATCCGCGACTGCTACCTCCACTTCGCCTACCCCTTCCTGCTCGACGTGCCGGGCTACCAGGTAAGGGCCGTCCCGCTCCCCGACGAGGAGCGCGACCACAACCTCGACATGCTCCGTTACATCAGCGAGCAGACGGTGGCGCGCGGCCTGCAGTTCCAACTCGGCCTGTGGACCCACGCGTACCAGTGGACCGACAGCCCGAACGCCAACTACACCGTCGAGGGTCTCAACGCCGCCAACCACGCCGCCTACTGCCGCGATGCGCTGTACGCGCTGCTCCAGGCCTGCCCGGCTATCAGCGGCGTGACCTTCCGCGTGCACGGCGAAAGCGGCATCGCCGAGGGCAGCTACCAGTTCTGGAAGACGGTGTTTGGCGGTATTCTCAAGACCGGCCGCCGGATCGAAGTCGACATGCACGCCAAGGGCATGGACCAGCAGATGATCGACGTGGCGCTCTCCACCGGTCTGCCCGTCAACATCTCGCCCAAATACTGGGCCGAGCACATGGGCCTCTCCTATCACCAGGCCGCCATCCGCGAGGTGGAGATGCCCCGCCAGGCGGAGGGCTTCTTCGCTCTTAGCTCCGGCGAGCGCCGCTTCCTGCGCTACGGCTACGGCGACCTGCTGCGCGAGGACCGCCGCTACGGCGTCCTGCACCGCCTCTGGCCCGGCACCCAGCGCCTGCTCCTGTGGGGCGACCCGGCCCTGGCCGCCGGCTACGGCCGCGCCTCGAGCTTCTGCGGCTCGGCCGGCGTCGAGATCTGCGAGCCGCTCTCCTTCAAAGGACGCAAAGGCTCCGGCCTCCCCGGCGGCCGCCAGGCCTACGCCGACCCGAGCCTCGCCACGCGCTATGACTGGGAGAAGTACCTATATACCTACCGCCTATGGGGCCGCCTCCTCTACAACCCCAACGCCCACCCCGACACCTGGCGCCGCTTCCTCCGCCGCCAATTCCAAGAGGACGCCCCGGCCGTAGAATCCGCCCTGGCCAACGCCAGCCGCATCCTGCCTCTCATCACTACTGCCCACCTCCCCTCCGCCGCCAACAACAGCTTCTGGCCCGAAAACTACACCAACATGCCCATCGTCGACGCGGCCCGCAAGCACCCCTACAGCGATACCCCCAGCCCCAAGAAGTTCGGCAGCGTCAGCCCGCTGGACCCCCAACTCTTCTCCCGCATCGACGAGACGGCCACCGGCAAGTACACCCCGCTGGAAGTAGCCCAGTGGCTGGAAGATTTCGCCACCGCCGCGGCGCCCCCACCGAACCGCGACCGTAAGGGAACGGATCTCCGTCGCGTCAGCATCGACCTCACCATCCAAGCCGGCCTGGGCCGCTTCTACGCCCACAAGCTCCGCGCCGGCGTGTTCTTTTCCCTCTACGAGCGCACCCAAAGCCGCGCGGCCCTGGAACAAGCCCTCCAGTCCTACCGCACCGCCCGCGCCGCCTGGGCCGAAGTCGCCCGCGCCGGAGAAGCCTATCGAGCGGATATAACCTTCGGCTACGACCCGCACCTCCGCGGGCACTGGCGCGACCGCCTCCCGGCCATCGACCAGGACATAGCCGACATGGAAAAGCTCCTCCCGCAAACGACGGCCTCCGAACCCGTCCCCAGCGTCCGCCCACGCCCCACGGCCGCCTGCCGCCACACGCCCCCGGCCTCCTTCCGCCCCGGCCAACCCCTCCCCCTCGAACTCGCAGTCGACCGCGCGGCCTCGGTACGGCTCCACTACCGCCGCGTCGACCAGGCCGAACCCTGGCAGTCGGCCGACATGCAGCTCCGCGACCAGCGCTACCGCGCCGTCATTCCCGCCGCCTACACCAAGTCTCCCTACCCGCTGGAGTATTACTTCGAGCTACGAACCGCGCCCGAGTCCGCCTGGCTTTACCCCGGCTTCGCCCCGGACCTCTCCAACCAGCCCTACTTCGTGGTTACACGATCAGTTCGTTCACCGGGTCCCACTTCACTTTCCGCTCCTTGAAGTAGGACTCGACCGACATGATGACGGTGACCACTTCTTCCCAGGCCCGGTCGATGCCGCAGCGCGGGGTCTCGCCGGAGCGGACGCAGTCGATGAAGTTGCGGATGTGGTTCGACACCTCCAGCTCGCCGCGCTTCATCTCGTAGTCGGGCGCGCCCGCCTTTTTCGCATTCTCCGCCTTCCACTCCCCGCCGTAGAGCCGGCACCACCCGCCGACTTCCAGGCTGGCATCGCGTCCCAGGATGTAGGTATTGGTCCCTTGATGGCGGTTGTGGAACGTGCAGCCGAAGACGATGTTCAGCTCCTTTTTGGGGTATTCGAACAGGGAGTGCCACTGGTCCGGCACGTCCCGGTCCTGCTTCCAGAAATACAGGCCGCCCATGGTCTGCGCCGTCTCCGGGATGCCCATTCCCAGGATCATGTTGACGCCGTCCCACTGGTGGCTCATCAGGTCGCCGGCGATCCCGGTGCCGTATTCCCACCAGCAGCGCCACCGGAAGAAGCGCTCCACGTCGAACGGAATCTCCGAGGCGTTGCGTACGAACCGCTTCCAGTCGATGGTCTGCGCCGTGGCATCCGGGGGGGTTTGGTTGATGTTGTAGGCGGTGTAGAACTGCCATTCCGGCCACTGGCTGGTGCGGTCGATGTAGGTCCGGACCAGAGCTACCTTGCCCAGCTTTCCGGAGCGGCAGATCTCTTGCGCCTTGGTGTAGTAGGGATCGCTGTTCTGATTATGTCCGAGCTGTAGGATGACCTTGTTATCTTTGACCGCCTTGCGAATGGCCTTGGCCTCGGGCAGGGTACGGCACAGGGCTTTCTCGACATAGATGTGCTTCTTCAGCTCCGCCGCCCGGATGACCATGGGCGCGTGCCAGAAGTCCGGGGTGGCTATGAACACCACGTCCACGCCGGGCGCGGAGATAGCCTTCTCCCAGTCCTTGAGGGTCTGGGCCTGCTTGTTGCGGGCGGTGTTGGCGGCGCGCTTCAGGTTCGAGTCGTAGAGGTCGCAGATGACCCGGATCTCGGTGTTGGGACACTCCTGGGCCCGCTCGAGCAAGTAGATGCCGCGAGTACCTACGCCAATGGACGCTACGCCGATGCGGTCGTTGGGGCTACGCTGGGCGAGGATGGCAGGGGCGGCTGCGGCTGCGGAAAACAACTTTCTGCGGCTGATCTTACTCATAGGTTAGGGCCTCTCTACGAAATGTTTCTTCAGGGAATCGACCAAAGCCAGGAACTCTTTCCGTTCCTGGGCGGGGAGCGACTTCTTGTCGAGTGCGGCGGCGAGGTACTTCATACTCACCGCCCATTCCGCCTCGGTGATGGCCAGGCCGGCGTGCGCGGTCTTCATATCGCGACCGATGTAGGTACAAGGACCGCCGGACAGGGCGCACCACTGGTCCTTTAGCAGTTGCCGGGAGCGCTGCAGGGAGTCGGCCCCGCGTCCGGCGAAGCGGGCGAACTGGGGGTCGGCGCGGATCCCCTTTAGGTACTCATCAGCGATAGCGGCGATGCCGTCGTACCGGCCCAGCCGCTCGTAGAGGGATTTGGGTTGGGCGGAACAGACCAGAACCGATGCGATCAGCGCAAGGGCGAGTCTCATGCGAGGATGCCTTTCACTACGCTGCCGGAGATGCCGGTCAGCCGGGCGTCCAGGCCTTGGAATTTGACCGTGAGGCGCTGGTGGTCGATACCCAGCAGGTGCAGCATGGTGGCGTGGAAGTCGTGGACGCTTACCGGCTTCTCCACCGCCGCGTAGCCCAAGTCGTCGGTGGCGCCGTGGGTGATGCCGCCCTTGATGCCGCCACCGGCCAATAGGTAAGAGAAGCCTTTGATGTGGTGGTCGCGTCCGTCGCCGCCTTGGGACATGGGCGTCCGGCCGAACTCGCCGCCCCAGGCTACCAGGGTGTCGTCGAGCATGCCGCGCTGTTTGAGGTCCTGGATGAGCGCCGCCGTGGGCTGGTCGGTCTCTTCGGCTTTGTAGGCGATGTTGCGCTTGACCGCGCCGTGGTGGTCCCAGTCCCGGTGATAGAGCTGGATGAAGCGGACGCCGCGCTCGGCCAAGCGCCGGGCCAGGAGGCAATTGGAGGCGAAGGAGCCATCACCCGGATGCGCGCCGTACATATCGAGAATATGCTGGGGCTCCTGGGTCGTGTCCATCAGGCCGGGGACGCTGGATTGCATCTTGAAGGCCAGCTCGTATTGGGCGATGCGGGTGAGGATCTCGGGATCTCCCACCGCCCGGTGCTCCACGCGGTTCAGGGCGTTGATGGCATCAATCTGCTCGCGCTGTCCCGCGGCGTCGACACCCTTGGGATTGCGGATGTAGAGGACGGGGTCGCCGATGGAGTTGAGCTTCACCCCTTGGAACTTCCCCGGCAGGAGGCCGGCCGACCACTGGCGCGCGGCGATGGGCTGCATCTGCCCGCCACGACCCGCCGAAGTCAGGACCACGAAGCCCGGCAGCTCGTCGGTCTCGGCGCCCAGGCCATACAGTACCCACGAGCCCATGCTGGGCCGCCCGGTGATGATCGAGCCGGTGTTCATCACCGTGTGGGCGGGGTCGTGGTTGATCTGCTCGGTCCACATGGAGCGGATGATACATAGCTGGTCGGCCACGCTGCCGATGTGGGGGAACAGCTCGGAGATCTCCTGCCCGGAGGATCCGAACTTCTTGAAGCCGTACTGGGGTCCGAAGCAGATCAGCGGCTTGCCCTGCAACTGGGCGATCTGCTGGCCCTTGGTGAACGACTCCGGCATGGGCTTCGAGTGCATCGCCGCGAGCTGGGGTTTGGAGTCGAAGGTTTCGAGGTGCGACGGGCCGCCCGCCTGGTAGAGGAAGATGACGCGCTTGGCCTTGGCCGGATGATGGAGGGGCTCGACCGCGCCGCGCGAGCGGGCGCCGTAGAGCTGCAGGGCGAACGAGCCGAGTCCCGCCATTCCGCGTCCTAAGAATGTTCGCCGGCAGGTGTTCATGGCTCTCTCCTCAGTTGCGGGTGATGGTCTCGTGCAGGTTCAGGATGGCGCGGGCCACCGCCGTCATCGCCGCCTGCGGGTCGGACTCGAAGCGGCGCAGGCTCTGGCGGTGCAGGCCGGTCAGGATACGGCGCTCGTCGGCAACCGGCTTGCGGCCGACCGCGCGCAGAAAGGCCCAGTCCAGCTTCTGGTCTAGCGAGCGCCCGCCGTCGCGCAGGATGTTCCCGGCAAAGGCCTGGGCCGCCTCTACGTAGGTCGGATCATTGAGTAGTACGAGTGCCTGGAGGGGCGTGTTGGAGGTGGTGCGGTTGATGGTGCACTCCTCGCGGGTGGGGGCGTCGAAGGTCATCAGGCTGGGGTGCAGGAAGGTCCGCTGCCAGTGGGTGTAGACGCCGCGCCGGTAGAGGTCCTCGCCCCGGCTGGCGGAGTATTCGCGCTTGGGGAAGTTGAGGGCGGCCAGGTAGCCCTCCGGCTGGTAGGGCCGGACGCTGGGGCCGCCGAACCTGTCCACCAGGAGGCCCGACACGCCCAGCGCCACGTCCCGCACGATCTCCGCATCCAGCCGGAAGCGGCTCTGCCGGGCCAGGAGGCGGTTGTCCGGGTCCCGCTCCTCGAGCGCCGGACTCCCCGCGGACGACTGCCGGTAGGCATGGCTAAGTACAATTGTGCGGATGACGTGCTTGACGTCCCAGCCGTGGGAGACGAACTCGGCGGCCAGGCAGTCCAGCAGCTCCGCATGCAGCGGCCAGTCGCCTTGGGATCCCAGATCGTCCAGCACCTTGGAAAGTCCGGCGCCGAAGAATTGCCGCCACAGGCGGTTGACGAAGACCCGGGCGGTGAGGGGGTTGGCGGGTGAGACCAGCCAATTGGCCAGGTCGAGGCGGGTC
>JBGOUV010000197.1:0-12363 GCA_041477815.1 Terriglobia bacterium | reverse complement strand
CTCCACGCCGGCGTGGCGCAGCATGGTCAGGTCGTCTTCGTTGGGCTTGTCGGTGAAGAACGTGCCCAGCTTGATGCCGGCCGGAACCTTGGTCTGCGCGTCGGCGTATTTCAGTAACCCGGCGCCGGCCGCGCTCATTCCCAGTCGCAGAAAGTGTCGTCTTTTCATTTTCACGATTAACCTCCTCTCACCACTTCGTTGCTAGAAAACCACCCGGATGCCAAACTGGATGTTGCGGGGATTCGCTCCCTGCAGAATCCTGCCAAAATCGGGATTGGTCACATCCGTGGTCTGGTTGCGGGCCTCGAAGAACGGGCTGTTGAACAGGTTGAAAAACTCCGCCCGGAACTGCACGTTGTAGCGCTCCCTCACGCGGGTGTTCTTGCCCACTGACATATCGAAGCTCTTGCGCCCGGGCCCGCGCAGGTCTGGCTGGGACAAAGAGTCCGTTGGGACGGTGAAGGGGGCGGCTGCGCGAAACGCGGTCGTGTCGAACCACTTGTCAAGCGACTGGCCGCTCGGCAAAACGCCGCTCTTGAGGCGGTCGGCGCGGCCGTTGGTGTACGAGAAGTCCAGCAGACCGGTATTGTCGGGGGCGGTGATAAGAATGGGCCGGCCCGATTGCAGCACCGTAATGCCGCTCCACTGCCAACCGCCCAACACCCAACTTCCGACTCCGGCCTGCGCCCACCGGCGCCCCTTGCCGAATGGAAGGTCGTAAACCTGGCTGATCACCAGGCGATGCGGGGCGTCGTTGGCCTCATGCGACCGGTTGTACTTGGGGTCGTAAAGGGCGTTGGAAGGTCCCACCACCCAGGTATTGCTCTCTCCCGTCATTGGGGGCACTATATCGCAGTTTATGGGGAAATGCCAGCATTCCTTCGAGGTGATAATGCCAAAACTACCCGCTCCCCGGTAGTCTGGTGTACTCCAACCGACTGCTAAGGAAATGACCCTGCCTTCTGGTACGCGCCCCTTGGCTCCTACGAGATCCTCGCGCGCCTCGGCGCCGGTGGAATGGGGGAAGTACCGCGCCAGGAACACTCGCCTCGACCGCGAGGTGGCGGTGAGGTGGCTACTCGGGGTCGAGAGCCTGGTCCACGTAGATCCAGATGACACGCGAGAGGCGCGTCACGTACGGCACGAAGGGCAGGAACGCCGCCGCCCCTCCCAGCGCGGACGATCCCCAGGACCACGCGGCAAGCCAGTGGAAAGCCAGGACCAGTAGCAGCACCGGTGGAATGGAGAGCGCGTAGCTCACGTACATCGCCCCCAGGAAGTAACCCGGCTCACGCTCGAACCGAAGATCGCATACTGGGCAGCGCTCCTGCATATGGAGCCAGCCGCGCCGCAAAGGCGTCCGGAAAATCGGGCCCCGGCGGCAGCGCGGGCACAGCTCGCGGAACACCGCTTGCAGAGACGAGGCGGGCGGACTCACGCTGGTCCAAACCATACCTGAATTGCGACCAGTCTGGGGGGAGCCAGCGCCACCGCTGATCGCCGCCACGAAGTGAACCTCGCTCGCCGGGGACACCGGCTCGAGCAGGCCCAGCGGGGTGATTTCGCCGTCTACGGCTACCGAGATGTTGGACCGGAGGCGGTTCTCGATGACGAGGCGCTCCCGGAGGCCGGGCCAGGTCTGTTCGAGATTGTCGATGACCTCGCCGATGGTCGAGCCTTCCACCTGCAGCGGCGACCTGCCGCCGGTCAGGCCGGTCAGCGGGGTCGGGATGTAGACTAGCGCCAGAGGGCCTCCATGATCGCGGGAGGACTCATGGGGAGCCGGGTCATGCGGACTCCGGCGGCCCGGTAGATGGCGTTAGCGAGGGCGGCGGGCGGTGGGACGATGTTGGCTTCGCCTACGCCGCGGACACCGAAGGGGTGGCCGGGGTTAGGCACTTCTACTATCACGGTATCGATCATGGGGAGATCGAGACTGGTGGGCATGCGGTAATCCAGCAGGCTGGAGTTCATCATGGCGCCGTCGGGGCTCATGTAGTATTCCTCGTTAAGAGCCCAGCCGATCCCCTGCGTGCTGCCGCCTTGCATCTGGCCTTCTACATAGCTGGGGTGGATGGCCTTGCCGACGTCCTGCACGGAGGTGAAACGGAGCACCGTTACCTTGCCGGTTTCGGGGTCGACTTCGACGTCCGCCAGGCAGCCGGAGAAAGAGCCTCCCACGCCGCGCGGGTTGACCGCCGCTCGCCCCACCACCGGACCGCCCGTGTCGCCGATGCGGGCCGCTAGCTCCTGGAACGTCATAGTCTGATCGCCGGAGCGGAAGACGCCGTGCTCGACGTCCACCTTCGCCGCGTCGGTCGACCAGAGCTTGGCGGCGCGCTCCTTCATTTGCCGGAGAACGTCCTGCGCGGCCTCGTAGGCGGCCCAGCCGGTGGCGAAGGTGGTGCGGCTGCCGCCGGTGACAGCGGTGAACCCGACCGAGTCGGTATCGACCACGGTGGGCTGCACGTCCTCGGCGGGGATCCCGAGGACTTCGGCGGCCTGCATGGCAATGGAGGTGCGGGTGCCGCCGATGTCGGTGGAGCCCTCGACCAAACTCACCGTGCCGTCGGCGTTGACGCTGATGGTGCAGCTCGACGGCAGACCGACGTTAAACCAGAAGCCCACAGCCACGCCGCGTCCGCGATTCGGGCCGCCGAGGGGGGCGGTGTAGTGCGGGTGGTTCCTCATCGCCTCCAGCACCTCGATGCAGCCGACGCGGCGGTACTTGGGTCCGTCGGCGCGGCGCGTGCCTTCCTTGGCGGCGTTGCGAAGGCGGAACTCAATCGGATCTATACCCAGCTTCTCGGCGATCTCATCGACCACCGATTCGGTGGCGAAGGCGGCGTTGGTGGCGCCGGGGGCGCGGTAAGCGGCGGTACTGGGTTTGTTGACTACCACGTCATAGCCGTCTATGAGGACGTTGGCCAGGTCGTAAGCGGCGAAGACGCACATGGCGCCGGGACCAACCATGGCGCCGGGATAGGCGCCGGCCTCGTAAGCCAGGTAGGCCTGGGCGGCGGTGATGCGGCCGTCCTTCCGCGCGCCGATCTTCACCTTCATGTAGGACCCAGGGGTGGGGCCGGTGCCCTCGAAGACGTCCTTGCGGGACATGACGATCTTCACCGGGTGCCCGGTCTTCTTCGACAGCAGAGCGGCGACGGGCTCGAGGTACACCGGGATCTTGCCGCCGAATCCCCCGCCGATCTCCATCGGCGTGACCCGCACGCGCGAGACCGGTATGTCGAGAATGCAGGCAGTGGTATCCCGCACCACGAACGAGCCCTGGGTACTGCACCAGATCAGCACGCGGCCGTCGTTGTTCCACAGGGCGGTGGCGGGGTGCGGCTCTATGTACCCTTGGTGAACCGTGGCCGTGTGGAATTCGCGCTCCACGATGACATCGGCTTCGGCAAAACCCTTATCGATGTCGCCGAGGGCGTGTTGGAAGTGGTCGGCCACGTTTCCGGCCTTTCCGGTCGCTTTGCCGAATTCCTTGGCGCGGAGGTCTTCGTGGAGGATGGGAGCGCCGTCCCGCATGGCGTCCGGGGCGGTGAGGGTGCAGGGGAGAACTTCGTACTCGACCTCGATGAGGGACGCGGCCTCTTCGGCGACCTGCGCGTTGATCGCGGCCACCGCGGCCACGGCGTGACCCCGATAGAGGACCTTGCCCGAGGCCAGGACGTTGCCGCGGATGTAGCTGAGCGGGGTGGCGCCTTCGCCGAGGTCGACGATGCGTTCGGGGACGGCGGGGAAGTCGGCGGCGGTCAGCACGGCCTTGACGCCGGGGAAGGCTGCGGCCCGGCTGGTATCGATGCGCCGGATACGGGCGTGGGCGTGGGGACTCCGCAGAATGAAGCCGTGGAGCAGGCCGGCCAGGTGAACGTCGGCCCCGTAGAGCGCGCGGCCGGTGACCTTGTCGACGCCGTCGTGACGAATGGGGCGAGTGCCTATTACTCGGTATGCCGGGGTGCTCATGCTTTCCTCTCTTCCGTCCGGGTGGCTGCCTGCTGGACGGCGCGGACGATCTTGTCGTAGCCGGTGCAGCGGCAAAGATTGTTGGCCAGCCAGAGCCGGATGCGGTCTTCCGAGGGGCTGGACTCGTGGTCGAGCAGCGCCTTGGCGGCGACGATGAACCCGGGGGTGCAGAACCCGCATTGCAGAGCCGCCTGTTCCAGGAACGCCCGCTGGACGGGGTGGAGCTCGCTGCCCCTGGCAATGCCCTCAATGGTGGTGATCTCCGAGCCCTCGGCCTCGACGCCGAGCACCAGGCAGGAATTCACGATGCGGCCGTCGAGGATCACGGTGCAAGCGCCGCAGTTGCCGTCGTTGCAGCCTTCTTTGGATCCGGTCAGGCCGACGATGTCGCGCAGGCACTCCAGCAGGCTCTGGTGCGGTTCGCAGAGAAACTCGACGGTTTCGCCGTTGATGTTGGTTTGGACGTGATTCATTGGGACTCCCTGGCTCGTTGGACGGCGGCTTCGAGGGCGCGGCGGGTGAGTACAGCACAGAGGTGGCGGCGGTAGTCGGCGGTGCCTCGCATATCGGTGATGGGCTTGGCGGCGGCGCGGGCGAGGCCGGCGGCGGCCTGGATACTCTCGGCATTCACCGGCTTGCCTGCCAGCGCCGCACCGGCCTCACGCACGTAGAGCGGCGTCGGGGCCACCGCGGCGAGGGCGATACGAGCCGAGCGGAAGACGCCGTCTTCGAGGACCACGGCCACTCCGGCGCCGGCGATGGCAATATCCATTTCGTTGCGCGGGATCAGGCGCAGGTAGCGCGCCCCGGAATGCGGGTCGGGGGGCGGCAGATCGAGCGACACCAGCAGCTCTCCGGGTTGGAGCACGTTGCGTCCCGGAGCGGTGCAGAAGTCCTCGACCGGCACGCTGCGGCTGCCCCCCGCGCCGGCAATCCGGCAGGTGGCGCGGAGAGCGATCAGGATCGGGACGAAGTCGGCGCTGGGAGCCGCGTTGCACAGGTTGCCGCCGGCCGAAGCGCGGCCCTGGATCTGCGTGCCGCCGATCAGGTTCGCCACTTCCGCCAGCGCCGGATAGACCCGGCGCACCGCGGGGTCCCCGTAGATCCGGTAGCAGGGGACGGCAGCGCCGAGGGTCAGGCCGCGCGCGGCGTCGTAACGGAGGGCGTTGAGCTCGGGGACGTGCTTGATGTCGACGACGAGGTCGGTCTCCTTGCGACGGGCGCGGAGCTGGACAATCAGGTCGGTGCCGCCGGCGAGTAGTTGGGCTTGGGGATGGGAGGACTTGAGCTGTACTGCTTCCTCGAGGGAGCGGGGGGAGGCGTAATCGAAGCGGTTCACTCTACTAGCGTACAACGAATTCATGTTAGACTGAGGCCAAATGGGCGTTGCCACATCCTTGCATATCAGCGTCGAAGAGTACCTCTCCAACCCCGCCTTCGAACACTACGAATACGTCGACGGACAGCCCGTGGAGTTACACGTGGGACACAAGAGACACGCTATTATACAGGCGCGTTGCGCGCACAAGTTCATGGAGCACTTCGACACCCACGCGGGCGGCTGCGTTGGCACTGAACTGCATTGCCGGCTCACCATACGCGGTGAGGTCCGCTTTCGCCTGCCCGACGTCGCTGTGGTGATCGGCGCCCGTTTTACTCCGGATGACTACCTCGACGGCGCCCCCGACCTGGCAGTGGAAGTCCTGTCTCCTGGCGATACCATCGCTGAACAGATGCGTAAGTTCGACGACTACTTCGCCAACGGCACGAAGCTCGGCTGGCTCGTCCTGCCCGAGGAGAAGTCCGTCCTGATCCTGCTTCCCAGCGCGCCGGCACGCGCGGTGGTCTCGGGCGAGACGCTCACCGGCGGCGACCTGCTCCCGGACCTCGCGTTCCCGGCCGACTACCTCTTTGCGTAGCCCAACAGGCGCGACACCGTCCCCGCCATGATGCGCCCCTGGCTCTCCGGGGGAACCTGGCAGACCGCCAGCATGCGCTTGTAGCGGTCGATGTTGTCGGCCAGGTTGAGGGGGTCTTCGTCGGTGCCGAACACGAGCTTCTCGAAGGCGTTGGTATCCGACTGGAGCGAATGCCGGCCCGCCCCACCGGGACGCCACCAGAAGATGTCCTTGAAGCCGGCCAGCTTGCCCTGCATCTTGAACAGGGTGGAACCGGTGACGTCGAAGAAGAGGTTCGTATCCCAGCGCGCGGCCTCGGCCGCTTCGTCGTACCAGGGGTTGCCAAGGTGCGCGCCGACGATGTTGAGCTGGGGGAAAGCGCGCGCGATCGAGGAGAGATAGACGGGGCGCATCCGGGCGAACGACGACTTGGTCGCCTTGTCCTGGTTGTTGCGCGAGCTGACGCCGGTATGCATCAGCAGAAGAAAGCCGTATTGCTGGGCCCGCTCATAGATCGGGAAGTAGGACCAGTCGTCGTAGTTCTTCTCGGGGCTGTGGATCTTGATGCCTTTGAAACCGGCGTCGTGGAAGGCCTTGAGGTCGTCCAGGGCGCGGGGGTCGTCGAGGCGGATGCGACCGAACGGGATGACGGTGGAGTACTTCTTCGCCGCCGCCTCGATGGCCTTCAGGTCGGCAACGAAGCCGTTCACGCAGGCCCGGGCCTGGAGGGCGCGGTAAGTGCGGTCCAGATCCTCGAAGTAGTTGGGACGCCTGCTGAAGTGCTGGTGTACGTCAATGACCTGCTGCGCCGGCAGCAGCGAAGCGGCGAGCAGGGCCAATCGGATAGTTCTTGTCATACTGGAGTCTCCTCAGCCGGCCCGGCGATTTCTTCCGCCTTCATATCCTTCCTCGCGCCGTGCCTGATATGAAGTATGCGGACGATGTACCTCTGCTCATCAATCTCGAAGAGAATTCGGTAGATGTGCCGTCTCCTGCCGAAGAGCAGATTTCGAATCTCGCGCTTGGCCCTGCGAGCCTCGCGGGCGCGGGGGCTGCGATGAGGAAAGTTCTTGAGAGAACGCATACTGTCCAGAAGTTCCTCAAACCATTCCGGTCCTCGGATGGGGGCGGCCTCGGCAACCTTCCGGTAGATGCTATCCGCGTCGGCCTTCGCCGAGTCGGCGAGAACGACGTCGTATTCCATGCTGGCTCCGGAACTCCTTTTCGAAATCAGCCAAGGGTGTTACTCGTCCCGCGGCGACGTCGGCCAGGCCGCGTTTGATTCCTTCCAGGGCCTCCAATTCGTCCAGGTAGTCGAGAAGTCTTTGATAGGAAACGGCATCTTGGACCACAATTTCGGCCCTTCCGTTGATGGTGAGAACCACAGGGTGCCCGGTATGGCGCATCTGCTTGAGAAAGCCGCTGGTGTTACGCTTGAAGTCGCTGAGGGAGTGGATGTCTTTACCGATGTCAAGCATGGGCTCTTCTCTGCTCTAAATTCACACTACATTCGATGCTACCACG
The DNA here is from genome assembly GCA_041477815.1 of Terriglobia bacterium. GTDB lineage: Bacteria > Acidobacteriota > Terriglobia > Bryobacterales > JACQDG01 > JBGOUV01. The sequence continues at coordinate 4,963 of JBGOUV010000197.1, read as the reverse complement.
TTGGCGCTGTCGTTGAACCCTACTTCTTCCCGGCCGCCCCAGGCCTTCTCCGGCCCCCGCCTCCACCGCCGCCGGCGGGGTCATAGCGCGGATCTCTGGTGGACCCGTAGTCCGGGGGAAGCTTGTCCCAGTCGGGGCGGGCCATGGCGTTGAGGTCGTAGACGATCTTGCCGTCGCGCAGGGTCAGCTCGCAGGTCAGCTTCTGGGTGCCGCGCATGCGGGCTCCATGCATGTCGGCGAATCCGAAGTTGCCCTTCTCGACGCGCAGCACGGCCACGTCGGCGGCGGATCCGACGGACAGGTTGCCCAACTCCTCGTGCCGGATCTCGCGGGCCGGGTTCCAGGCCGACCGCAGAATTACGTCGTCGAGCGAGAGGCCCAGGGCCAGGAACTTGTCCATCACGTTCAGCATGTCCTTCATGCCGGCATTCATGCTACCCGTGTGCAGGTCGGTGGAGATGGAGTCGGGCAGGAAGCCTTCCTTGATGGCCGGCACGGCGACGCGCCAGACGAAGCTGCCGCCGCCGTGGCCGATGTCGAAGATGACGCCGCGCTGGCGTCCGGCGAACATGGCCGGATTCAGGTGTCCGGGCGCCTCCAGCTCGCCCCGGTTGCCGGAAAAGGCGTGGGTGTAGATGTCGCCCGGCCGGAGCTTCTTGGTCACCAGCTCGGCGAAGGACCGCTCCGGGTAGGCCCGGCCGAAGTCCACCATCACCGGTATGTTGGCGATGGTCCCGGCCTCGACGGCCCTCTCCACGGGCGCCCACTCCGGTCCGCCGTAGTGCGCCGACTTCACCCCCACCACCAGGCCTTTGTACCGCATCGCCATCTCGGCCGTGGGCTTGGCCTCCATGTCGCTCAGATCCTGCTCATAGGCGCCGCCGCGCATCCCGTGGCCGACGATGTTGAGCAAAGCGAAGATGCGGGTGCGCGAGCGGTCGATGACGCGCTGTTTGAAGTCCTCGAAGTTACGCCACCCGGCGCAGCCGGCGTCGGCCACCGAGGTGACGCCCACGCGAAAGGTGTACCCGTCCGGGTACAGGCTGTTGTCGCCCGCGTAGGAGCCGCGCTCGCCCGTCCCCGCGTAAACGTGGACGTGGATATCGACCAGGCCGGGCGTCACGTAGAGTCCCGGGACGTCGACCACCTTGTAGGCCAGGGCGGGATCGATCTTCGCCGCCACAGCGGCGACCTTGCCGTCGCGGATGGCCACGTCGCGCACCGCGCTGATCTTGTTCTTGGGGTCGATCACATGACCGCCCCGCAGCAGCAGGTCGTATTGCTGCTGGGCGGGTGCGAGGCCGGCGCCTATCAGAAAGAGGATTGTTGCCACGTGTCTCATTGCTTCCCCCGGTTCTTCTTTATGTATTCTTCCAGCTCCTTGGCCAGCGCCGGATCGCGGGGCCGGCCGTAGATCTCACCGGACTTGTACTTGCCGGTGTCGAACTGTTTCTTGATCCACTCGTCGCGGGCGTGCGCGCTCTCCGCCGCGTTCACCACGTCCTGCACCAGGTGGGGCGGGATGAAGAACAGGCCTTCCCCGTCTCCCAGGACCACGTCGCCCGGCATCACCGTGGCGTTGCCCACCCGCACCGGGACGTTGATGCCGGTCAGCATCACGTTGCCCAGCGACGTCGGGTGGGTGCCCCGGTAGTAGGCCGGCATACCGGTCTTGGCGATGTTCGACAGGTAGAAGATGGCGCCGTCCACCACCAGCCCGGTGCCGGTGGTCTTCCAGACATAGTAGGCCAGCTTGTCGCCGACGAAGGTCCCCTGTTCGGTCTTGCCGAACAGGTCTACCACGATGACGTCGCCGGGCTGGAGCATGTCGATGGCGGTCTGGTTCCGCAGGCGTCCGAGTCCCTTGGCGGCGGCGGCCGCGTCCATGGCTTCGGAGACGTCGGCCCGAGAAGGCATGAACTGTACAGTAAACGCCCGACCTACCAGCTTGGCCCCCGGATTCAGGACCTTCCAGTTGCCTTCGTACTGGTTGGGGAACCCCTTTCCGCGCACCAGGCCGAAGCCCTCTTCGATGACCACGGTCTTGAGCTTCGCCAGCAGGGCGTCGGGGACCTTGGGCCGGCCGTCTGGGAATCGCTCATAGGCATTTTTCGCCGTGAACTGAATCATCTGCTCGCGGGTGAAGCTGAACACCTGGGCCTGCCCGAGCGGCGCCGTCGAGAGCAGCAGGGCTACTGCGATCCAGCCGCTACGCCTGTCCATATTGGTGCCTCCTGGCCGTCCATTTTGCCGTCAAGTATTCGCCCATGTCGAGCGTGCCCGACAGGGAGTCTCCGGTAAGCTTACCCGAAAACGTGAACATCAGGGAATCGCCGTGCCGCTCGGTGTAGGAGCTGACCAGGCGCACCGCGTCGCCCTCCACCGTGCCGGAGAGGTCGCGTGACACGAAATCGCCCTGGTGGGTCCCTTCGATGCGTCCGCCTTGCTGCTTCAGGTGCAGCGTGTGATTGGTGGCGGCGCCGGAGAACTCGATGCGGACGTCCCAGCGCCCGGTCACTTCCACCGACGGCGGCGCGGGGGGCGCCGGACCCTTCGTCCGGGGCGGATTCGACAGCAGGGAGTACACGCGGTCGGCTACGATCTTCGCGTCTCCCTCCGCCATCATGTAGGCGGTAATTGAAATCCCTCCGCCACCGCCGCCGCGCCCGCCGCCCAGCGCGATGCGCGGTTCGGTGTTCCAGAGGATATCCGACACCTCTCTTCCGGTGATACCCAGCTTGGCCGCGTCCCAGTTGACGCTCAGACCGGGGCTGCGGTTGGAGAGGCCGTCGCGCGCCTCCCGCACCGAGGTAGTCACGCCCGGCGCCGCGGAGACGCGGCCGGCGATGTGATCGAGCCACCCCAGCCACCGGCTCCACTCCGCCTGGTGATCGCGCTGGGCCCACATCTCGACGGCCATCAGCATCCCGATGGCCTCCTCTTTCCCGAGCTTCATGGCGCGGCCGTAGCCGTGGTGCGGGGCGCTGTGGACCCAGGCCGCTTTTACCAGGTCCTTGCGCCCGAGCAGGAGGCCGGCGCACTGCGGCCCGCGCAAGCATTTTCCGCCGCTGTACCCGACCAGGGTGGCGCCCCGCTGGAGGTGCACGCTGGGGATCGTCAAAATCTCGGCGGCCGCGTCCACCAGCACGGGAACCTTCCTGGCATTGGCCACCTTCGCGATCGCCTCCAGGGTCAGGGGGCCGGCGTCCACTCTGGGACCTGCGAATACGTACACCATAGCCGTCCGGGGACCGAGGGCGGCTTCCAGCTCTTCCACGGTGTCCACCTCCATGATGCGCACGCCGATGGACCGCACGGCGGAATCGTAGACGTTGCGGGAGTGTTTAGGTATGATCACTTCATCCTTGGGGAAGCCGGCGAGGTTGGGAATGCGGACGTGCAGATCGGGGTTGCCGCCGGCCACGCAGGCCGCCGTAGCGTGGGCCAGGGCCGCCGCGCATCCCGAGGTGACGATGCCCCACTCGGCGCCGGTCAGCTCGGCCAGACGCTTGCCGATGCCTTCCATCAGCTCATCGATCTGCACGTAGCGCTGGGCGGCGGCGTCCTTGGCCGCGCGCACCTCGGGCAGCTCCAGCGAGCCGCCGATGACGGTCAAGGTGCCGCGGCAGTTGATCAGCGGGCGCACGCCGATGGACTGGTAGATGTCCGATCCCACGCGCAGTCCGGGGGAGGCTTCCGGCGGCGCGGCCCTCACGAATCCTGGAAGCGCCAGCCAGCCTCCGTGCCCCAGCCACTGGCGGCGGGTGAGTTTTTGGAAGAATGAGCCCAACATGGGGTTGTCTCCCTCCGGGCCATTGTACTCCTCGCGGCGGTGAAAGATAAATCATCGCCAACCGGTCAGGCTCGGGGAAGGGAAGTGGTCGCAGCAATACCGTATTCACCACCGTAGACGTGGCGCTGTTGGCCCCCCTCCCCAGCGCCGGCGTCACCATACCTCCCCAACCCCTGCACCGCGTACCGCCACATCACATCACATCCGGCGTCTCAATGCCCAACACCTCCAGCACCCGGCTAAGCTGGCCGGCAAAGAACTGCACCATCCACAAGAGAAAAGTTTTCTTCTCCCGATCCCCTTCGCTCAGAATATGGTGCTGGTGATAGAAGTTGTTGAACCCCTGCGCCAACTGGAACGCGTACCGCGCCACCGCCGCCGGCTCCCCCGACGCCAGCGCCTTCTCGATCACCGCGTCCGCCTGGGACGCCCCCAGCAATACCTGCCAGAAGTCCTCGTTCGCCAGTTGCCTCCCGAACGACGCCTCCCCCAGCGCCTTCCCGAAATCCGGCAGCGTCTCCCCGCGCTCCTCCAGCTTGCGCAGGATGTTCATCGCCCGCACCGCCGCATACTGCGCATAGGGTCCCGTCTCGCCCTCGAAGCTAAGCGCCTCCTGGAAATCGAACGCAATCACCGAAGTCCGCGTGAACTTCAGGAGAAAATACCGCAACGCCCCCACCGCGATCCGCGTGGCGATCCCCCGCTGGTATTCCTCGCTCGCCTCCGGATGCCGGCTCCGCACCTCCTCCAGCGCCTTCTCAATCAGGGCGTCCACCAAGTCATCGGCCTTAACCCCCAAACCCTTCCTCCCCGACACCTCCACGTAAGGCCGCCGCCGGTCCTCTTCGCTCAGCTCGATCCCCAGCTCGGCGCAACACCGCGGCGACAGCGCCACCATCTCATAGGAAAAGTGGATGGAGTTCTCCGCTTCCTTCTCAAACCCCAACGCCCGCAACCCCGCCTGCACTACCTTTTGCAAATAGGCCTGCCGGACGTCGATCACATTGAATACCCGCGTCGCCCGCCCGAACGCCGGCGTCTCGCCCGGCTGCGACTGGTCCGTGGTGACCCATAAGCGACCCTGCGGGCGATAGTAAAAGTCCTTCCCCAGCAGTCCAAATTTCCACAACTGATAAGCAATATCCTTCCCCACGTAGGTAACGGTCCCGT
>JBGOUV010000543.1:0-3596 GCA_041477815.1 Terriglobia bacterium | reverse complement strand
GGCCGCGTCTTCATCACCTTCGGTGGGCCGCAGGCCCGCGGGGCACTCCCTAACGGTCGCGGTTCAGTGAGCCCAATCGGAATGGAACGCGCCTTCTCGGTCGATGCGCTTGTACGTATGAGCCCCGAAGTAATCGCGCTGCGCCTGCAGCAGATTGGCCGGCAGGCGCTCGCTGCGATAGCTGTCGATGTAGCCGAGGGTCGCCGCATACGCCGGCGCCGGCACCCCGTACTTCGCCGCCGCCAGCGCCACCCGTCGCAGTCCCGGCGTATAACGGTTCACCAGCCGGGCAAACTTCGGATCCACCAGCAGGTTGGGGAGATTGGGGTTCTTCTTGCAGGCCTTGCGGATCGGATCGAGCAGCCGCGCCCGGACAATGCAGCCGCCCTTCCAGATGCGGGCGATCTCCGCCAGCTGCAGGCCGTAGCCGTTGTCCCGCGACGCCACTTTCAGCATTACCAGCCCCTGCGCGTAACAGGAAAGCATGGCCAGGTAGTAGCCCTGCCACAGGCTCTTCACGAACGCCTCGCGCTGGCCGGTGAACGCCCCCTTCGGTCCTTTCAATACCTTGGCCGCCTCCACGCGCTCGGGCTTGTATCCCGACAGAATGCGTCCCTCCACGGCCACGCTCAGGGTGGGGATGGGCACGCCGATGTCCAGGGCGTTCTGGGCCGCCCACTTGCCCGTCCCTTTCATCTCGGCCGTGTCCAGCACGAAGTCCACCAGCGGCTGCCCGCTCTCCTCGTCCTTCTTGCCGAGCACGGTGGCGCTGATCTCCAGCAGGAAAGAGTTCAGCTCGCCCTCGTTCCACTTCGCGTACACCTCGCGGACCTCTCCCGCCCCCAGGCCCAGCACCTTGCGCAGCAGGTCGTAGGTCTCGCACAGGAGCTGCATGATGCCGTATTCGATCCCGTTATGCACCATTTTGACATAGTGGCCCGCCGCGCCCGACCCCACGTAGGTCGAGCAGGGTCCATCGTCGGTGCGGGCGGCGATCTTGTCCAGCACCGGCTGCAGGCGGTCGTAGGCCTCCCGCGGTCCGCCCGGCATCAGGCAGGGACCCAGCAGCGCGCCTTCCTCGCCGCCGCTTACCCCCATTCCGACGTACCGCAGCCCCGCGCCGCCCAGCTCCTTCAGCCGCCGGTCGGTGTCGCCGAAGTGCGAATTGCCGCCGTCGATGAGGATGTCGTCGGCCGTGAGATGCGGCCGCAGGTCCTGGATCACGGCGTCCACCGCCTTACCCGCCGGCACCATGATCAGGATCCGCCGCGGCGACTCCAGCGCCTCCACGAACTCGGCCATCGATCCGGCCACCTGGACACTCTTCCCGGCCGCCTTGGCCGCCATCTGCTGCTGCTTGGCGCCGTCCAGGTCGAAGCCGGCTACGGGGAAGCCGTTGCGTTCCACGTTGAGGGCGAGATTCTGGCCCATCACCCCCAGTCCCACCACGCCAAATGCGCTTTTACCGGTCATCGCTTCGATCATACAACACTTCGAGGATACGGCCTCCGAACTCCGCTCCGCAGTGTTGGGGGGCGGCGTAGTTCCTCCCCGCCACTATTTGCTCCGGCCGCGACTCGCAAAATTCCGCCTCGCCGGCCAGGACCTCGCGCCCGCCTAGCAGCAGCCCTGGCCGGCGGCGGGCCATGGAGTCCCCATGGTATCATCCCCTCCGTATGAGCCGACCCGCTTCCCGCCGCCGCTTCCTCGGCGCCCTGGCCGTGGCCTCCCAATTGCCCGGCGCCGCCTACGTCAACCCCCGCAAGGTCCTGCTGTGGGAGAGCACCCGCAAGGAGTTTCGCGAGGCCCTGGAAGGCGGCGCCCTGCAAGCCATGATCGTCCCCACCGGCTCGACCGAACAGCACAACGAGCACCTGGCCATGATCAACGACACCGCCAGCGTGACCCTCATCGCCCAGCAGGCCGCCCTGCAGCTCTGGCCGCGAGTGATGGTGGCGACCCCGGTGCCGGTGGGGATCTCGCCCCACTGGATGGACCGCAAGGGAACCCTGACCCTGAAGCGCGAGACCTTCCTGGCGGTGGTCTACGAGATCTGCGAGAGCCTGGTCCAGCACGGCGTCAAGCGCATTCTCATCCTGAACGGTCACGGCGGCAACGTCGCCCCGCTCCGGCAGAGCGTGGCCGGCTTCCGCGACAAGCTGGGCATCCGCATCGAGACCAATTCCTACTGGGATGCCTATACGCCAGACACTATCAAGCGATACATGGAGAGCGGCCGGGCTCCCGGCCATGCCGGCGAGTTCGAGACCTCGTTCGCCCTGGCGGCGTTTCCCGAGCGCATTCACTGGGACGGCGTAAACTACGAGCGCGACAAGTCCAAGTACGGCATCAAGGACCCGGCCTCGGCCAAGCAAGAGGAAGAGTTCGCCCGCGACGCCAGGCTGGCCTCGGCGGCCAAGGGCGAGGCCATGATCTCGATCGCCGCCGACTGGGTGGCCGGCCGGCTGCGCGAGATGTTGTAGGATCGTAGATCGTGGACCGTTGGCAAATCTTCCCTGCCGGACTGCCGGCGGTATACACTGTTTGAGAGGAGAACTTACTATGGCAAAGTATCTGATCGAAGCGAGCTACACCGCTGACGGGCTGAAGGGCTTGGCCAAGGACAAAGCCAGCGGACGGGTGAAGGCCGTCAGCGCCGCCGCCGCTACCCTGGGTGGAAGCGTGGAGGCGTTCTATTTCGCGTTTGGCGACCGGGACGCCATCCTGATCCTGGACCTGCCCGACAACGCGACCGCCGCCGGCTTCTCGCTGGCCGCGGCGGCGAGCGGACTGGTGGTGGTGACGACCACACCGCTGCTGACCGCCGAAGAAATGGACCGGGCGCTGAAGGTGAAGTCGGGGTACAAGGCCCCGGGGAAGGCGAAGTAGGGTTACGACGCCTTCTGCGACAGGGTGACCGGGCCGAGGTAGCGGTCCAGCCAGTCGAGGATTTCCTTGATCATCTGCTGGCGGAAGGTAAGGGTAACGTCGTGACCGCAGTCGAACAGGACATGACGCTTGTCCCGTTCCGGTGTGCCGAGCAGCCGGAACAACGGAAGCTGGCTGGTCTGGAGCGGGAACAGGAAGTCCTCCCGGCCGTTCAGCATCAGGGTGGGGACCTTCGCGTGCGGCGCGAAATGGAGGGGGTCGACCTCGGGAGGCACCTTCTCGAAGAATCCGCCCATTAAGAGTATGCTGGCGCGGAAGCGCGTCTCGATGGCGGTGAGCCGGGGACCCTGCGCCGCCCCCAGGCTGACCCCGAAGAAGGCGATTCTCTCGCGGTCGAGGTCCGGCCGGGTCTCCAGGTAATCGATCGTTCGGCCCAAGTCCTTGGACCACTGGATATTCATCTCCCGCCAGAGATTGGGCTGTCCGATACGGTGGTAGTAAGCGCTGGGGCCTCGCTCATACGTACCCTTATATAGCGGCAGCAGCACGGCCCGGCCGCTGCGGGTCAGGAAGCTGACCTGCCCCAACTCCTGCCCTTCGCTGGACCTCATACTCAAGGTGCCTGCTCCTGGGAAAAGGATCACCGCCTGGTAAGGCGGGGCCGCATGGCGGGGCAGAAACAAGCGGGCGATCACCCGTTCGTTTCC
>JBGOUV010000396.1:0-6261 GCA_041477815.1 Terriglobia bacterium | reverse complement strand
GTGCCCTTCTCCAGGAGCTTTGCGGCGTTGTGAAAGAAGAAGAGGCCGAAGTCGAACAGCGACGCCGACATGGGGCGGCCGTCGACCAGGACGTGCTTCTCGACCAGGTGCCAGCCGCGCGGGCGGACCAGCAGGGTGGCCACCTTCTCGTTCAGCTTGTAGCTCTTGCCCTCGGGGCTGGTGTAGGAGAGCTTGCCGCGCGTGTAGTCGCGCAGGTTGTACTGGCCGTCCAGGTTGTTGGACCAGGTGGGGGAGTTGGCATCCTCGAAGTCGGCCATGAAGACGCTGGCGCCGGAGTTGAGGGCGTTGATGAGCATCTTGCGGTCGACCGGGCCGGTGATCTCGACGCGGCGGTCCTGGAGGTCGGCGGGGATGGGCGCGACGGTCCACTCGGCCTCCCGGAGGGCCTTGGTTTCGGGCAGGAAGTCGGGCATCTTACCGGCCTGGATCTCCTGGTAGCGGGCCACGCGGCGGTCGAGCAGCTCGCGCCGGCGTTTGTCGAACCGGCGGTGGAGAGCGGTCAGGAAAGCGAGAGCCTCGGGGGTGAGGACCTCGCGGTAGGCGTCGGTCAGCGAACCCCGAATGTCGAGTCCCTGTTGGGTGGTGGTTTGGATGGCCATGGCGATTATGGTAGCAAGGAGCGGGTTAGTCCGGCAGAAAGCCGGGGTCCAGTAGCTGGTCGGCCGTGAAAGGACACCGCGCGGGGAACGTGTTTTCGGGAAGACCGGTCGCGTCGCTGGCGCGTCCTACGGCGCTGGGGGAGGCGTCCTCGATACACCTTGTTACGTGCGCTCGCAGACTTGGCGAGTCTCTAAACAAGATTTCCAGCTTGGTCCGCTGGTTTCTGACAGTGGTGCGCCAGGAGCCAGATCTCTTGGGAGACTGATACTTCCACTTCAGCAAGTGGCTCACCAGAACGCTAAGCCTGCTTTCCAGCTCGCGCCGGTCGCGTTTGCCCATATCCTCGATCTCCTCGGCGATGTGCTCGACGTCGATCTGGTCGAAGCGGCGCTCGCGGAGCAGGCGGGCGGTCTCAGCAGTCCACTGCACGAAGTCCTCGTCGTAGAGCGTAGTGGTGAATGGGTCGAGTGCCTTGGAACTCATCGGACGTTCCCCTTGTCTTGCTCTTCCAGTAGGTAGTCGAGGTCGCGCAGCCGGGCACTTGCGGGCAAGGTGGTTTCGGAGTCTGGGGCGGCTTCGTCGTAGACTGTGGAACTCATCAGGGCGTTCCCCCCTGTCCTGAAAGTATCATACGGACCGCCTCGCCGGCGCCGGCCAAGTTGGCCAGCTTCATCTCGGAGTACTTGCGGGAGAGCAGGACGCCGTGGGCCCCGGCGCGGAAAGCGGCCAGGACCGCCGCCTTGGTCCCCTGTGGGGTGCACTTGGAGTGGTTCTGGCCGGTGGGGATGTCGATGTCGATGCCGGGCCAGATGAGGGTCTTGGTGCCGGCGGCGCCGTCGAGAGCGCGCTTGGTTTCCCGGTAGACGGAGTCCGCCGAGAGGCCGGTGTAGGGGATCTGGTCATAGCCGCGCTCCTGAAAGTTCATCACGCGGTATTGGAACTGGAGGGCCTGCTCCTTGGACAGGTCGCCCCACATGGTTTGAGTGACCGAGTCGATGAAGCTGGCCAGACGTGGTCCGGCGCAATTGTGGTACATGACCATCTTCAGGAAGTCGGAGTACTTGGAGAGCTCCTGGAGGTCCTGCTCGGCGCGGTAGAGGGGATTGAAAGAGTTGTTGTGCCAGATGTGCCAGCCGACCGGGAGGCCGGGCTTGACGGACTTGGTGTGATGGTACATAGCGGCGTAGGTTTCGCGCAGGCTGTCGGTCCAAAACTGCTCCCAGGCGAGGATCTCGGGGTAGCGGAGAAGCAGGCGCCAGAAGGTGACGTAGTAGCCGTCGACGGGGCGTCGGCCGGCTCGTCCGTCGCGGACGAATTTTTCGAGAGCTAGGTAGCCTTCCTTGACGCGGTCGAAGGCGATCCCTTTCTGGCGTGCCTTACGCTCGCAGTGCGGGCAGAAGCAGGTGACGCGGCCGGGATCGCGCCCCCCGCCGCCGTGGCTGGCGCCCAGGATGTTGCCCAGCGCCCCCTGACGCTCTGAGCCCCACATGATGCCGTCGATGTCATAGGACCGCGCGTAGTCCTCCACCAGGCCGAGGAGGAAGTTGCGGTAGTGCGGGTTGTTGAAGCACAGGGTTCCGGCGCGGCGGCCGTGCAGGTCCACTTCCTGAACCTGGCCGATGCCGGCGATGTCGTTGCGGAAAACGTCCTCGGCCCACAGGATGGTCTTCATCCCGCGCTTCTTGGCGGCCGGCAGCACGTGGGCGATGATGTCGAGGTCCCCGTGATCGGGAGCGCGGAGGTCCCGGAAGACTGTATCCTTATAGTATTGTTGGTGGACGGCGGCGAAGTTGCCGCCGTGGAAGTTGAGGTCGTACTCCTGCTTGCCGTGGTCGGGCAGGGGCTGGCCGGGCACCTGGCGTCCGGCGATGCCGCGCCCGTAGGTGAACACGGCGAGGAAGAGCGTGTTGACGGACCCCAGGCGCTGGAGGTTGTCCAGGACGGGCTCGAGGCCCTCGTCGACGAAGGACACGGCCCCCACCTGGATCCCGATCATGGGAGTGGGGGGGCGGGGGCTGGGGGTCTGGGGTAAGGCGGAAGCGGCGAAGGCGGTGGTCTTCAGGAAGTCGCGTCGGTCCATGAGATTGTCCTCTCATGACGTATACTAACAGGGACAGGCCATGTTCTCCTCCGCGCCGAAGCAGATCGGCCGCTACAAGATCCAGGAAGAGTTGGGCAGCGGCGCCTGCGGCCGGGTGTACCGGGCGCTGGACCCGCGGGTGGACCGCCTGGTGGCGGTGAAGGTGCTCAATGTGGACGACCCCCACTTGCTGGCGCGGTTCCGGCGGGAGGCCGCGGCCACCGCCTCGCTGCATCATCAGAACATAGTCACCATCTACGAATACGGCGACCACAAAGGCATGCCCTTCATCGCCATGGAGTACCTGGAGGGCGAGGACCTCCAGCACGTCATCGCCGACCACCGGCCGCTTACGCTGTTGCAGAAGGTACGCATCATGCACCAGGTGGCCGAGGGACTCCACAGCGCCCACCAGAGCGGCGTGGTCCACCGCGACATCAAGCCGGCCAACATCATGGTGCTGCCCGACGGCACGGTGAAGATCATGGACTTCGGCATCGCCCGCATCGCCGGCGGTGAGCGCGCCGGCGCCACTCTGACCGCGCAGGGGGATCTGCTGGGCACCGTGATGTATATGTCGCCCGAGCAATTCCGCGACCCCAAGGACGTGGACGTGCGCTCGGACATCTTCGCCTACGGGGTGGTGTATTACGAGCTACTGGCGGGCCGGCACCCGTTTGAAGGTTCCGACGTGGGCGACGTGATGTTGAAGATCGCGCGCGAGGAGCCTCCCTCCATCCGAGGCTTGGCCCCGGATTGTCCCACCACGCTGGAATACGTCCTGCGCCAGGCCCTGCGAAAGGAGCGAGAGCTGCGCTACCTCAGTCTGGCCGACCTGCAGGTGGACGTCGCGCCGGTCCTGGTGGAGCTGCAGCACGCCCGGGCGGTGTCGCTGGTGATGAAGGCGAAGCGGGCGTTTACGAGCGGCGAGATGGAGCGGGCGCGGGATATGGTCCGCGAGGTTCTGCGGCTGGAGCCCACCAACGCGGAAGGCCGCCGGTTGTGGGAGGCGGTGGAGCAGGAGATCCGCCGTAAGGAGGTGCGGCCGCAGGTGGAGGTCCTGATCCGCAGCGCGGCGCAGCAGTTGGCCGAGGATCGCGTGGCCAAGGCCATCGAGCTGCTGGAGGCCGCGCTGCGGCTGGACTCCAAGAACACGGCGGTCCAGACCCGGCTCCTGGAGCTGCGGGCCCGGCTGGAGCAGCAGCGCCCCAGCCATCAGAGCCGGCTGAAGCCCGTGGGGACTCCGGCTCGTGCGGCTCCTGCGGTAACCCCTCCATCCCCTCCGCCCTCGAAAACTCCCGCGCCTGCGGTCACCCCTCCGCTCCCGGTAGCCCCCACACCTACGAGAACCCGTGCGCCCTCGGTGACCCCGCCGCCTGCGGCGGAGGTGCGGCAACGCAAGACGGCGGCCCAGCGGCCGAAGACGGTGGCGAAACGAGCGACGGAAGCCGTCAAGCCGCGGCCGCGGACCGAACACGTCCCGGCGCGGCGCCGCACGGCGACCGGCCCCGTGCGGCGGCCGGAAGACTACTTTCGGGAAAAGGCCCTCCGCACGGCCCTGCAGGATGCCCGGACCCTGTTCAGCGAGCGAAAGTTCTCAGACGCTGAGAAAGTGCTGAAAAACCTGCTGGCCCTGAAGCCCCAGGATACCGTGGCCCTCACCCTGCTGCGGGCCACCTCCGTGGAGCAGGCCATCGAGCAGGAGCGGCAGGCCTACCAGCGAGATCTGGAGGCCCGGCAGCGCTCCCAGCGGGTAGGAGACTACCGCATTCTGAGCAAACTGGGCGCCGGCGAAATGGGTACGGTGTACCGCGCCCTCGACACCCGGCGGAAACGGCCGGTGGTGCTGCGGGTGCTTCCCGGCGCTGCGGCCAGGCAGGGCTGGCAGGAACAGGCTCGGGCTGCCGGAGCACTGACCCATCCCAACACCGCCCGCATCCTGGACGTGGGGGAGGTAAACGGCTCCCGTTTCATCGCCGCCGAGTATGTGGAAGGCCAGACCCTGGACGACCATGTAAGCGCTCACCCCCCGCAGCCGGCCGAGACGGCCGCCTGGGCCCTCCAGGTGGCCCGGAGTCTCGAGGAGGCCCACATCCGAGGCATCGTTCACGGGAACATCAAGCCTCGCAACATCCTGATTACGAGCGGTGGCCGGGTGAAGGTCCTGGACTTCGGCCTGGGCGACCCGGCCGCACGGCCCGCCGCCGATCTGCAGGCCCTAGGTCATGTCTTGCTGGAAACCGCCGAGGCCCTACCCCCCGATCTCGCCCGCATCGTCCGCCGCTGCCTGGCCAAGCCTCCGCAGAAACCCTACAGCTCTGCCACGGAGCTGGTGGCCGATCTGAGGGTGGCAGCTCCTTCAAAATACAAGACTTAGCCCCTCCAGATGGCCCGATTTCCCGTTGGGTGGCCGATCTCGCCCGTTCAACCTTCGAATCTGTCATATGGGCTTGAAAAGAAGCCCTTTGGCGGAAATCTCCTAGGTCAGGACCTTACGGCTCAGGTACCATGCCATCTGAAAGAAGAGTCAGGGCCGTAGTGTATCGGGCGAAGCTTGGTATACTACGCTCTTGCCCACAGGGCCATACTAGGAGACTCGGCGAATGCACAAACCGATCAAGTACGTTGAGAAGGGCATCTCCATTGCCGCCAATGGGTTATGGCATGCCTTTCAGTTCGTGAGCAACCGCGTGCCGGAGAGCGCCGCGTTCACGCCCAAGTGGTCTGATAAGCCGCTGCTGAAGTCTTATCAGAAATCGAAGCCACCCTTGGGCTGGCCCCGGACCACCGATTCGCTGTGCCCCCGCTGCGTGCCCGAGATTCGCAAAGAGATCCTGGACGGTAAGATCGATCACACCATCCTGCTGAAAGAGCGGGTGGGTGAGATTAAGGCTCAGGTCATCGAGCGGGACGGCAAGATCCTCATGGTCAAGGACTGCCCCACCCACGGCCACTTCGAAGATGTGATGGCCATGGACGTCGACTTCTTCCGGCACCTGGAGCAGACCTTCCCGGGCCGCGACATCCGCGCCCACAACGACGAAAAGCTGCACAATCACGGCTCCAGCACCATTAAGCACGGCCGCGGGTCGGTCCTCACCGTGGATCTCACCAACCGCTGCAACATGATGTGCGATCCCTGTTTCATGGACGCCAACCAGGTGGGGTTTGTCCACGAGCTGAGCTGGGACGATATCAAGATGGTTCTGGACAACGCCATTTCGATCAAGCCGCGGCGGCAGCTTTCCGTGCAGTTCTCGGGCGGCGAGCCAACGCTCTCGCCCTACTTCCTGGATGCCTGCCGATATTCCCGCAAGGTAGGTTACAACAGCGTCCAGGCGGCCACCAACGGCATCGAGTTCGCCAAGAATACCGAGTTCTGCCGGCAGGCGGCGGAGGCCGGCCTGCGCTATGTATACCTGCAATTTGACGGCATCGGCAACGCGGCCAACTCGCACCGCAAGGTGGGCAACCTGTTCGACGTGAAGTTGAAGGCGATCGAGAACCTGCACTCCAACGGCGTCGATATCGTGCCCGTGACCACGCTGATCAACGGGATC
>JBGOUV010000252.1:0-10323 GCA_041477815.1 Terriglobia bacterium | reverse complement strand
GGCCTTTGCCGGTCGAAACCATCCGGACCCCGCTGCCGTCCGCGTTCATGACGTAGATCTGATCGCACTGGCCCGCGTCCCGGGTCGACTGGAAGACCAAGCGCTTGCCGTCGGGCGACCAGTAGGCCTCGGCATTCTGGCCTCCGTTGGTCAATTGACGCAAATCCGCAAGCGATGCCAGGAGCAAAAGGAACCCGCCCATGGAGCGATCATAGCACCACATATGGGGGCTATTCTGTAAAGCCCACAAAATACGGCGTATAAAGTGCTGGACATGCGCACCGGGCG
Source organism: Terriglobia bacterium (assembly GCA_041477815.1). GTDB lineage: Bacteria > Acidobacteriota > Terriglobia > Bryobacterales > JACQDG01 > JBGOUV01. Next base: position 10,035 of record JBGOUV010000252.1, on the reverse strand, counting down.
GAAGGTAGGATGTAGGATCGAAGGAGCGTCGTGCTCAAACTAAAAAAGGTCGAACTGCTGGGCTTCAAGTCCTTTTGCGAGAAGACCGAGATGCGCTTCCCCGGGGGTGGCATTGCGGCCGTCGTGGGGCCGAACGGGTGCGGCAAGTCCAACCTCAGCGATGCCATTAGCTGGGTGCTGGGCGAGCAGTCGGCGCGGCTGCTGCGCGGCGCCCGCATGGAAGACGTCATCTTCAACGGCACCCGCGACCGCAAGCCCCTGGGCATGGCCTCGGTCACCATGACCCTGGTCGATCCCGAGATCTTCTTTTATGGGGGCGAGGACGGCCAGAAGTCGGGTGAGATCGTGGTGGAGCGGCGCCTGTTCCGGTCGGGCGAGAGCGACTACCTCATGAACGGCAAGGTCTGCCGCCTGCGCGACATCCAGGACATCTTCATGGGGACGGGGTTGGGGCCGGAGAGCTACGCCATCATCGAGCAGGGGCGGATCGGTCAGATCCTCAGCTCGCGGCCGCACGACCGGCGGGCCATCGTCGAGGAAGCGGCCGGCATCACCAAGTTCAAGACCCGGAAGAAGCTGGCCGAGTCCAAGCTGGAGAGCGCCAAGCAGAACCTGGCCCGCGTGGCCGACATCCTGGAGGAAGTCGGCCGCCAGTGCAATTCGCTCAAGCGGCAGGCGGCTAAGGCCCGGCGGTACGAAGAGCTGCGGCAGGAGATGGTGGCCAAGCTGACGGTGCTCCTGGGCAGCCGCTATCGCGATCTGGAGCGGCAGGCGGTCCAGGCGGCGATCGACATGAACCTGGCGGCCGAGGAGTTCCGCCGCCAGAGTGCCGCCGTGGAGGCCCAGGAAACCGAGCACGCCATCACCCAGAAGGAGAGCTACGAGTTGGAGCGGCAGCTCGAGGAGCGCCGCGAGTCCTGCTCCCAGGCGGCCATCGAGACCGACCGGTCCCGGCAGAAGATGGACTACCAGGCCAAGCTGGCCGAGGAGAATACGGCGCGCATCCAGCAGACGGAAGGCGAGGTGGCGGCCATCGAGCGCAAGCTGGCCGAACTGGCTCAGGAACTGGAGACCGAGCGCGCCGCCGCGGAGGCCATCGGCTCGGAGACCGGCGGAGTTCGGGAGGGCCTCACCGCCAAGACGGCGGAGCTCGACGCCCTGCAGTTCCAGGTGCGGCAACGCGAAACCGAGCAGGAGAATCTCCGTCAGCGGGTCCTGCGGCTGCTGGGCGAGTCCTCGACCTTGCGGAATCAACTGGCCCAGATTGAGGAGTACCTGGCGGGCCTCGAGCGCCAGTCCGTGCGGGCCCGTGGCGAAGAAGCCGGCGCGCAGCAGGAGATCGAGCAGTTAACCGGCGAGCGCCAGGGGGCCCTGGGACGTCTGGAACAGCAGCAACTGGAACTCGAATCGCTCGACCAGCGCCGCCAGCGCCTGGAGGCCAGTCTGGCCGAGTCCCGCCAGCAGGCCCAGACCGGCCGCGAGCGCGCCGAGGGCCTGCGCGGCGAGATGTCCCGCTTCGAGGCCCGCCGCGAGTCGCTGGAAGAGATCCTCTCCCACCGGGCCTATACGACGGAGACGGTCAAGAATCTGTTCGCCGCCATTGACCAGGGCCGCATGGGCGACTTCCGGACCAAGGGCATCCTGGCCGACTTCATCGAGGTCGACCCCAGCTTCGAGAAGGCCATCGAGGAGTTCCTGCGCGAGGAGCTGGAGTACGTAGTAGTACAAACCTGGGGCGAGGCCGAGCAGGGGATGCGGCTGTTGCGGGCGGGGATGGAAGGCCACGCCACATTTCTGATCCATCCCGACGGCGAGCCCCGGGAGGAGCCTTCCACGATGGGTCCCGAGACGGGGATCGTGGGGCGACTGAAGGACCACGTCCGGCTGACCAACGGCCTGGGCCGGTCGGCGGCGGCGCTGCTGCCCCGTCTGAACGCGTGCTACCTGGCCGAGGGAGAAACCGACGCGCGGCGGCTGTCGTACCAGTATCCGGATCTGTATTTCCTGCTGCCGGACGGCGTCTGCTACCACGGCTACTCGCTGAGCGGCGGGCGCAAGACGTCCTCGGGTCCGCTGGGCCTGAAGCGGGAGCTGCGCGAGCTGGCGCCCCGGTTGGCCGCGGCCGCCGAAGCCGTAGAAGCCGAGACCCTGGCCCTGACGCGGGCCGAGGAGGGCATCGCCCGCGAGTCCCAGGAGCTGGAGACGCTGCGGGTGGAGATGCAGAACCGCGAAAAGACCGCGGTGGCGTCCGAGCAGGAGCTGAAGCAGATCAACGACCGTCTGAACCGGGCCAACTCGCGGCTGTCGGTCGCGCGGCTGGAAATCGAGCGGTTGAAAGAGGAGACGACACGCGCCACCGGTGAGCAGGAACGCCACCGCGCCGCCGTCGAGGAGCGCGAAGCCGACCGCCAAAAAGCAGAAGAGGCACTGGCCGAAGCCCGCGAAGCGATCGTCCAGGACCAGGCCCGCGCCGCCCACGCCGCCGAAGAGCAGGCCCAGTTGCGCGCTCAACTGGCCGCCCTGGAGGAACGCCGCAAGGCTGCCCTGGCCACCGCCGGACGGGTCGAGCAGATGCTCGGCGCCGAGTCCCGCCGTCGCGACAAGATGGCCCAGGAGACCGCTGCCTGGCGAGCCGAGCGCGACCGGCTACTGGAAGACAACCGCCGGCTGGCCGTCCAGATCGAAGAGCTCACCACCCGCCAGGCCCAACTCGACCAGCAGGCCCGCGACCTGGAAACTGCGCTCCACCAGAAGCGGACCCGCATGGCCGAAATCGAGGAGTCGCTCAAGGTCTCGAAGCAGGAGCTGGAAGTAGTCCGCGAGCGCCGGTCGGCGATGGAGATCCAACTGGTCCGCTTGCAGTCCGATCTGCAGCATCTCGCCGAAACCTGCCAGCACGAGCTGGGGCGTCCTATCGCGGAGGTCTCCGCGGGCGATGAGACCCCCCGCTCCTCGGACGACCTGGCCGGCATCGAGCAGGAATACTTGCAGGTCAAGCAGAAGATCGAGTCCCTGGGTCCGGTCAACGTCCTGGCCCTCGAAGAATATCAGGAGGCCCAGCAGCGGTTCGACTTCCTGGATACCCAGCGCCAGGATCTGATCGACTCCATTCGTGATACCCAGCAGGCCATCAGCAAGATCGACAGCGTCTCGCGCAAGCAGTTTCTGGAGGCCTTCGAGGAGATCAACCGCAACTTCCGTCAGACCTTCGCCACGCTGTTCGGCGGCGGCGTGGGCGAGATGCGCCTCACCGACGAGACCAACCTCGCCGAGAGCGGCATCGACATCGTGGCCCAGCCGCCGGGCAAGCGCCTCCAGAACGTGCTCCTGCTGTCCGGCGGCGAAAAGGCCCTGACCGCCATTGCCCTGCTCATGGCCGTGTTCCAATACCAACCCAGCCCCTTCTGCATCCTGGACGAGGTCGACGCCCCGCTCGACGAGGCCAACGTGGCCCGGTACACCAAGCTGATCCAGCAGATGGCGGAGCAGACGCAGTTCATTCTCATCACCCACAACAAGACGACCATGGAAGTGGCGCAGACGCTGTACGGGGTGACGATGCAGGAGCCCGGGGTGTCGCGCCTGGTCAGCGTGAAGTTCGAGTCCACCGACAAGCCCAATGGCCGGCCGCTGGTGCCGCCGGCGACTACGCTCGGCAACTTGGCGCGGGTGTGACTCTGGCAGCAGGGTTGGCTGCACCGAACCGGGCTGCCTAGGTCAGGGGTTGCCACCGGCGGTAGGTCAGCGAGCGCCAGAGCCACTCGAAAGGCCCGAAGCGAAAGCGCTGAAGCCACCATCGGCTCCAGGCGAGTTGGGCGCTGTATAGCGCCATTCCAATCAACGCCGCGGGGGCCGACCCGAGGCGGCCGAACAGACCGAAGCCGTACCCGTAGAATAGGAAGCCCAGGATGACGGACTGCAATAGATAGTTGGTCAAGGCCATCCGTCCGGCGGCGGCGAAGGCCGGCCACGCGGCCGCGCGGGCCGTATGGAACCACAGCAATAGCCCCGCCGCATAGGCGAAGGCCAGCGGGACGGACGTACCCAGCTCCAGGACCAGAGAAGGGACTCCGGAGGGCTGCCCGGACGATCGGGAAAGGACCTGTATCGCCGTCAGTGTTCCGCCGATCGCTCCGGCGCCCCAAAAAATCGCTCGGAGCAAGCCTCGGTGCCGCTCCGGCTCGCGCAGCACGCCGGAACGCCAGGCGGCCACGCCCCAAGACATCAGACCGACCGTCTTTGGCAAGACACCCCAGACCAGCGGCGTCATGAAATACCGGGTTTCGTACCAGCGGAAGGCCAGGATTTCCAGGAAGCCGCCCTGACTGTAGATGCGCGTCGCCGGGGCGACATGGGCGCGCAGGGCTTCGCCGGACGGCCAGGGGATACCTAACGGGACAACATGGGGGAGCACGATGGCCGCCGCGCCCAAGACCAGCAGGGCCCGCGAAGGCAACCGGAGGAACGGGACCAGGAGCAGTCCGCAGACGGCATAGAGCACCAGGATGTCTCCATTCCAGATCAGCACCAGATGGCCCAGGCCGAGCACCAGGAGCACCAGGAATCGGCGTACGAGAAAGGGTGAGACGTTGACGCCTCGCGCGCCGGCGCGCTCAGCCTGTATGGCCACGCCTACTCCGAACAGGAACGAGAAAAGAGAAAAGGCCTTGAATTCCAGGAGTTCCGCCACCAGCACATCTACCAGGTGATTCGCCCGTCCTGGATGAGTGTGGAACGTCAAGATATGGGCGAACAAAGAGACGCGGAACAGGGTCACCAGGTTCACCAGCAACACGCCAAACAGGGCCCCGCCGCGAAGCACGTCCAAGGTCTTGTAGCGCTCCGCCAAAGTGGCGGGCTGCCAGGCAAGACCCGGTTCCGCTCCGCTTGTATCCTGGTCCATGATCCAGCCTCTGAGCGATTGTACTTCAGGTTGCCCGGAACGACCGGGATGAAGCGCGCCCGCCGCCCCGCATTTCCGGCCGTGCGCCGAACCTCGCCTCGACGGTTGGCTCGCTTGGTTTCGCGTTGGCGTGGTGGAAGCGATGAACAGCTAAGGCCCTTGGTGCTGCTGGAGTAGCTCGAGGCCGTCCGCCTTGACGGTGCGGGGCTAACTGGAGGTAGCTACAGCCCGTGCTCGCTGCCGCACACACTGACTTGTAACCCCAGACTCCGGAACATCGCCGCCTTCACCGCCAGAGCCCGGCTCGCCCCCGCCGCGTCCGGCGCGTACGCCACCTGGATGTGGTTCGACTTGTGCCGCGCCATCATTTGATCGCGCGTGATCGCGTAGGTTACAGCGTGCATGATCGGCCACTGCGGCGTGGTGATCCGCCAGCGCCGTTCCGTCTCCTCCCGGGGCAGCTCGACCACCTTCGCCCGGCCGAGGTCCGCCTTCAGGACCCCGTTATCGACGAACACCCGGCTCCACACGATCTCGCCGCGCTTGCTGATTCCCTTCAGCGTCCCGCCGCCCAGCCGGAAGTACATCGGCGGCTGCCGCTCGCTCACCGCTCCCTGGTACCCCCCGATGAAGTGCTGCGGCGGCGCGGCGCCCGAGATCTCGAAGACCCACACGAACTCCTCCCGGCCGTTGGCCGAGTACATCTCCCCATAGCGGATATCGTGCAGCGTAGTCTCCGGATCGAACCCCAGCCGTCGCCAGACGCGATTCGTGACCAGCGCGTCCAGCCCGGCGCACTCGTCCACCTCGTTGAAGTGCGGCAGCGCCTGGCCCTCGTACAACACTCGGCCCGTCGTCCGATGCTTCACCGGCGGCCGGTCGACGTTGTTCAGCAGTCCCTCCGCCAGGTCCGACGCCGGGGTCAGGTCCTTCAAACCCTGCTGGTACTGGATGCCGATCGTGTCGCACCCGAACTCGTCGGCGATCCGCAGCGCCGCGATGTACATCTTGCACTGTTCCAGGATCTGGCCGTCGGTCAGATCGGTCTCGGGATTCGGCCCGGTGAGGAACTTCACTCCCCGCGCGTCCAGCCACGTCCGCACCGCCTGCGCCTCGCCGTCCGGCACGCGCTGCATTTCCGCATACAACGCCGACTGGCTCAACCGCTCCTTGAAGACGCCGGTCGGATGCAGCAGCTCGTCCGGAATGATGGCATTATACATGCCCATGCAGCCCTCGTCGAAGACGCCCAGGATCGCCTTGTTCCGGCGCAGCTCGGCGGCCAGCTCCGCGCCGATCTGCTGCGCCTCAGCCGGGACCTTCAGGTCGCCGAGCGCCCGCACGTGGCTGGTATCGTGCTGCAACGTCTCGCCGCCCAGCCACCGCCGCAGTCCTCGCAGAAAAAACTCGTCCTTGAAATCCTGGCTCCACAGCGAGCTGTACTTCAACCCGGCCTTGGTGAGCGACCCGTTCAGATTCAGCAGCCCCACCAGTCCCGGCCATTCGCCGCTCCAGTTTGCCACCGTCAGGATCGGTCCCTGATGCGTAAACAACCCGTGCAGCAGGTGGTGGCTGTACTGCCACACCGCCTCGACCACCACCAGCGGCGCTTCCGGCGGGATCTGGCGGAATACCTCCATCCCGTAGCGCTGGCTGTCGATGAACCCGTGGCCCTTCACCGGGTCCACCGGATGCCCCCGCCTCGTCTCGCGGCTTTCGCGGCGAATGGCGTCCATCACGGCCTCTTCGGCCCGGCTCTGCGCCGGCCAGCATTTCTGGTTGGCGGCCAGGCGCAGGTCGCCGTTAGCGATCACGATTACCGGCTGTGCCATGACTCTATTCTGCCACGCCGCGTACCACTTGGCCCAACCCCTCCCGATAACTCGGGTACTTCGGAGTCCAACCCACCTCCCGCTTGAACCGCGCGTTGGAAGTTCGGGTAGACGTGGTCAGATACTCCACCGCCGCGTCCCCCGCCACCAGTCGCGCCAGGAACACCGGCGCCCGCCGGGGCGGCCGCGCTCCCAGGAGCCTGGCAAACTCCTCCAGAAACTCTGCCGCCGTCACCGGCGTATCGTCGACCACGTGCCACAACCCGGTGCGAGCGGCGTGCGCCGCGGTCACAAATGCCGCTGCCGCGTCGTCCGCGTGCAACATCGCCCAGACGGCCTTCCCATCGCCCACGATCGGCATCTTGTGCTCTTGCAACAAGCGGGCCAGTTCCCGGGTGTGCCCCGAATCGGCGCCATAGAACCCGCCACACCGCAGCACGCTGACTTCACAACCCGCCTCCCGCGCCATCACTTCCCCCTCCGCCGCCGAGTCATAAATCGGATGCCGCACCACCGGCGAAGTCTCATCGAACGCCGCTTGATCCGCCGGCCGCGCCACCCACACAATGCTCTGAAACAGATACCGCCGCGCCCGGATCCTCCGCGCGCACGCCGCCAGTGCCCGCGACCCCTCCCGGCGGATCCGGTCATTCGTCGCCCAATCCTCCGGCGCCGGTTTCGTCTTCATCGGAATCGCCGTCGCCGCATGAATCACCACTTCCGCCCCCTCGGCCGCCCGCGCCAGCGCCTCGGCGTCGAACAAATCCGCCTGCCGAGGCTCTCCTCCCAGCAACCGCACCAGCTTTTCCCCCGCAGCGCTGCGGACCACCCCGACCACCTGGTCCCCCCGGGCGCAAAACTGCTCCACCAGCCGCCGCCCCAGCACTCCGGTCGCTCCCGTGATGAAAACCAGCACCTGTCGGTCCTCCTGTCCGCACCGAGCCGCGACCTTGGGAGCGGATGGTCCGGACACGCGAAGCATCCGCTCTCACGGTCGCGGTTCGCCGCGTCTAAACACTACCACCGCCAGCGGCGGCAGCGTGATCAATATAGAGTGACTCCTCCCGTGAGACGGATGCTCCTCTGACCCCACCCCGCCCGCGTTCCCCACATTACTCCCCCCGTACACCTCCGAGTCGCTGTTCAGAACCTCTCGATACCAACCCGGCTCCGGAACCCCCACCCGGTACCCCTCCCGCACCACCGGCGTGAAATTACACGCAAACAGCAGGAAGTCCTCCGGGTCGGCTGCCCGCCGCAAAAACGCGATGATGCTGTGCTGGGCGTCATGGAAGTCGATCCATTCGAACCCTCGCCACTCGGAATCCACCTCCCACAGGCTCGGCGCCTCCCGATACAGCCGGTTCCAGTCGGCTACGTATCGCTGCAACTGCCGGTGGCTGTCGAACTGCAGCAGCTCCCACTCCACCGACCTCACATGGTTCCACTCGTTCCACTGCCCAATCTCCGCGCCCATAAACAGCAGTTTCTTCCCCGGATGCCCGTACATGTAACCGAGGAATGCCCGCGCATTGGCGAACTGCTGCCAGTAATCGCCCGGCATTTTGGCCAGCAGCGATCTCTTCCCGTACACCACCTCGTCATGCGAAATGGGCAGCATGAAGTTCTCGGTGAAGGCGTACACCATGCTGAAGGTGATGTCGTTTTGATGGTACTGGCGATGCACGGTTTCGCGCGAGAAGTACCCCAACATGTCGTGCATCCATCCCATGTTCCACTTGAACGTGAACCCCAGCCCGCCCAGGTGCACCGGCCGTGACACTCCAGGCCAGGAGGTCGACTCCTCGGCGATCGTCACCGCTCCGGGCGCCTGGGCATGCACCAGCTCGTTGAACTTCTTCAGAAAGTCGATCGCCTCCAGGTTCTCCCGGCCCCCGTACCGGTTGGGCACCCACTCCCCGGGCTGCCTCGAGTAGTCCAGGTAGAGCATGGAAGCCACCGCATCCACCCGCAGCCCGTCCACGTGGTACTGCTGCAGCCAGAACAAGGCGTTGGCCAGCAGAAAATTCCGGACCTCGTTCCGGCCGTAGTTGAAGATCAAGGTCCCCCACTCCCGATGCTCCCCCAGCCGCGGGTCTTCGTGTTCATAGAGCGCCGTCCCGTCGAAGTAGACGAGCCCGTGGGCGTCCTTAGGGAAGTGCCCCGGCACCCAGTCCAGGATCACCCCGATCCCCGCCTGGTGGCACCGATCCACGAATTCCATGAACTCCGCCGGCGTCCCCCACCGCGCCGTCGGGGCAAAATACCCGGTCACCTGATATCCCCACGACCCCTCGAACGGATGCTCCATCACCGGCATCAGCTCTACGTGCGTATACCCCATCTCCAGCAGGTACGGGATCAACTCGGCGGCGATCTCCCGGTACGAGGTCAGCGGACGCTGCCACGAGCCCAGGTGCAGTTCATAGATGGATACCGGCCGCTTCCACCAGTCGGCGACCGCCCGTCGCGCCATCCACTCCTGGTCGCGCCAACCGTACCGGCCGAGGTCCGCCACCACGGACGCCGACTTGGGCGGGCACTCCGTTCGAAATCCGTACGGGTCGGCCTTCTGCTCCAGAAGACCCCGATGGCGCGACTTCACCTCGTACTTATAGGCTGTCCCCTCCCCCAGTCCGGGAATAAACAGCTCCCACAGCCCGCCCCCCCGCCGCCCCATGGGATGCCGCCGCCCATCCCAGCCGTTTGAGTCCCCCACCACGCTGATGCGCTCGGCGTTCGGCGCCCACAAAGCGAAGTTCACCCCCCGCACCCCGTCTACCTCCCGCCGGTGCGCCCCCAGCTTCTGGTAACTCTCCAGCCAGTTTCCCTCCCCGTGCAGGTGGATCTCGAAATCGGTCAGCCAGGGCGGAAACCGGTACGGGTCTTCCAGGTCGCGCCCACCCGCCCGCAAGCGGTAGGGAATGACCGTATCCCTCTCCAGGAGCGCCTCAAAGAAGCCGTCCGGATGGAGCCGCTGCATCGGATGCGCGGTCTCCCCCATCACCACCTCGGCCTCCGCGGCCTCCGGCAGGAACGCCCGAATCTCCAGGCAGCGCTTGCCCCCGTGCTCTATCACGTGCGGCCCCAGCACGCGAAATGGGTCGCCGTGATAGGCTCCAACTATTGCGGCAATGTCGCCCGGAAGAGCCATACGGGCATCATAGCAACCCCCGCTCCAGAGGAAACCCCCGCTCCCGCCACCCCTCGAATCCGCCTTCGAGCGGACGCACCCGCGTGATGCCGCGCTTGTGCAAGGCCAGCGCCACACGGGCGCTGGTGGCTTCGTTCGGTCAAGAG
>JBGOUV010000309.1:0-8289 GCA_041477815.1 Terriglobia bacterium | reverse complement strand
TCAGGCCGGCTTCATTCAGGCCCTTGATCAGGCGCAGGGTCTCGCGGCGCTGGTCCAAGGTGACGCCGGAGGGCAGATCCAGGTTCAGCACGGGCTTGGGACCCGGCCGGAACATAGTCGGCTGGTAGATGGCCGGCAGGAAGCCCTGGGTATACATGGGCTGGCCGGCTTCGAGCGCTCCCTTGGGGTCGGGCATTACTACGTACGCGGGCAGCGATTCGCTTTCCGATCCCAGGCCGTAGATCACCCAGGAGCCCATGGACGGAAACCCGGGGATGACGCGGCCGCTGAAGAGCTGGTACTGCGCGGCGGAGTGGACCACCATGTCGGCGTGGCAGGAGCGGATCACGGCGATGTCGTCCACGCACTCGCCGATATGTGGGAACAGGTCGGACACCTCGATACCACTCTTGCCGTACCTCTTAAAGGTGCGCTTGGTCCCGAGCAGGCGGGAGGCGTCGTTGACGTACTGATACTGCGCCTCGCCGAACGTAGCCGGGCGTCTCTGGCCGTTCAGCTTGTTCAACAGCGGCTTGGGGTCGAAGGTCTCGACGTGGCTGGGGCCGCCGGCCATGAACAAAAAGATGACGGACTTGGCCTTGGCCTCCATCTGCGGGCGCTTGGGAGCCAGGGGATTGCTGATACTGGCGGCGTACATGGAGCTGTACGCCAGGGCGCCGAAGCCGCAGAAGGCGTCACAGATAAACTCACGGCGGTTGCGGGTGGGACGAGAATGTTCAGGCATGGCACCTATTCCACATACAAGAAAGCGTTGAGGTTGAACATAGCCAGCGCGAGCTCGCGCAGGGGTTGGGTCTTCAGGAAGTCGACCGCCATCTGGCGTTCCTTGGCGGAGGGGCCGCGGCCGGCGACCAGGCGGTAGGCGCGGTCGGCGACCTCCACCGGATGGGCGCCGGCCTCCCGGCGCAGGCGGTCCGCCAGCGCCTCGGCCAGGCGGTTCGAGAGATCGCCGTTCAGCAGCTCCAGGGCCTGCGGGGCGTGCGTGCTCTGCTCGCGGCGCGGGCAACTGAGCGCCAGGTCCGGGGCGTCGAAGACCTCCATAAACGGCAGGCGCAGGTTGCGCTTGAAGATCAGGTAGACGCTGCGACGGTCGTGCTCCTCGGGGTTGCGGTCGATGGCCCACTGGGAGGGCTTGTAGAGCAGGTTGATCAATTCCTTGTCTACCGGAACGATGACGCTGGGCCCGCCGGCGGTGCGGTTCAGCTTGCCGGAGGCCAGCAGCATGGCGTCGCGGATCTCCTCGGCCTCCAGACGCCGGCGAGAGAAACGCCACAGCAGCTTGTTGTCGGGATCCTTGGCCAGAGCGGCGGCGGCGGTCGGGGAGTTGTGGGACTGCTGATAACTACTGCTGCTGAGGATGAGGCGATGCATGGCCTTGATGCGCCAGCCACGGCCCACCAGCTCGTTGGCCAGCCAGTCCAGAAGCTCGGGATGGCTGGGACTGGGGCCCATGTTGCCGAAATCGTTGGGGGTGGCGACGATGCCGCGTCCGAAGTGGTGATACCAGAGGCGGTTGGCCATTACCCGGGAGGGGAGGGGGTTCTCGGGGTCGGTGATCCAGCGGGCCAGCAGGGTGCGCGGCGTCTTCGTATTGAGCGGCAGCTCGGGGGCGCCGTCGGGCAGCAGCACGCCCAGCGGCCGCATCCCCACCGGGTCGCCCTTGTGCTGGTAGTCGCCCCGAGCCAGGACGTGGATCGGCGACACCTTCTCGGGGTCGTCGGAGACGCCGTAGAGCGAGGGCAGGGGCTCGGGCTTGCGCTCCTCGATCTCGGCCAGCTTCGCTTCCAGCTCCTTGCGGGCCTCGCCCTTCAGGCCGCGCATAGAGGTGCGCATCCGCCGGATTTCCTTCTCCACGCCGTCCATCTGGGCCTGCCAGACGGTCTGCTGTTCGGACGTGGCCAGGCTTACATCCTTGTCCCAGGTAGTGGCGAAGTAGGCCTGGATACGGTAGTAGTCTTTCTGGCGGATAGGATCGAACTTGTGGTCGTGGCAGCGGGCGCACCCCAGGGTGACGCCGAGCATTCCGGCGCCGACCACGTTGATCATTTCTGTCAGCACCTCGTTGCGCGAGCTGGCCACTTCCTGGTTGCCGGCGTTCTTGCGCAGCGGGCCGAGACGGTTGAAGCCCGAGGCGATGCGCAGCACCTGGTCGCTGGGGTCGATCTCGTCGCCGGCGAGCTGCTCGGTGAGGAAGCGGTCGTAGGGCTTGTCGGCGTTGAACGACTGGATGACATAATCTCGGAAACGCCAGGCGTGCTGGCGGTGGGTGTCATACTCGAAGCCGTCGCTTTCGGCGAACCGGACTACGTCGAGCCAATGCTGACCCCAGCGCTCGCCGTAGTGGGGGTTGTCGAGCAGGCGTTCGATGAGTTTCTCCCAGGCGTCCGGGGAGCGGTCGTTGACGAAGGCGCTGCTCTCGGTGGGGGTCGGCGGCAGACCGAGCAGGTCGAAATAGAGGCGCCGGACCAGGGTGAGCCGGTCGGCCTTGGGCGCCGGGCGCAGGCCCTCCTTCTTCAGGCGGGCGAGGATGAAGGCGTCCACGGGATTCTTGACCCAGGCGCGATCGGCGGGGTCGGTAAACTCGGGGATGGCGGGCTGCGACCGCTTTTGAAACGACCAGTGGCGGCGTTCAGCGGCCGTATACTCAGACGCTCCCCAGCATGCCACCGCCGCCGTGGCGAGAATCAATATCCTGCGCATGTTACCCAGATTATACAACTTGGGGTACTATGGCGGAAGTGCAAAGACGCAGATTTCTGTTGGGGGTCGCGGGGGTGGCGGCGGCCACGCCAGGCGGGCGGATCAGGATTGCGTTCCTGGGGGTCAGCCATTCCCATGCGCGGGCCAAGGTCGACATCGCGCGGCGGTCGGACCGGTGGGACCTGGCAGGCGTCTGGGAGCCGGATACTCATGTGGCCGGCCGGTTCAAAGCCGACGGGGTCACGTTGCTCGACCGCGACAAGCTGCTGGCTGATCCGTCGATTGATGTGGTGGCCGTAGAGTCGGAGGTCCGGGACCACGCCTCGCTGGCAAAGCTGGGGCTGGAGGCAGGCAAGCACGTCCTGGTGGAGAAGCCGCCGGCCGACACCATGGAGGGTCTGCGCGGGCTGCTGGACCTCGCCGTGAGGAGAGGGCGGATTCTTCAGGTGGGATATATGTGGCGCTACCATCCGGGGATCAACGCCGCCTTGGACGCCGCGCGGCAGGGCCGGCTGGGCGACGTGTATCAAGTGCGCGGGACCATTCACACCTCCATCGCGCCGGCCATGCGCCTGGAACTGGCCCGGTTTCGGGGCGGCCAGATGTTCGAGCTGGGAGGCCACCTGATTGAGCCGCTGGTGCGGCTGCTGGGACGCCCGGAGCGGGTCACGCCGGTTCTGCGCCGCCATGGCGGGTATCAGGACGGCTTGGCCGATAATACCGTGGCGCTCTTCGAGTATCCCCGGGCGCTGGCCACCATTACCAGCGCGTCGATGCATCCCGGGGCGGGGCCGCTGCGGAGTTTCGAGGTTCTGGGGACGAAGGGGACCGCCGTGGTGCGGCCGCTCGAGCCGCCGGAGCTGACCTTCCACCTGGCCGCGGGACCGCAGAAGCAGCCGCTGCCCGAGTACCGCCGCTACGTGGACGAGTTCGCCGCCCTGGCCGCCGCCATCCGCGACGGCCGGCCGCTGGCGACCAGCCCCGCGCAAGAGTTGCTGGTACAGGAGACTCTGCTGCGGGCGTGTGACATGATATAGGTCCGAAGGCTGGAGGCCGGTTATGACTTTGCAACGGGGTGCAGCAATTACGCCTCTTGTCCTGCTCCTGGCGGCGCAGGCTCTGGCTCAAACCACTTCAACCGAAATCCTGGGCACGGTCACCGACGCGACCGGCGCTGTGATCCCCAACGCCCAGGTCACCCTGTTCCGCTCCGCCACCGGCGAGCGGCGCATCACCACCGCCACCCCCACCGGCGACTATTCGTTTCCCCTGATCGAGATCGGCGAATACACGGTAACCGCGCAAGCCCCGGGCTTCCGAACCCAGGAAACTAAGGGCGTCACCGTACAGCTCCAGCAGAAGGCCCGCGTCAATTTCGAGCTGGCGGTGGGTGAAACCCGGGAGACCGTGGAGGTCTCGGCCACGCTGGTGCAGTTGAAGACCGACGATGCGGCCGTGGGCCAGGTGATCGACAACAAGCGCGTAATCGAATTGCCCTTGAACGGCCGCAACATTTCCGGCTTGGCGGTGCTCACCCCCGGCGTGCAGTTCGGATTCCAGCGCACCGGCGTGGACGGCGCCGGCGGCCAGATTCCTGGTCGCATGGTCCAGGTCAGCGCCAACGGCCAGCGCGCCGTCAACCAGCAGGTCACCCTCGACGGCGTGGTGGTCACCGGCTCCCAGGTGAACATGGTGGCATTTACGCCCTCGATCGACGCCATCGAGGAATTCAAAGTCCAGACCAGCTCCTATTCGGCGGAGTACGGCCAGAATAGCGGCGCCGTGGTCCAGATTGCCATGAAGTCGGGGACCAACCAGTTCCGGGGCACGATCTTCGAATTCCTGCGCAACGATAAGCTGGCGGCCAAGGACTACTTCCTCAACTTCCAGCTCCCCGCCGATGCCCGCCGCATCGATGCGAACGTGCTCCGCCGCAACCAGTTCGGCGCTTTTGTGAGCGGCCCGGTCTACATCCCCGGCGTCTACAACGGCAAGAACCGCACGTTCTGGAGCTTCAACTATGAGGGACTCCGGCAGCGGCAGGAGACCACGCGCGAGACCTTCTGGTATCCGCAGGCCTTCCGCAATGGCGACTTCTCTTCGCTGCTGACGCCGCCTCTCCAGAACGGCCGCGCGATCCGCGCCCCGATCGTCATCTTCGATCCGCTGACCGGGGAGCCGTTCCGGGACGCCAGCGGGGCCATCAGCAATATCATCCCGGCCAGCCGCATCAACCGGAACGCTCAAAGCTTCCTCAACAATTTCATGCCGCTGCCCAACTTTACCCGAGCGGATCCCCTGGACAACAACGTGATGGCCTCCGTCCCCCTGACGGTGTATTCGAATCAGGTCTTCTTCCGCTTCGACCACAATTTCGGCGCCAACGACAAGGTGTTCGTCCGCTGGATCGGCGACCGCGAGAAGAGTGAGCCGTTCGACATCAACCCGTTTTTCCCGCGCACCTATGAAATGAACCCCTCCAACTGGGCCGGGGCGTGGATCCACATCTTCAACGCCAGGATCCTCAACGAAGCGCGCTTCGGCTGGTACCACTCCAAGGAGAGCAACTACAGCAACCGGACCAACACGAATTTCGACCTGGATGCGCTGGGCATCGGGAAATTCCGGCAGATCTCGCAGAACAACCGCAAGCTCACACCCCTGGAAGCCGGCATCCCGCACTTCTCGGGGCTGAACGTCCCCGGGGACCGCGACAACAGTGAGCCAGGCTACGCCGACGCCAACCAGTATCAGTTCACCGACAACCTGGCCGTCATCCACGGCAGCCACGGATTCAAGATGGGATTTGAGTTTCGCCGGCCGATGCTCGATGCCGGGTCCAGCAACGACCCCCGCGGACGGATTGACTGCTGTCCCGGCGGCTACGTCCTGGCCGGCTGGCTCCTGGGATATGTCAACGGCACGCAGTCGGCCGAGGGGCTCGCCTACAACGAGGCCCGCCAGAACCGCTGGAGCGCTTACTTCCTCGACGAGTGGAAGGCGAGTCGCAAACTGACCCTGAATTTCGGCCTGCGCTGGGACCTGTTCCAGGTCCCCTACGATAATTTCGGCGGCTGGCGGACGCTCCGGCTGGACATTCTGAGCAAGGGCGCCGACGGACGCACCTGGCCCACTTACGTCCCCAATCCCTTCACCAAAGGCTACCGGCTGACCGAAAGCGACAACCGCTACTTCATGCCGCGGCTCGGTTTCGCCTACCGGGCCACCGACCGCTGGGTGATCCGCAGCGGCTTCGGCTGGTTCGTCAACGGCCAGCAGCTCGAGAACTTCAACATCGTCACCCGCAACCCGCCCAACGGCGGCAGCTTCACCTTCAACCAGATCACCGACGCCGCCCTGAGCATCCCGTACGCCTACGCCGGCCAGACCTACACCATCCCCACCCGCCGGATCCGGGCCGGCACCGACGTTCTCACGCTGGACAATGCCTTCCCAGGATCGTTCGATCCCACCTCCCAGCGGGTGAACCTGATCCTGATGCCGCCCGACAACAAGTACACCAGCCACGTCCAGTGGAGCTTCGATATCCAGCGGGCGCTGCCCTGGAACACGTTCCTGACGGTGGGCTACGTGGGAAGCCAGACCAGCCATATCGACAACACCTGGCCGAACTTCAACAATGCGGGCCCCTCGACGAACACCGATATCAACGGCCGGCGGCCGATTCAAGGTTTCGTCAGCCAGGGCGAGACCGACGCGGTCCGCTTGCTGGGCAACGTCCGCTACCTCGATAGCTACGCCAAGGGCAACTATCATGGGCTCCAGGTGACGGCCGAAAAACGTTACAGCAGCGGGCTCACCTTGGGTCTGGCTTATTCTTACAGCAAGGCGCAGGGCGAGGGGGGCGACCGCAACAGCGGCGATCCTGCCTATCAGGATCCGCGGGACCGCCGCTCCGACCGCGGCCGCTATCCGTTCGACGTGACCCACAGCGCCGTGATCAACTATGTCTACGACATGCCGTTTCTGAACCGCTTCAAGGGCGTGGCCGGCGCGGTGATTGGCGGCTGGCAGACCAACGGCATCGTCACCCTGCGCACCGGCTTCCCGTTCACGCCGGGCGGCGGCAACCTGAACACCGGCAGCCCCACCCGGCCGGACCGCGTGGCCGACGGGCGGATCGACAACCCCACGCGCGAGCTCTGGTTCGACCCCAGCGCCTTCCGCCGCACCGACTGCAACATCCCCAGCCGGGTCGACCTGTGCCACTACGGCAACACCGGTCCGTACATCCTGAATTCCCCCGGCGCCAAGGTGTTCGACCTGTCTCTCTACAAGAACTGGAAGATCCCGCAGATCAGCGACAACGGCCGACTGCAGTTCCGGGCCGAGTTCTTCAACACGTTCAACACCCCGCAGTTCGGCCAGCCCAACAACATCGGCTTCGCCACGGCCACCTCGGTAGTGCCCGACGCCCCGCGCCAGGGCGAGATCCGGAGCTTGCGCCTGTCGATGCGGGTGGTCCAATTCGGAATGAAGCTATATTGGTAGCGACGGGAGGCTGTTTATGAATCGACGCAATTTTCTTTCAGCATCGGCGGCGGCGCTGGTGGCCGCCCCGGGACCCGAGATCCGCACCGCCATGATCGGGGTAGGGAACCGCGGCGGCGGCCTGCTCACCCAGGTACTGGAGCAGGCCAACGTCAAGGTGGCGGCGATCTGCGACATCGACCCGCAGAACCGCGACCGCGCCCTGAGCCGCGCCGGCCGCGACAACCCGCGCTCCTTCACCGACTACCGCCAGGTGCTCGATTTGAAGGACGTCGACGCCGTGGTGGTGGCCACGCCCTGCGACCTCCACTCCGAGATGGCCGCGTTGGCGCTCGAAGCTGGGAAATACGTCTACTGCGAGAAGCCGGTGGGAATCACGCCCGAGCAGGTGGACCGGGTCCTCAAGGCCGCCCGCAAGGCCAAGACGTTTCTTCAGATCGGCCAGCAGTTGCGCTATTTCCCGGGGTTGAAGGAGTCCATCCGCCAGATTCATCAGGACGGGATCCTGGGCCAGACGTTCGTGGTCAAGGCCCATCGTCACTCGCAGCCGGCGCGGCCGCCGCGGCCGGACGAGGTGCGGCGCGAGCGTCCCGCCTGGTACGACGACGTCAAGCGCTCCGGCGACCTGATCGTCGAGAACGCCGTCCACAACATCGATTGCTGCAACTGGATCATCCAGGGTCATCCCCAGAGCGCCTACGGGCACGGCAAGAAGTACCTGCCCAAGACCATCCCCGCCGGCGCCATCATGATGGACGGCTTCAGCGTGTCCTATACCTATGAGAACGGCGCGTATCTGGAGTACAGCCAGCTCTACCTGCACCCACCCAACCACCAGCAACTGGAGAACTGGCACTGGTACATGATTTTCGGCGAGAAGGGGACTCTGGACCTCTCCAGGGGGCTCCTCTATGAGATGCAAGCGGAGGGTGAGCCTCGGAAGGTCGTGCCCGAGGCGGTGCTGTCCGCGAGTGAGAACGCCACTGACGAGTTCTATGCCTGCATCCGAGAGAACCGTAAGCCCTTCGCCGATATCACGGTCGCGGCGACCGCGGC
>JBGOUV010000084.1:0-19367 GCA_041477815.1 Terriglobia bacterium | reverse complement strand
TGCCGGACGGTGGTCGAGCCGCGCCTCTCCACCCAGTGGTTTGTCAGGACCAAGCCCCTGGCCGAGCCGGCCCTCGCGGCGGTCGAGAGCGGGCGGATCGAGATCGTCCCCGAGCAGTGGCGCCAGGTGTACTTCCACTGGATGCACAACATCCGGGACTGGTGCATTTCGCGCCAGCTCTGGTGGGGTCACCGCATTCCGGCCTGGTACTGCGGGTCGTGCCAGGGGATCACGGTGACGCGGCAGGATCCCGAGAAGTGCAGCCACTGCGGCGGCGACACACTCCTCCAGGACGAAGACGTGCTGGACACCTGGTTCAGCTCCGGGCTGTGGCCGTTCTCGACGCTGGGCTGGCCCGATCAGACCACCGACCTGAAGGTCTTCTACCCCACCTCGCTCCTGATCACCGGCTTCGACATCCTGTTCTTCTGGGTGGCTCGGATGATCATGCTGGGCCTGGAGATGACGGGCGACGTGCCCTTCCGCCAGGTCTACATCCACGCCCTGGTGCGGGACGCCGAGAAGCAGAAGATGTCGAAGACCAAGGGCAACTCGGTCGAGCCGCTGGAGATGGCCGACAAGTACGGCACCGACGCCGTGCGCTACTTCTTAGTAGCAGGCGCCGCGCCCGGCACCGACGTGGTCTTCTCGGAGGAGCGCCTGGCCGGCTACCAGGC
The DNA here is from genome assembly GCA_041477815.1 of Terriglobia bacterium. Lineage (GTDB taxonomy): Bacteria > Acidobacteriota > Terriglobia > Bryobacterales > JACQDG01 > JBGOUV01. Next base: position 18,690 of record JBGOUV010000084.1, on the reverse strand, counting down.
CTTCGCCAACAAGATCTGGAACGCGGCCCGGTTCGTGTTCCTCAACCTGGAGCGAGCCGAAGCCGAGCCGTGGGCGCCGGCCCCCGGCGAAAAGTTCAGCGGCCTGGATGTCCCTCTCGAAGACCGCTGGATCTTCTCGCGCCTGTCCAGCGTGGCCGAACAGGCCAACCGGGCCATCGAGCAGTTCCGTTACCACGAAGTGGCGCACCTGCTCTACCACTTCATCTGGCACGAGTTCTGCGACTGGTACCTGGAGCTGAAGAAGCTGCGTTTCCGCGACGGCAGCGGTCTGACCCCGGAGTGGAAAAACCTGCTGACGGCCTTCGAGCAGACCCTGCGCCTGCTGCACCCCCTGATGCCGTTCCTGACCGAAGAGATCTGGCAGCGCCTGACCGAGAAGGTCCCGGGGCGTCCGAAGTCGCTGGCCCTGGCTGCCTATCCGGAATATGATGTGCACCTGACCGATCTGGAGGCCGAGCGCCAGATCGAGCTCCTGCGGTCGATCATCACCGCCGGTCGCGACCTGCGGGCGCAGATGAAGCTCGACCGCAAGGCGGTGGACGGGACCCTCTACGCCACCGGCGAAGCGGCCGCCGTGGCCGCGCGCCACCAGGAGGCCATCCGCAAACTGGCCAACCTGGAGCTGGCCATCGAGGCCGGTCCGGCGCCGGCCGCCGGGGCGATGCGCGCCCATACCCCGGACTTCGATCTGCTCCTGCGCGTGGACACAACGGAGATGGAAGCCCGCCGCCAGAAGCTGGCCAAGGAGCTGGCCCAACTCGAGAAGGCTCGCGACAACTCGCGCCGGCAACTCGAGAACCAGGAGTTCCTGAGCAAGGCTCCGGGGGCGGTGGTGGACTCCATCCGCCTGAAGCTCACCCAGTACGAGGTCCAGATCGCCAAGCTGGGCGAGAATCTCCAGCAGATGTAGATGATCAGCGACGTCATCCGCCGGGCTCTCGACGAAGACATCGGGTCGGGAGACATCACCACCGAAGCCTGTGTAGACGCCGCCGCCCAGGCCCAGGGCGTATTCCTGGCCCGCGAGCGCCTGGTCCTGGCAGGCGTGGAGTTGCTGCCTGAAATCTACGAAGCGCTCGGCGGGGTTCAACGCCTGGACCTTCTCTACGCCAGCGGCGTCGAAGTGGACGCCGGCGCAGTGGTAGCGCGAGTAGAGGGCCCCACCCGGACGCTCCTCACCGCTGAGCGCACCGCCCTGAATTTTCTGCAACGGCTCAGCGGGATTGCCACGCTGTCCCGCGCCTTCACCCGCGCAGTAGAAGGAACCAAGTGCCAGGTGCTCGACACCCGCAAGACCACCCCCGGCCTGCGGCTTCTGGAGAAGATGGCGGTAGCGGCAGGCGGAGCCACCAATCACCGTATGGGCCTCTACGACGCGGTACTGATCAAGAATAACCACATCGCGGCGGCGGGCGGCGTCCGGGAAGCCATCGACCGCACCCGCGGCCTCGGCAAGCCCCTCGAGATCGAGGTGCGCACCCCGGCCGAGTTGGACGAAGCCCTGGCCTGCGGGGCGCAGCATCTCCTGCTCGACAATTTCTCGCCACCCGAGATAGCGGACCTGGTGCGCCATATCGCCGGCCGGGCCAAGGTGGAGATATCGGGCGGCGTCACACTCGATACCGTGCGCGCCTACGCCGAGACCGGCGCCGACTTCGTGTCCGCCGGAGCCTTGACCCATTCCGCCCGCGCCGTGGACCTGAGCTTCCGGATTTTGTGATGAACTGGCAGATCCACCGCTACGAGACCCTCGACACCACCATGCGCGAGGCCGCCGAACGCGCCGAGCGCGGCGATCCGTCGGGTACGGTAGTGGTGGCCGCCGAGCAGACCGCCGGGCGCGGCCGCCTGGGCCGCACTTGGGCATCGGAGCGAGGTATGGGCCTCTACTGCTCCCTGCTTCTTCGCCCGCCGCTAGCCGCCGCCGCAGCCCCGGTGGTGACGCTCGCCCTGGGCCTGGCGGCCGGCCGCGCCCTGCACCGGGTGTGCGGGCTCCCCTGCGACCTGCGCTGGCCCAACGACGTTTTGCTCGGCGGCCGCAAGTGCGCCGGCATCCTGACGGAGATGACCGCCTCGGGCGACCGCGTCCGCCACCTCATCGCCGGCATCGGCGTCAACGTGAACCAGGCGGAGTTTGCGCCGGAACTGGCCGAGATCGCCACTTCCCTGCGCCGCGAGACCGGCTGTGAGTATAAGATCGAGGCGGTCCTGGCGGAGGTCCTGGCAGAGGTGGACCGGTATCTGGACATCCTCCTGGAGCGGGGGGCCGCCGCCATCGTAGAATTGTTTACGCGCGCCTCGACGTACGCCACGGGCAAGCGTGTGGTAGTAGTGAATGGCTCTGTGGAAGCAACCGGCGTAACAGCCGGGCTGACCCCCACCGGCCTGCTGCTCCTCCGTCACGAGGACGGGGCCGTCACCCCCGTGCTGACCGGCAGCGTCCGCAACGAGCCGCGACCGTAACCAGGGATGCAAACGTGGGGCGGCCCCCCTGGGCCGCAGCCGGCCCCCTGGCCGGCTTGGTGCATCTACTGGAATTCGGCAGGCCCGGCCAGGGGGAGCGGATGGTTCAGCCAACCACAGTATCCCTCCCTAACGGCAGCAGTTCGGTGGTAAAGGTAGAGGTTAAGGATGCTACTAGCCCTCGATGTCGGCAACACCAACGTCACCCTCGGCGTCTACCGCGACGCCGAAATGGCCGGCCGCTGGCGCCTCCAAACCGACTCCGAGCGCACCGCCGACGAGTGGGGCGTCCTGCTCCGCAGCCTGTTCCAGACCGCCGGCCTCCGCACCGAGGAGGTCCACGGCCTCGCCATCGCCTCGGTGGTTCCCCCGCTCGACTCCGTGTTCGAAGAGATGGCCCAACGCTACTTCGGCGCGAAGCCGCTGTTCGTAGGTCCCGGCGTAAAGACCGGGGTGGCCGTGCTGGTCGACAACCCCCAGGAGGTCGGCGCCGACCGCATCGTGAACGCGGTGGCGGCATTCCACAAGTACGGCGGACCCTGCGTGGTCGCGGACTTCGGCACCGCCATCACCTTCGACGCCGTATCCTCCCGGGGCGAATACCTGGGCGGGATCATCTGCCCCGGCATCGGCATCTCCGCCGAAGCCCTCTTCAGCCGCACCGCGCGCCTGCCCCGCGTCGACCTCCGCGAGCCCACCAAGCTCATCGGGACCAATACAGTGGCCAGCATCCAGTCGGGACTTTACTACGGCACGCTGGGCCTGGTCGACGGCATCCTGACCCGCATGATCGAGGTGCTCGGCAAGGAGACCAAGTGCGTGGCCACCGGCGGCCAGGCCCGCACCGTGTGCCGCGGCTCGCGTCATCTCCGTACGGTGGACGACGACCTGACCCTGGACGGGCTGCGCATCATCTGGGAAAAGAACCGCTGAACTACTTCAACTACTTCACCGAGATCGAGGAGCAGTTCCAGCAGGCCCGCGGGACCGGCCTGTTCCTGCTCTCGCCGCTCGACTGGGCCCTCATCGAGACCTGGAAAGATAGCGGTGTGCCCCTCGAGGCGGTGCTGAAGGGGATCGAGCGGACTTTCGAAAAATGGCGTTCCAAGAAGACCAGGACTCGCCTGGTGAACTCCCTCGCCTTCTGTGCCCAGGAGGTCCTGGCCGCCGCGCGCGAGTCCGACGAGCCGGCGCCCGACTCCCAGGGAAAGCCGGCATTCGCCCCCGGCGAGGTGGCCCAATACCTCCGGCGCAACGCGGCCACCCTCCGCAAGCGCGACGCCCCCATCTGCCAGGAAACCGCGGCAGCGCTGGAGCGCTTGGCCGCCGAGGACCCCACCGACCTGGAAGCCCTCGAACAGCGCCTGACCGTCCTCGAGGAGCGCCTGATCGCCGCAGCCGTAGAAGCTTCCACCGAAGACCAGTTGCTCGAACACCGCCAGACCATGGACCGCCAGCTGGCTCCCTACCGCCGCAAGATGACCGCCGACCAGTTATCCATGTTAGAGAAGCAATACCTGCAACGGCAGGTGCTGGAGAAGGCCGCTCTCCCCCGCCTCAGCCTGTTCTACCTGTAGTATCCTGGCCGCATGACACTCCGAAAACGACGTGAAGCGGTCATTAGCCGGCACGTGGAGGCGGAATCGCGCGGGGACGTGGATGGCGTGGTGGCCTCGTTCTCCCACCCCAAGTACGAGATGGTGCCGCTCGGAACCGAGCACGACGGCGAGGATGCCGTACGACTGCTGCTCAGCTCCCTGTTCCTCGCCTTTCCCGATTTCAAGCTGGTGGTGCGGAACCTCTACCACTCCGACCAGGCCGTGATCGCCGAAGTATGGATGGATGGGACGCACCGGGCGCCCTGGGCCGGAGTGGAGGCCAAGGGACACCGCATCCATCTGCCGGTGGTGGGCATTTTCCTCTTCGACGGCGACAAGCTCTTGTGCGAGAAGGTGTACTTCGATATGGCCACCCTGCTCCGCCAAATCACCATCGGGAAATGAGTATGGTTACGCGCCGCGAGTTCCTGCAATACGCCGCGGTGGCGCCCGCCGCTCCGGCGGAGTGGCGGAACCGCCAATCCGGCATGGCCTGCCGCCGGCGGGGATGGACCAACTGCATGATCATGGACGCCGGCCTGGTCCGCGACAACCTGCCGCCAGCAGGCAACCAGCGCACCGGCTAGCCCTAATGCCCACGATGTACTTCATCGGGGTGACCACCGCCCAATCGTCGATCCACCGCCTCTTCCCCCAGTGGGCCACCCTCGCCGGCGTAAAAGAGCCGGCGCTAGTGGGAATTGACATCCCCATCGACGGCACCCCCGAGCAATACCGCGCGGCGGTGAATACCATCGCCCAGGACGCCGACGCCCAAGGAGCCCTGGTAACCACGCACAAAGTGGGAGTCTACGAGCACGCCGCAGACCTGTTCGTCGCGTTCGACCCCGACGCCCGCCGGTTGGGCGAAGTGAGCTGCATCGTCAAGCGAGGCGCGCGGCTGACCGGCCTAGCCATGGACACGGTAGCCGGACCCCTGGCCCTCCAGGCCCTCCACTGGCACGGACCGGCGGCCCTGATCCTCGGAGCCGGCGGCGCGGGCCTGGCTCTCGCCGCAACTCTTCCGGGCGATGTAATCCTCACCGATATCGCCGCCGTCCGCTTGGAGAAGGTGCGGCGGCTAACCTCCGCCCGATGCGAGCAAGTGGCCGGCCCCGAGGACAACGACAGCCTCCTGGCAGCCCTGCCCCCAGGATCCCTGATCGTCAACGCCACCGGCCTGGGCAAGGATCGCCCTGGCGCCCCTATCACCCCCCAGGCGCGTTTCCCACGGGACGCCGTAGCCTGGGACCTCAACTACCGCGGCCGGCTCCTGTTCCTGGACTACGCCCGAGCCCAGGGTATCCGCGCCGCCGACGGCTGGGAGTACTTCCTCCACGGCTGGACCCAGATCATGGCTCGGGTCTTCGGGTTCCACCTGACCCCCGAACTCTTCACCTCCATGCGCGCCCCCGCGCCTCCTCCACCGTGTTACCCCGGACCCAGATAGCGCCCGGTTCCCACACCCCCAGCCCGCGATCGGCAGCCAGCCGCAGGTGCGAGAGCTTCTCCGGGTCAAGACCCAGGATCTGCGCCGCCACCGATTCCACTGCCAGAGGATCCGCCCCCGCCACGACCAGGTTGCGAACGCCGAAGATGGTGTAGTCGGGCGGGTGAAAACTCATCCGATCGACCAGCTCCTGGGCCGGAAGTCCCGGCTGGACGGCAGTGAGGGGCCCCAGGCGCAGCAGCCGGTCGCACTGCAGGATCATCTTGGGGATCCGGCAGACGCGCCCGCCCCCCGGTACCGGCATCTCCTGCGCGTCCGCTGCGGCCAGCTCAGCCGGACCCACCACCGTGAACCGCCGGCCCAGGCCGCGCTCTTTCAGGAATCCCTGCACCGACTCGACCAGGCGCGGGTCCACGCCGTCAGCGGTGTGAATCACTACCCAGTCCTCGGCCGAGACAATCGACGGTAGCCCGCCGGCCCGGGTAGTACCCAGCTCCAGGGCCTTCCGAAGGGGCGCGTCCCAAGAAGGACCCTCGGAGAGGACGACGCCCACCCGCGGCATGCGGTCCTGGGTGGCGGTAGCGGTCACCGACTCGAGCGGCGGCGTTTGCTGCGGGAGGAGGGCGGCGGCGGACAGTTGCAGAAAGCGACGGCGTTCCATATGGCTGATGGATTGCAACTCCCCGGCCAAAAGGAAGGAGTCCGTCATTATGACTATGTTGGGTCTGAATCGTCGGGAATTTCTGCTGGCCACCTCGGCGGCGGCCCTGGCTGCAGCTCCGGAGAAGAGCCGTGTCGGGCTGGTAACTTCTTCTCACACAAGGCTGCAGCGTCCCTCTTCGCCTGAGGACGCCCTGAACTACGAGCGCGTCCGCGACATGGTGTGGCAGGCCATCGAGTACGGCCGGCCGCGCGCCGGAAGCCTGGAAGCCAAGATCCGGCCGGGAAGCTGGGTGGTGATCAAACCCAACATCGTCTTTTTACGCCCCCAACCGAGCTACCGCTCGGGTGATGTGACCGACCTGCGGGTGACGCGCGCCGTAGTCGAGTACGTAGCCCGCCGGTCGCGCGCCGCTCGGATCACCGTAGCCGAAGGCGGCAGCTACCGCAGCCTTTGGGACCCGGCCACCGACAACGTGGTCTCCCAAAACGGCAGCCGCGTCGACGCCCTCAGCTTCGACTGGGGCCCCGAGGAGTTCCCCGGCACGGGCGGCAGCCTGGCCCGCCTGCTCCAGGAGTTCGGCGCGGCGTTCCCCGACAAGAAGTTCGATTACGTCGACCTGGCCTATGACGCGGTGCGGGACGCCGGCGGCAAGTTCCTGCGCGTCGAGACGCCCCGCACCGCCCGCGGGGTCAAGGCCTTCAGCCTGCGGCCCGATTACTTCGTCACCAACACCATCCGCAACTGCGACTTCCTGATCACCGTGCCGGTAATGAAGATCCACCTCGACTGCGGCATCACGGCCTGCTTCAAGAGCTACGTGGGCACGGCCCCGCGCGAGGCTTACGCCGTCCCTGGCAAGTTCTGGAACGTGAATCTCCACGCCCAGCACGCGGTGGAGGGACGCATCGACCCCTTCATCGCCGACCTCGCCGCCTTCCACCCGCCCGACTACAACGTCGTGGACGGAATCCGGGGCTTGCAGTACCAGGAGCACAACATCGGCCGCTCCGATCAGACCCTCCGCAGCAACCTGGTCCTGGCCGGCGAAGATACCGTAGCCACCGATGCCGTAGTCTCCCGCCTCATGGGATTCAACCCCTGGGACATGGAATTCCTCCACATGACCGAGCAGCGCGGCCTGGGGACCCTGGACTTGGGCCGCATCGAGGTCACCGGCGACGAGGCCGACCGCCTGCGCCGCCCCTGGGGCAAGCCCAAGGGCTGGTTCGGCCGCTGCAACCGCGAGTGGCTGGTCACCGAGGACCCCTCCGCGCCGCTCGCCACCTGGACGAGCATGACTATCCCCACCGACACCCTGAAACTGCCCCACTGGAAGGCGGCGGCGGCGAGAGTCCGGGCCGACGGCCACCAGAAGGCCTTCCTCTGGCTCGGCGTGAAGGGTCGCGTCACAGCGATGCTCAACGGCGAGACGGTGATGCAGGAGGAGAACGCGACCCGCTACCGCATCGGGCAGTTCCAGAAACCCGTCGAGCTCCGGCCGGGAGAGAATCTGCTGGTGTTCAAGGTGCAGCCCCTCGAAAGCGAGCCCCAGTTGAGCGCCCTGCTGGTGGACCCCCGCAACGATGGCGACACCGCCGACGGTATCCAGTGGGTGTAGGAATGCTATAAGGCGCGGCCCGCTATCCGCACCGGCTTCATCGGAAATCCGTTCCAATGCGGCCCTGCCAATATCCAGGCTCGCGTCGAAGATGCATCACCGCGACAATAACGATTTGGGTTGGTTCTAGGCGTAAAGAACGCCAAACGGAAACCGGCGAAGGATGCGCCTTCGGATATTTCCTGAAATCCTTGGGCCCGCATGTGGGACATTCACGATGGACTCAATGGTGCGTTCCACTTCGGCGAGAAAGTCGCGCCACAGTCCTGGACTCCGGTCCTCGTAGAAGCCAGCCGCCTCGTACATCTCCTGCTCGGCCGGGAGGAGGAATCTGCGGTCGCTCATTCGAGACGGCGTCTCGCCTCCCGAAAAACAGCGTCAGCGTCGCGAGTGGTGATGAGGCCCTTCTGGTATTCGGCATAGCGCCGCTCCGCTTCCTCGATCCACGCCGGTTCGCAGTCACCTTCCACCTGGCCTTCCAGACTCTCGATGAGGCGATGCGCCAGATCCGCTCTGTCGTCGGCCGGCAGCTTGAGCGCTTCCGTCGCTAGGTCACGTTTGGGAACCCCCATGGTCCTCCCCTCCCTCCCGGTCCGTTCTCTCCAGTCCATTTTAGCGCGCGGAGGTTCTTCTGGGTCCACTCCACTGAAGCAGAGACTTCTAACGACTCCCGATTCAGCCTGCCGCGTTTTTTGCGGGTCGGCTGCAACCGGTCGTTAGGCTGCCACGCCCGTGTTCTCCTCTCGCGGCCCATCAGCGGCAAACTGCCGGACCGCCCTAGCTCTTTGTCGGGCTGCGGCAACCCTGCACGAGTGATGATTTGACTAGCTATAGCTACTGCTCTTGTCGCTTGAGAATCTTGATCGGCGGAGAACCCAGACCCTTCATCGCTGCCGCCGTTTTCCCTTCCTGAGCTGCAAACTCGATCGTCCGCCCAGCCGAAACCGCATCATAAAAGCCACGCGCGAACTCGATCGCGGCCTCGTCCGTTATAGAGCATTCCATCCCTATTGTGTACGGCGCCATGGGCACCGTCAGGTTAGCGAGAGACTCGCACGAGTTTAAGAGCACGCAGCGAATCGTGGGGTAGCGCGCAATCAACTCCGCAAGGCTTTCGAGCGGCGTGCTGATGGATCGTCCGCCTGCGTCTTCGAAGACCAATACGTCACCGTCAGCGTGTCCCGAAAAGTGGACAATCTCGTACTCACTATTGAGGAGAGCTCGGCGAAGATCGTCCGTGGTCGCCGCCGTTAGCGAGTTGACATCCACATCCTCCTCCCTGTTCGCCAGCCGTACAGCTTCTTTTATTGCCCGCAATTCGCTCCCCACTCGCAGCGGCACAGCATCCGACGGACTGCACGAGACGAACAGCACGCGCACCTTGCCCACCATTAGCCCGAGCTCGGCCACTAGGCCCCTCTTGCCCTCTTCAAGATCCCGTTTGGCATCGGCATTGAGTTCGCGCCATGCGGTCCTAATTGACTCTAGAACCTCGCTCACCTCAAGACTCTGCCTTCGACTTCCGGGAACGGCTGCGGAGGCACCTATCCGGATGGCTGCGCTCTGGAAGCGTTGGGTAAGATCCGGCCTGTCGCGTTGAAAAAGGTTTCCGAGCCGAAGGCACAGCAACATGAGGGCTCGATTCACGTCGCCCCGGTCAAAGGGAAAGCGTTCCGCAAGCCCTTGGTATCCACCAACCCGCGCCAGAACGGCGCCAGCCGCCTCCTTCCCCTCTGCATCAAAGGTATCGGGGTCACGGTTGAACAGCTCTTCCATATTGCTGATTGCAAGCTCCTTGGCCATTCGGCCAACCGTAGCCTCCGGTACTGGTGGACAAATGCAGATTTGGGACCCGCATTGCGGGCAGAGACCGGGATATCGCCTAAGGAATTCGTCGTCTAGGCAAAAGGGCTGGTCGTCTTGGGCCATTCGGACCGATATCTCATTGGCTATTCCCATGAGATATGAGAATGTGTCGGCAGCCTCACCCACGAAGTATTTGGGGTGCTGCTCGAAGACGCGCACTGCTTCGGCGAGCTCACCGAGCTCTTCGAATAGACCGATCACGCTGCGACCGCGATCGTCGATATCACGCGGATAGATTTTCTGGAACATCTTCTGCCAGGCGCTCAGGCCCGTCGGGCGAAGATGCCGATTAGCCTCGTAATGCTGACGGAGCGCTTGATGGTCGACGGTGCGCGCGGCCCCCCTCACTCGCTTGCATAGGGTGTCGTCATGTGGGGCTAGACGGCAGTAGGGGCATACATGAGGAAACTTGCGAAAAACCAACTCCTCTACGCTTCGGACTCGGAGCTTCGCGAGAAGAGGAAAGTACCATCCCAGAGCCTTACACAGCGCATCGATGACAGTGTAGTCTTCTCGTTTCTTCGGCTGAGCATGGATGGTGAGCATCCCGCATACCTCGACAAAGTGGGCAAGCGTGGTGGCCGCAGAGCGTTGGGCGCTTTGGTGGCTATAGATGTGGGCCACCATCTTATAGAGGTCATCCAGCCGAGGAGTGCCGTTTGTACTCACCGCAAACCCTCCCTATGTTACTCCAGGTAGTGGACCAGTTTCTAACTGACCCGCTACCTACTGTGTGGTGGGTTCCGTCCTACCTCCCCCGCTCCGGCAGCTCGATCAGCACCACGTCCGAATGCTCCTGCACCCGATCGAACAAGATCTGCCTGCCGTCCGGCGAGATGTCGAAGCTCCGCGCCACGTAGCCCGGTTTCAGATTGGTCAACTGCCGCCGGCTCCCCGTCGCCGGATCCAGCAGCCAGAAGTTCGCCTGCCGGAACGGTCCCAGCATCACCACCAGTCCCTTCCCATCGGGCAGGAAGCGATACCGCTCGCCTCCGGCAGTGACATGCAGCGACGGCAACGGGACGGGAGCTTTCTCCGGCGTAACCCCGCGGAGCGGCAACAGCTGCCCCACCTGCGGACCCGAGTAGACGATCCACTTGCCGTCCGGCGACCACAGCGGACTCGAAGACAATTCCTCCGTCAGCCGAACCGGCGCGCCGCCCTCCACCGGGACCTTGAACACGCGGCTGCCCTGACCCTCGTCGGCGGCCACGACGACCCATTTCCCGTCCGGCGACCAGGACACCGAACCCCGCACATCCAGCCCCTCCGCCAAGGGTCGGGCGCCCGTGCCGTCCGCGGTCATGCGGTAGAGCACCCCGCGGCCCTTGCGGCGAACGGTAAGGCAGATCTGCCGGCCGTCGGCTGACAACGCCGGGATCCCATTACGCCCTCCTTCCCCGGCATTCCACAACTCCCGGGCCACGCCGGTCTGGAACTTCCAGAGCCGATCCGCCCCCTCCCGGGTCGCCAGATACACGAAGAAATCAGGTCCGAAGCGGGGACTGGCCGCCCGCATGGTCGGCAGCGGCACGCGCTGCACGCTCGACTCCTCCGCCACTCCCTGCGAAAGCGGCGCTGTCCAGAGGCCCCCGCTGGGATTCGTCACCGTCGCCACCAGCCTCCGGGTTCCCACCCCGCCGGCTGCTATAGATGTGTAATACTCTACTCCCAGGCTGGCCCGGTGCGGGAGGCGTTCCTCTACATCCATCCAGTACAGCCAGGGCCCGGAACCGTCTTCGGCGACCGCCACGTAGAGCAGCGTGCGGTCGTCCACCAGGGCCGGGTCGGCCATCCACCTGTTGTAGGAGGTCAGACGCTCCGGCTCCCCGCCCGTGGACGGGATCCGCCAGAGGTCCATCTCGGACGGGTTCACCAGGCCCCGCACAAAGTAGATCCAGCGCCCGTCCGGCGACCAGGTCAGAAAATGGTCATGCATGCCAGGCTTGTCGACAAAAATCCGCCTGGGGTTGCCGCCGTTGCGATCGGCCACGAACATGGGGTCGCCCGGGGTCATTTCGTGGTAGACGAGTTTCGTTCCATCCGGCGACCAGGCGGCATGTACGGTGTTCTCCAGGAACCGGCGGGGCGGTCCTCCGATGGTGGGCATCAACCCCAGGTCGGTCTCATGCTGTGCGTTAGGAATATGCAGCCAGATCTGGGCGCCGTCGCCGGAGAACCCCATGGTACGCACCAGCTCGTGCGCCAGGTCCGGAACCTGCCCCTTGGTGAGGTTGACGAACTCGCCGGTCCCCACCTGGCTCAGCCAGATATCGAACGGCCCGTCACGGTCGGCGACAAAAATCGCGAACTTCCCGTCGGGCGAGATGGCCGCATGCCGTTCGTCGCCCGCAAAGTCGGTCAGCCGGCTGAACCGGGCATTGGCCAGCGGATTCCCCCGCAACGAATCCGGCCGCCGGAGCCACACTGCCCCTGCTACCAACGCCGCCACCAACCCGACGACCACGCCCGCTATCGCTGCCCAGCCCCGTCGCCGGACCGGAGCCACTATCGGCACGGTCCGCCCCGTCTGCACCCGCTGCACCCGCTTCAAGTCCACCGCCACCTCGCGCATGGACTGATACCTCTCCCCCGGCTCCTTCTCCAGCGATTTCTCCACCACCATGCGCAATTCCGCCGGTAAGTCCGCCCGCCGCTCCCCCAAAGACGGCGCCGGACTGTGCAGGATGGCATGCAGCACGTCCACGTCGGACTTGCCCGTAAAGGGCCGCTCCCCCGCCAGCACCTCGTACAGCACCACCCCCAGCGAGAAGATGTCCGACCGCCCATCCGCCCCCCGCCCCCCTATCTGCTCGGGCGACATATACGGCACGGTCCCCAGAATCGCCGCCGTCCGCGTCAAATCCGCCTCCCCGGTCCCCGACCCCCGGCCCCCGACCCCCACGCGGGCCAGCCCGAAATCGGTCAGCTTCGCGTACCCGCTCTTCGCCACCAGAATGTTCTCCGGTTTCACATCCCGGTGCACGATCCCGGCCTCGTGCGCGCACGCCAGCGCATCGGCCACCCCGGCCAGCATCTCCGCCGTCTGCCGGGCCGTGGGTCCCGTCTTTCCCCACTCCCGCAGCGTCGTACCCTCCACGTACTCGGTAACCAGGTACTGCCGCCCCTCATACGTACCCGCCTCGTACACCGCCACAATATGCGGATGGTTCAACGCCGACGCCGCCTGCGCCTCCTGCTGGAATCGCCGCCGGTGCTCCTCGTCGGCCACCTGCGCGGAGAGAAATTTGATCGCCACCGGCCGGTTCAGGCTCAGGTCCCGGGCCCGGTACACCACCCCCATGCCCCCTTCCCCCAGCTGAGCCTCGATCCGGTAATGGCCGATCGTCTGGCCGATCATGGCATTCGCAAACGCGCAAACGTCATTGTTTCGTACGACGACTTCTCTCCCCGCTCGTACAAGCATCCCACCCCGCCGTCCCGCAGCGCCACCAGCGCCGAATACGCCGCCGGACCCGCATGCAACACCCGCACCGTCTCCCAAGTCTTACCCCCGTCCCGGCTTGCCCGAACGGTCATCCGCTCCCGCTTCTCGCTGGCCGGATTCGAAAACACCAGGCGCCCCTTCGGCGTAGCGATCAACGCCGCCTGGCACACCGGCTCGACCAGCGCCTCGTCCCACCGGATCTCGGACCAGGTCAGCCCCCCATCCCGGCTCGTCGCCACCGCGCGCCGATGCCTCCCGTGATAGCTCCGCATATTGATAAGCACGGTCCCGTCCCGCAGCTCCACCGCCTGGCACTCGTTGGTGTGGTCGCCCACCACGCCCCCGATCTTCCAGCTTGCCCCGTGGTCGTCGCTGTAGATCGCGTGCGATCGCCGCATCTTCGTCCCCGCCACGTAGTGATCGCACGGAATCAGCAATCTCCCGCTCCGCAGTTGGATCCCGCATCCCGGCCCCGTCGCGTACCAGGTCCAATCCGCCCGCTTCACCGAACCCGTGATCTCGACCGGCTTCGACCACGTCACCCCGTCATCGTCGCTCTTCAGGATCCAAACCTCCCGCGTCCCCTGGGCGGTCCGGTCCACAATCTGGGCCTGCGCGTCCGCACCGAGATTCCGCGTAATGGGCAGCCAGATCGTCCCCGTCTTCCGGTCCACCACCGGACACGGATTCCCCATGGTATTGGTCCCGTCATCGACCACCACCGCCAGCGGTCCCCAGGTCCGGCCCCCGTCCGTGCTCCGCCTCAGCACCAGGTCGATATCGCCCGAATCCGACCGGCTGTTCCTCCGCCCCTCGCAAAACGCCAGCAGCGTACGCTTCCGCGTCGCCACCAGCGAAGGAATCCGGAAGCTGTGATACCCCTCCCGCCCGGGTACGTATAACTCGGTCTCGCCGGCCGCCGCCGGCGCCAGCATTCCAGCGAACCACTCGCGACGTGTCATAGCTCAGTACTCAGTTTTGTCTGGCAGGGACTCCCACACGCGGAACGCCGCCAGCGCCTCGTCCCGCATCACGGTCTCCATCGGGATACTCCGCTCGGGAGCCGCTCGCCCGATCTCCTCATAGATCCGCTCATCGTCAAACCCGCACCGGGCCGCATCCAGCCGGCCCGCCCCATAATACACCCGCTCCAGGCGCGCCCAGTAGATGGCCGCCAGACACATCGGACACGGCTCGCAGCTCGTGTAAATCTCGCACCCCGCCAGATCGAACGTCCCCAACCGGCGGCAGGCGTCGCGGATCGCCACCACCTCGGCGTGGGCCGTCGGGTCGTTGGTGGAGGTAACCAGGTTGGTCCCCTCGGCCACGATCTCCCCGTCCCGCACCACCACCGCCCCAAACGGTCCCCCGCGCCCCGCCCGCGCGTTCCCCGTCGCCAGTCCGATGGCCCGCTCCATAAAAGGATTTGCCATGACCGCCCCATTTCAGTATAAGATTCCATCTTATGAGCAAATACGCCGCCGAGCTCCTCGGGACCTTTATCCTGGCCCTCACCGTCAGCATCAGCATCTCCCTGGGGGCCAAATCGCCCTTCCCCACGCCGGTCATGGCCGGCCTGGCGCTGGGCATCTGCGTCTACACCCTGGGCGCGATCTCCGGCACCCACATCAACCCCGCCATCACCATCGGCCTGGCCACCATCGGTAAGATCAGCCCCAAGGACGCCGGCATCTACCTGGTAGCCCAATTCGCCGGCGGCGGCCTGGCCATCGCGGTCGCCCGCTTCCTGATCCCTCTGGCCCCCGCGGTCACCGCCACCGACACCGCAGGCGTCTTCGTCGCGGAGCTGCTCGGAACCTTCCTGCTGGCCATCGGCGTGGCCTCGGTGGTCCACGGCAAGGCCCCCAACGAGGCCTCCGGCCTCACCATCGGAGGCTCCCTTCTGCTCGGCGTCTCCGCGGCATCGAGCGTCTCCAACGGCGTCCTCAACCCCGCCGTAGCCCTGGCCATAGGTTCCCTATCGCTTACCTATGTACTAGGTCAGATCATCGGAGCCGTGATCGCCATGCTCCTCTACAACAAGTTCCTGGCTCGCTGAGTCCTTAGTTATAGTGAAACGTTTGGTCCGGCCTTTTCCCGACACCCTCTATCGGGACGTGCCGAAGCAATTCACCACCAAGTCACCAAGAACACCAAGTCCATACTGTTTTCTTGGTGTTCTTGGTGACTTGGTGGTGAATTGCTACACCGGCCCGAAGTGTTTCAGCATCACCAAGTCTTCCCGATCGCTGGTATTCCGGACCTCCACCCCCTCCCCCGCCCTCCCCGCCGTCACGAACAACTCGTCCTTCGTCAACTGCCCATACCGGATCAACGTAGGTGTCTCCACCTCCAGTCCCCCCACCCGACCCCACCCCTGCGTCACAATCAACCCGTACCCCGCCCCATCCCGCACCGTCACCGACCTCCCCGGCCGCACCGTCAGCTCCTTAGCCGAAAAATCCGAGGTCCCATACACCACCCACTTCTCATCCTCCCCCACCGCCCGAGGCTCGAAGTAGTGGTGTTCCATGAAGTGCGGATCGACGTTCGCCTCCCAGTCCAGCATTCCGATGATGTAATCCAGGTCGTGGTGATACTCTGGCGGCACGTCCTTCACCAGCAGATCCCACGGCACCGCCCGCCCCTCCACCATGGACTGGAACATCCCGAACACGTCCGAGTTCACCTGCGGCTCGTAGGTCACCAGCGAACCCGGCGCATGCAGGATCCCCGCCGGGATGTGCCACCCCGACCCCGGCTTCAGCCGGTACGCCTTGGAGTGATACAGGATCCCGTTGTCCCCCTGGTTCCACCGCTCCAGGCACCGCCGCACATCGTCCTGGGTCGTGCCCGGCTCCAGGCCCATGAAGGTGTACGGGAAGTTGTTGTCCTTGAAGTTGTACTGCGGCGGGAAATAATACGCCTCCGGCTTCCCCTTCCGGCCCACCCGCCGCGCGTGCTGCTCCATCTGGTGCATGTGGTGCGGGATCGGACCCAGGTTGTCGAAAAACTTGGTCAGGACATTCCAACCCCCGTGTTTGGCCATCACGGCCGCGCCGAGGAACTCGTCCCCCAGAGTTTCGATGGCTTCCTTTAGCAGAATCTTCTTGGGTTCCGCGCCATTTCCGGCGACGATATAGCTGAGGCCTTCGTCGGCGGGCGTCCCCGGACCGTTGTCGGCGTTGGTGGTCGACGAGAACCAGCGCTCGTCAATCCCGCCCCGGTGCGCGCCCAAGGCGTACAGATCCCGGGGGTCGAGCTTCAGACGCCCCCCGGGCATCAGAAAGGAGCGAGGAACCCAACAAGGAGCCAGCCGGACAATGCCGTCCCCGGCCGTAAGAGCTTGGCGAATCAGGTCGGTATTCTGGGACACGGGGGCCAGCGTAACGTAAGCCACCCGCCGTGTCAAGCCGCGCTACTTGACAATTTCTCACTCATATTTTATTATGAAATAGGACTAAGCATATGATCCGCTTCGACAAGCTTACCGAAAAGGCCCAGGAGGCCCTCCAGCATACCCAGGCCCTGGCCACCGAAAACGAACACCAGCAGATGATCCCGCTCCACTTGCTCATCGCCCTGGTCGAGCAGGCCGACGGAATTGTCCAGAAGGTCTTGGCCAAGTGCGATGTACCCCCGGCCGCCGTGCTCCACGAGGCCCGACGGATGCTGGGCTCGGTTCCCAAGGTCCAGTCCAACCAACAAGGGATGTTCATGTCTCCCTCCTTCAATGAGCTGATCCAGCAGGCTTTTCAAGAGGCCGAGCAGTTCAAGGACGAGTATGTCTCGACCGAGCACCTGCTGCTGGCCGCGACTCAGCTCAAGAACGATCCCGCCGGACACCTGCTGAACCGCGCGGGCGCCACCCACGAGGCGATCCTGCGGGCCCTGGTCAGCATCCGCGGCACCCAGCGGGTCACCGACCCCAACCCCGAAGCCAAATACCAGGCCCTGGAGCGTTACGCCCGCGACCTCACCGCCGCCGCCCAACAGAAGAAACTCGACCCCGTCATCGGCCGCGACGAAGAAATCCGCCGCGTCATCCAGGTGCTGGCGCGCCGCACCAAGAACAACCCCTGCCTGATCGGCGAGCCCGGCGTGGGCAAGACAGCCATCGTCGAAGGACTGGCCCAGCGGATCGTCTCGGGCGACATCCCCGACTCCCTAAAAAGCAAGCGCTTGGTGGCCCTGGACCTGGGTTCCATGGTCGCCGGCACCAAGTTCCGAGGCGAGTTCGAGGACCGCCTGCGCGCCGTCCTCAAGGAGATCCAGGAGGCCAACGGCGAGATCATCTGTTTCATCGACGAGCTCCATACCCTGGTCGGCGCCGGAGCCGCTGAAGGGGCCATCGACGCCGCCAACCTGCTCAAGCCCGCCCTGGCCCGCGGCGAGCTGCGCTGCGTCGGCGCCACCACCATCAACGAGTACCGCAAGCACGTCGAGAAGGACGCCGCCCTGGAGCGCCGCTTCCAGCCCGTGATGGTCGGCGAGCCCACGGTCGAGGACACCATCGCCATTCTGCGCGGTCTCAAGGAGCTCTACGAGATCCACCACGCGGTACGGCTCAAGGACGCGGCTCTGGTCGCCGCCGCCACTCTGTCGCATCGCTACATTAGCGACCGTTTTCTCCCCGACAAGGCCATCGACCTCATCGACGAGGCCGGCTCCTCGCTCCGCATCCAGATCGATTCCATGCCCGTCGAGATCGACCAGCGCGACCGCAAGATGATCCAGCTCGAGATCGAGCGCCAGGCTCTCCGCAAGGAGACCGACGCGGCCAGCCGCGACCGCCTCCGTCACATCGAGAACGAGCTGGAGCGCCTGCGCTCGGAGAACGCGGGCCTCAAGGAGCGCTGGGCCCGCGAAAAAGGCCTCATCCAGCGCGTCCAGCAGCTCAAGAAGGAGCAGGAGGCCCTGCGCCAGGAAGAGGAGAAAGCCACCCGCGAGGCCGACCTCGGCCGGGCCTCCGAGATCCATTACAGCAAGCTGGTGGAGGTCGAGAGGGCCCTCCAGGAGGCCACGGCCCAGCTCGAAGCCCAGGAGAAGCCCATGCTCCCCGGCGAGATCGATGAGGACGATATCGCCCGCATCGTCGCCAAATGGACCGGCATCCCCGTGAGCCGCATGCTCGAAAGCGAGATGGCCAAACTGGTACACATGGAGGAACGCCTCCGCCATCGCGTGATTGGGCAGGAGGAAGCGCTGCGCCGCCTGTCCAACGCCATCCGCCGCAACCGCGCGGGCCTGGGCGACGCCAAGCGTCCCATCGGCAGCTTCATTTTCCTCGGCCCCACCGGCGTCGGCAAAACCGAGCTGGGCAAGGCCCTGGCCGAGTTCCTCTTCGACGACGAGAAAGCCGCCATCCGTATTGATATGACCGAGTACATGGAGAAGCACGCCGTATCCCGTATGATCGGCGCGCCCCCGGGCTACGTCGGCTACGAGGAAGGCGGGCAGCTCACCGAGCACGTCCGCCGCCGCCCTTACTCGGTCGTCCTGTTCGACGAGATCGAGAAGGCACATCCCGAGGTCTTCAACGCCCTGCTCCAGATCCTCGAC
>JBGOUV010000411.1:0-5895 GCA_041477815.1 Terriglobia bacterium | reverse complement strand
TATCGAATCGAGGAGTCCTCGACTGCGAGCACGTGGTTGTCCTGGGTCGACTTGGTGCATAAGTTAGGTGTTTCTGACCTCTTCACCGCTCCGACACCGTCGCGGCATCTCGGCGTCGGCCCGTCAGGCCTGGGTCAGACCGAAGTCCTTCTGCAATACCAGGGCTACCGTACCTCGCAGGCGGGCCAGGCCGTCTTCATGGGCGGGAATCACCCGAGGAGCGCTTCCGCCCGGCAGCACCTGGGCGTGCACCTCACTTTCAATCACCGGCCCAAAACGGCGCCAGGAGCGGGTCAGATCGCCCACCACGATAATCCGCTCGGGAGCGAGTCCGGCCACGATCATGCGCATGCCGCGGCCGAGATAATGGGCCATAGTCTCCAGGGCCTGGATGGCCCGGGTATCGCCTTGATCGGCGAGGCTCAGAAGATCCTGGAAGGTCAGGCCATGGGACTGCGCAACGGATTCCAGGTAGTAGCGCAGGGCGGCGCGATTGGAACCGAAGACCTCCCAACAACCGCGCCGGCCGCACCCGCAAACCGGCCCGCTCGGATCGAGTGTCACGTGGCCGAATTCTCCGGCCATGCCGTTCAGGCCGCGCGCCAACTGGCCGTTGACAAAAACTCCGGTGCCGATGCCCTCGGACACCGTGACCACCACCAGATTACGGCACTCTTCCAGACGATCGAACCAGACCGCCGCCAGGACGCAGGCATTCGCCGCATTCTCCAGCTCCACCTCCAGACCGGTCGCTTTCGCGATGGGCGTGCGAATATCCACCTCCGGCCAGTGGAGGTTGGGGGCAAACACCAACCGGTCCGACGGGCGGGCGATGCGCCCCGGCAGGCTGATACCGATGCCCTGGATCTTCTTCCCGTCACACGACCGGAGGATGCGCTGAATCCGCTGGATCACGCCCTTGATCGCGGCCTTCGGATGGGCCGGCGTGGCCATCGATTCCCGAGTGGTGAACTTCCCGTTGACATCGGCCAGAGCGACCGTGATCTGGGTAGGACGAATATCCACTCCGACGATGACGCGGTCGTCGTTCAATCGCAGGAAGGTGGGACGCCGGCCCCGCGGCAGCCGGCCGGTGGCGCCTTCCAGGACCCAATGCTCCTCGATCAGTTGCTCGACAATCAAGGAAATCGTGCTGCGCTGCAACCCGGAGACACGGGCCAGGTCGGCGCGGGAAATCGGCTGCCGCCGGCGAATGAGGTTGAGGACGATCCGCCGGTTGAAATCCCGAACGCCTTCGGAGGACGCTCCCTGGATGCGCGGTAGATCGATCATCTGCAGTTCCGGCGCCGAACTGCAACCCTAAGGAATTGGCGGCCTGCCGGGTATTTTGCCGACACCACACCAGTGTAGCCTAGCCGGAAACCTGGCGCACGCTCTCCGCGTGCCGCGCCGGCACTCCCGGCACTCCTCGGCACTCCTCGGCACTCCTGCCGGCGCTTGCTTCCGGGCTCGTGGTCAGATATAGTTCGAGGTTGCAACCTATCCCCAACCTGCCGCCGGCCATCGAAGTCCCCGGGGATGGTAAACACCGCCCGCGGATCGCGCCGGCGGATATCGAAACCGTGGTCCAGGAAGTCCTCGCCGCCACGCCGTTCCTGGATATTCACACGCACCTGTTTGCTCCGGCATTCGGGAATCTGGGACAGTGGGGCATCGAGGACCTGCTCACCTATCACTATCTCGAGGCCGAGCTCTTTCGGTTCTCGTCCCTGTGCCCCCAACAATACTGGGCCCTGAGCAAATCGCAGCGCGCGGACCTGGTGTGGAAGACCCTGTTCGTCGAGAACGCTCCCCTTTCGGAAGCGACGCGGGGCGTGATTGCGGTGCTGGCCGCGCTGGGTCTCCCTACGGCCCCCGCAACGCTGGAGCCGCTGCGCGAGTTCTTCCGCGAGCAGAATCTCGCGGAGTATGTCCCGCGCGTGTTCCGCCTGGCCGGAGTCGGCGCCGCCGTCATGACGAACGACCCGCTCGATCCGGCCGAGGCCGTAGTGTGGGACGGCGAGATCGGGCCGGACCCCCGGTTTCACGCCTCGCTGCGGCTGGATCGTATCCTGAATGAATGGTCCGCCCACTGCGGGCGCGTGGCCTCGCAGGGTTACGCTGTCGACCCGGACGCCGGCGGCAAGACGGTGGCGGAAGTGCGGCGGTTCGTCCTGGCCTGGTCGCTGCGCATGCGGGCGGTATACCTGGCCGTGTCGCTGCCCGACTCGTTCCAGTTCCCGGAGAACGACGTTCGGACCGCCCTGCTGACCGGCGCGATTCTGCCCGCCTGCCGGGAGTTGAATATTCCGCTGGCCCTGATGATCGGCGTCCGCCGGCAGGTCAACCCGGCTTTGCGCCTGGGCGGGGATGCGGCCGGGAGGGCCGATTTGCGGGCGGTCGAGAGGCTGTGCTGCGATTTTCCCGACAATCGCTTCCTGGTCAGCGTGCTGAGCCGCGAGAACCAGCATGAGCTGTGCGTCTATGCGCGAAAATTCAGCAACCTGATGCCGTTCGGTTGTTGGTGGTTCCTCAACAACGAGTCGATCGTCCAGGAGATCACTCGCGAGCGCTTGGAAATGCTCGGGACCAGCTTCATCCCGCAACATTCGGACGCCCGGATCCTGGAGCAGATCCTCTACAAGTGGCGCAACACCCGCCGGACCTTCGCTCCGCTGCTGGCCAGGACCTACCGGCTGCTCGCCGAGGACGGCCGGCCGATCACCCGCGAGGACGTGGACCGCGATGTGACCCGCTTATTCCGTGGCAACTTCCAGCGCTGGACGAATCTGTGACCCGCGCTCCTCTTCTCCTGCTCGCTCTGGCCGCGGGAATGCGGGCGGAGTCCGGCTACGAGGCGTGGCTGCGCTACGCGCCGCTCGACGCCGCAGCCGCGGCCTCCGACTCCCATCTGCCGGCCGTGGTGGCCGCCCTGGACGACTCCGCCGTGGTTCGTTCCGCGCAGGAGGAGTTGATACGCGGAGTACGCGGGATGCTGGGGCGAACGCTGCGCCTGGAGACCCGCCTGCCGCGCGAGCCCGCCATCGTCCTGGGAACCTTCGAGGCGCTGCAGAAAGCGAACGCTCGCCTCCCAGCGGACCTCCCGCGAGACGGCTACCGGCTGAAGACCCTGACCATCGCCGGCGTCTCGTATCTGGTGATCGCCGCCCCCAACGACCGGGGTGTGCTCTACGGAGCCTTTGCCTTGTTGCGCAGAATCGGTCTCCGGCAGAGGATCGACCCGCTGGACGAACGACAGGCGCCCCACGCGCCGGTGCGCTGGGTGAACGAGTGGAACAACCTGAACGGCACGATCGAGCGCGGCTATGGCGGCCGGTCCATTTTCTTCGAGAACAACAATGTCCGCGCCGACTTGAGCCGCGTGCGCGACTATGCCCGCCTGCTGGCTTCGCTCGGTATCAACGGCTGCGCCGTCAACAACGTCAACGCTGATCCGCGCGTCCTCACCACCGAGTTTCTCCCGCAGTTGGCGCGTCTGGCCGAGGCCTTCCGTCCCTGGGGAGTGCAGGTCGCGGTCTCGATCGACCTGAGCAGCCCGCAGGCGATCGGAGGCCTGGACACGTTCGACCCTGCCGATCCCGGCGTCATTCGCTGGTGGCAGAGCAAGGCCGCCGAGATCTACCGCGCCATCCCGGATCTCGGCGGCTTTGTTCTGAAGGCGGACTCCGAGGGGCGGGTGGGACCGTCTGCTTACGGCCGGACGCACGCCGACGCGGCCAACACCATCGCGCGCGCTCTCCGCCCGCACGGCGGCCTGCTCTTCTATCGCGGCTTCGTCTACGACCACCATATGGACTGGCGGAACCTGAAAAACGACCGGGCCCGCGCCGCCTACGATAATTTTCACAGTCTGGACGGCCGGTTCGACGATAATGTCCTGATCCAGATCAAGCACGGACCGATCGACTTCCAGGTGCGCGAGCCCGCGTCGCCCCTGTTCGGCGCGCTGGAGAAAACGAACCAGGCGATCGAATTGCAGATCACCCAGGAGTACTTCGGGCAGGCCCGTCATCTCGTTTTCCTGATTCCGATGTGGAAAGAGGCGCTGGATTTCGATATGCAGGCGCAGGGCGCCGGCACGCCGGTGAAGGCGCTGGTCCGCGGCTTCGTGGGGGTCTCCAACGTCGGCCTGGCCGCGAATTGGACCGGTCATCACCTGTCGCAGGCGAACCTCTATGGCTTCGGACGTCTGGCCTGGGATCCCCACCTCGGCGCCGGACAGATCGCCGACGAGTGGACGCGGCTCACCTGGTCCCACCACCCTCTGGTCGTGAAGACCATGGTGGCCCTGCAACTCGCCTCCTGGCGCAACTATGAGAACTACACGGGCCCGCTCGGCGCCCAGACCCTCACCGATATCACCGGCAGCCACTATGGTCCGGCGGTCGAAGCCTCCGAGCGCAACGGCTGGGGCCAATGGCACCGCGCCGACCAGAAGGGCATCGGCATGGATCGCACCGTCGCCACCGGCACCGGCTATATCGGCCAATACCGTCCGCCGGTGGCCAAGAGGTATGAATCCCTCGCCGACTGCCCCGATGAGCTGCTTCTGTTTATGCACCACGTGCCCTACACCCACCTCCTGCATACGGGCAAGACGGTGATCCAGCACATCTACGACTCGCATTATGAAGGAGCCGCCGCGGTGGAAGAGTCGCTGCGGCAGTGGCGGTCGCTCCCAGGGCTGGTGGACGAGCCACGCTACGGGGAGGTGCTGGCGCGCCTGGAGTACCAGGCCGGCCACGCCCGCGTCTGGCGGGACGCGGTGAATAACTGGTTTCTGAAGACTTCCGGAATCCCTGACGCCCAGGGCCGCGCCGGGAACTTTCCCCATCGGCTGGAAGCGGAGTCGATGAGGCTCGAAGGGTACGAGGTAGTCGCGATCACGCCCTGGGAAGCCGCTTCCGGCGGCCAGGCTGTGCAGTGCGCCCCTCCGGCCCGACGCTGCACGGCGACCTTTACCTACCGCGGCAGGCCGGGCTGGTACGACCTCAGCATTCAGTATTTCGACCAGAACAACGGCACGGCTCACTACCGGCTGTTCGTCGGCGCTCAACAAGTCGACGAGTGGACCGCCCACGACGATTTGCCGGCGCTCCGGATGGACGCGCACTCGTCCACCCGGCGCCGGGTTGCCGGCCTGGGGCTGCGGCCCGGGGACCAGGTCCGTATCGAGGGCGTGCCGGACGGCGCGGAGCGTGCCGGGCTCGACTACCTCGAGATTGACCCGCAAGATTCGCGGATGGGTGCTCGTTGATAGGATGCGACCGAAGTTGCCGGGCAAGACCAGTCGGCCGTCGTGTTGATGGCGCCTCCGGTGCCCTGGGCCGCCTTCAGGTTGCCCAGCGGATTCGCGTGGTAACGCTCCAGCGTTAGCCCGCAGGATGCCCAGCTCCGCGTCCTGCAAGCGGCTGGTAGAGGTCGGTGTTGTTCGGATTTGCGGCGTAGCCCACCCGCCGCCCCAAGACTTTCGGGCGGCTGCCTTGGCGCCCTCCGCCACCGCCTGCGCCTGCCCGTTCGGCGGTAGTGCGGTGAGACGAGAGGTCCTCGAAACCGGCGCCCCGCCGCTGTGCACTACCTTGCTCGCGTGCGGACGGCGGTTGCCGCGCGTGGTTGTGTGATTGCAACAACTTACCGTGGTGCAAATTTGCACCACGAGCCGGACGGCTCTCTTGTTGCGACTCGTCCCGGCGCCGCCGCCGGAGATTCAAGCGACAGCTCCGGCCCCCTCGCCCTCCCACTGGACCAACCGCGGCTCGCGTAAACCGTGCTACAGGGCCGGGGGCCTGCTAGCAGTTCCTAAACCTTCGGGCCAAGCCGGCCGATATGTACCAAGACAGATGTCCACACCCAACGGCAAGATCCTGGTCATTG
>JBGOUV010000107.1:0-17198 GCA_041477815.1 Terriglobia bacterium | reverse complement strand
GTCACGGTTCCCAGCAGCGACCCCTTAACCGCTTGCGCGCAGACTAGCGCGGAACTCAACACCCCCAGAAGGAGTAAGCGACCCAGACGCATGAAACCCTCCGAAAAAGAATTTGCCCCAGATTACCACAATGTCCCCCGCCCGCCGAGGCCTCGTGCTCCTATGTTGGGCCCACGAGGCGCAGTCGGAGCAACTTCCGGGCCAGCGCGTAGATGTCGCTTCTGCTGCCAGCCCGCCGTAGACCCACCGCCACGACAAAAACCAGTATCCGTTCGCGCTCCACCCGGTAGATAATCCGATAACGCTGCCCGGCAGCCCGGAGACTGCGGTAGCTCTGGAGTTCGCCGCCCAGTGGCTTTCCCTGCTTGTCCGGCTCGTTGGCCAGGGCGTCGATGCGGTCCTGGATCGTCTGGCGGATGTGGCGGTCGGTGATGCCGGCCAGCATCTGCTGCGCCGTCGGGGCTAGGAGGATTTCATAGCTCACCGCCGGAGCTTCCTCTTGGCCTGCTCCCAGGGAATCCCTTTGCCCGCCGCCATCTCGCGAATTCCCTGCCGCAGGGTGGCCATCAAGGCTTCATCCCCCAGGACCTCGAGGGTTTCCACGATGGACTCGTAAAGATCCCACGGCAAGATGGCCAGAACCGGCTCTCCCCGGCGGGTGACGGCGACGGCGCCGGGCTCGGGCTCGCCGGCGAACTTCTCGGGAAGCGAGGTCAGCTTGTTGCGCGCCTCGATGATGGGCATGGATTCGGTCATAGGGACACCTTCCGTACACTTCATTGTACTGCATGACGTACGCTTGATCAACCACCCACTATCTATTTATAGTCAATACGAAACGGTTTGTTGGTTACGAAAAGAACCGTCACGTCCCCCGCCGCCGAGGCCCCGTGTTCCATCGTTTCGCCCTCGGGAAACCAGACGAAGCTGCCGGGGGCGAACGAGCCTTGGTGGGTTACCAGGGTTCCTTCGAGGACGTACATGCCGTGGGCGCAGGGATGCGTGTGCTCCGGGTTGATCACCCCGGCCGGGTAGCGGACCAGGCGGACTTCCATGCCCGTCTCGGGGTCGGTATATAGTTCTTTGCGATACAGATTCCGGCCGAGCTTTTCGTTGAAACGCTCCTGCCAGGGGAGTTGGGTGGCGTCAATAGCGGTGATCATGTTCTTATTTTCTCCTCACCCAGAGCGGGGACGACCAGGCCAGTTGCCCGTCGAACTGGCGCGCCCTTAGGTAGTAAAACGACTCGCTGTTGACGGCTCCTACGGCTGAGTCCGGGTCGTAGTCGGTGTATTCCACGGTGCAGGTCTGGCATCCCGGATTGGCCGAGTACACCACGTTGTTGTTCTTGATGATTTCCACGCGCTCGATGGTGGAGGTGCCCCGCAGAAAGGCCTTCAGACGGGGGCGCGGCTCCGACTGGAGAATGTCGCCTTGCATCCAGCGCTCGCCGGAGGGCGTTTCCAGGGTCAGGTCCAGGATGATGTTGTCGGTCGCTCCGTAGGCGTGGCGGCCGCGGATCGCCTGGAGCATCCCTTCGCGGCTGAACTCGTCGACCAGCAGCATGGCATAGGAGATGTGGGTGGACAGGTGATCGGAGCTGGCCTGCACCCCCAGCCGGTAGCCCTTGGCCCAGGCGTTGCGGACGAACCCGGCGGGACGATAGCCGCCGGGCTGGAAGTCGAGCCGTCCGGCGGTGGCCGAGCGCGGGGCGCCCTCGTATTCGTAGTTGGTACGATCGCCCTGGAAGATCTCGACCAGGGGCTCCACCTCGGGATCGTTGTCGCGCCAGTCGGTGCCCATGTTGGTGGCCGAGGTGTGCGACATGGCGATCCCAGCGGTCTTCTTGAGGTATTGGTACAGGGCGGCGGCGCCCAGCTCTCCTTTGCGCTCGGCTTCGGGGATGGGCAGCCAGCGGATGCCGCGCCGGGCGTGGACCACGTTGCGGTGGCCGTTGGGATAGACCAGGCTGCGCTCGTAGGCGTAGAGCGGAATGAACTTGTCGCCCAGACGGAACAGGTCGGCCGACTTCTGGGTCCGCCACCAGGAGTACTCGTTGTCGCCGTAGTTGTGGTCGGTGACGGCGAGGTAATCGAAGCCGGCGGCGTCGATGGCGTAGCGGTAGGCATCGGTCAAAGAACCGTCGCCGACGCCGTCCCCAAAGGAGATATCGGTGTGGCGGTGCATGTCGCCGCGCACGATACGCCGCGGGCCGGTGCGGTAGGCGCGAAGGGCGGCGATGTCGGCCCGCTCCGCGGCGCCGGAGAGAGGCGCTTCAGTGGCGTCGATCTGGAGGGGGGTTAGGCGAGGGGGGGACGGGGGCGACGGGGCGACCAGGCGGGTGGTGATCAGGTCGTAGTTTCCGGGGCGGTTTGGCTGGAAGACGCGTTGGTCGGTGGCCTGAGCCAGCCAGACGCCGCCGCCCGCCGCCGGGGCCAGGGCCACCCGCGTGTCGGCTCGCCCGACGCTCTGGGGGACAAACTGAGGCGCGCTCCAGCGGTCTCCGGCCCAGGAAGTCACATAAGTCTCCCAGGCGCCGACGCCCATGGCTCCGCCCATTCCTTGGCCAAAACGAACCCGGTAGCGCTCCCGGTAAGATAGCCAGACGCGGCCGGCCTCGTCCGCTGCGAGCTGGGGGCGATCGCGGAAGTCCGGGGCCGGCGGCAAGGCGGCGGGCTGCATCCAGCGGCCGCCGTCCAGGCAGGCCACCTTTACCCGCCGATCGGCGTACAGCCCGGTTCCGGCCTCCCCGGTTCCCCGGATGGTGAAGCCGGTGTCCTTGCCCCAGTTGCGGCCGCCTTCGTCCCAGGCGGCCCAGAGCCGTCCGGCGCGGTCGACGGCGAGGCTGGCGTGAGCCTCGAAGTTGGACGATGCCGCGATGGGGGCAGGCTTGGTCCACCGGCCGCTGTCGAGCCTGATGAAATACACATCATAGTTGCCCGCTTCGTAGCCGTCCCAGGCGACCCAGACACCTCCCTTGCCGTCCGAGGCGACCGCGGGCTCCCAGTCGTTGTCCGGCGTGTTGCTGAGATTCTGCTCGGGCCCCCAGGAGCGGCCATCGTAGCGCCGGGCGAGGATGTCGAATTGCTCGTTGCGCCCGCCCTGCCAGACCAGCCACAGGTTGCCGGCTCCGTCACTCACCAGCCGGTGCATGATGTCGGGCTGCGGCGCCTCGGTCAGCCGGACCACCGCGCCCCATTTGCCATCGCGGCGGGACCGTCCGTAAAGGTCCCAGTTGCCGGTTATCTGCTGGGACCACACCACCCAGGTCTCGCCGTTTCCGGCCGTCGCCACCGCCGTGCGGTAGGCGTCGCCCTTCTCCAGAAGCGCCACCGGAGGCCCCCATTGGCGGCCGTCGAACCGGCGGACCCACACCGAGTCGCTCTCCCCGCGATAGCTCTGCCACGCCATCCACAGCCCGCCGCTGTCGCGGGCCAGCTCGGGATAGTCGTCTTCGGTTTCCGGGGCGGTGTGGGACTCCACGGCCGGAACGCGCTCCACCGTGACTTGGCCGTCCAGAAAGAGCCGGGGCCCGGCCGCCGGGATATCCGACAAAACGAACCCAAACGAACCATTGGCCGTCCGGAACTCCACCCGAGGGCCCTCCACCGTCACCAAGAGCCCGACCGGCTTAGGGGTGGGGTCGGGCGACTCCGGCAGGGCCGGATTGAAGGCCCGGGGCCGCGTGGCGCAGCTCCACTCGGTTTCGGATCGGACCTGATCGCCGTCCCCGAAGCGCCACCCGGTCAGTTTTGACACCCTCCCGCCGGGGGTCTCCAGGCGTCCGTCCCAGCTCCTTCCGGTCTGGTCCCGCAGCCCGAAGGCCACCCGGTAGTGCGCCTCCCCCGGCACCGCCGCCGCCGGCCGCTGGGGCGAGGTCCACCCCAGCGGCTGTTTCCACAGCCCCACTGCCACCAGCCCGCAGACCCCCGCCGCCACCCCTAGCCGTCTTCGCATCGCCCGCCAGTATCGCATTGTCAGCCCCTGAAACAAAAAGCCGCTAGAAAGCACTTTACTTTGAGGACATGAAGAGATTATAGTAGCGGGGCAAGGTCCCAATTGAACCAAGGAGGGCACATGAGACGTAGTTTTACCATTTGCATGGGGCTGTTCTTCGGCTTCCTGCTGACTCTCGCCGTGGCGACTCAAGCCAAGGCGCAGGACAAGGGCAAGAAAGAAGACCGCCTCAGCGGATCGATCCACATGATCAACAAGGACACCTCCACCATCACCATCCGGCGCGGCAACGTCCAGCGGCAGATTGTGTATAATGCCGACACCAAGATTACCTACCGGAACAAGCCGGGCTCGATGGATGACGTGAAGGAAGGCCGCCGAGTGATCTGTCTGGGCAAATTCAACGCCAAGACGCAGTTGGAGGCGACCCGGATCGACGTCCGCGAAGGCAAATAGCAGGTCCCATTTCTTCAGGCCGGCGGTGCTGTGCCTTGCGGGCGCGCGCTGCCGGTCTTCCTTTTGCCTGCCTCGCTGATAAACTGAAAAGATGCTGCAGCTCACCGCTGCGCGCAAGCGCTTCGGCGAAAAACTGCTCTTCGAGGACCTGGACTGGCTGGTTACCCCGCAGGACCGCGTCGGTCTGGTCGGGGGCAATGGCAGCGGCAAGACTACTCTGCTCAAAATCCTGGCCGGCCTGGAGCTGCTGGACGGCGGCGAGATCACCCGGCAGAAGGGCCTCACCATCGGCTACCTTCCCCAGGACGGCCTGACCCTCTCCGGCCGCTCCGTATTCGAGGAGTGTCTCAGCGTGTTCGCCGAGGTTCTGGCGCTCGAACACGAGCAGCGCGGCTTGGCTGACCAACTCTCCCACCTCGACCACGAGAGTCCGGAATACCGCGCCGCCGCCGAGCGCTTTCATCGCGTCCAGGACGAGTTCCTGGCTAAGGACGGCTACACCCTCGAAGCCCAGGTGGGCGCGGTGCTAACCGGCCTGGGTTTTCCCAAGCCGGACTGGGACCGCCGCACCGAGGAGTTCTCGGGCGGCTGGCAGATGCGCATCGCCCTGGCCAAGCTGCTGCTGGAACGTCCCAACCTGCTGCTGCTCGACGAGCCCACCAACCACCTCGACCTCGAAGCCCGGAACTGGCTCGAAGAGTACTTGGGCGCCTACCCCAACGCCTTCCTGATCGTCTCCCACGATCGGTTTTTTCTCGATGTGACGGTCAAGAAAGTCGTCGAGCTGTGGAATAAGGGCGCCCATTTCTATAGTGGAAACTTCAGCCGTTACGAAACCCTCAAGCAGGAGCGCCGGGCGCAGCTCGAAGCCGCGTACAAGAACCAGCAGGACAAGATCCACCAGCTCGAAGTGTTCATCACCCGCTTCCGCTACCAGGCAACCAAGGCCAGCCAGGTGCAGAGCCGCATCAAGGAGCTGGACCGGATCGAGCGCATCCAGATACCGCTCGAGGAGAAGACCATCCATTTCCGGTTCCCCCAGCCGAAGGCTTCCGGCAGGGTGGTGCTCGAACTGCGCCACGTGGCCAAGAGCTACGGGTCGAACCGCGTCTTCGAGGACGTCAGCTTCCTGATCGAACGCGGCGACCGGGTAGCGCTGGTGGGAGTCAACGGCGCGGGCAAGTCCACCCTGATCCGGA
Organism: Terriglobia bacterium; assembly: GCA_041477815.1. GTDB lineage: Bacteria > Acidobacteriota > Terriglobia > Bryobacterales > JACQDG01 > JBGOUV01. The sequence goes on along the minus strand of JBGOUV010000107.1, from coordinate 11,586 downwards.
TACTGGCCGGACTCGAGCCCCTGAACGCCGGCGAAAGGGTCCCGGGGCACAATGTGGAGGTCGACTACTTCGCCCAGGACCAATACAAAGCGCTCGATCCCGCTGCCCGCCTGCTGGAGGATCTCACCAAGCTGGTGCCGCGCTCGACCGACACCGAGATCCGCGGATTACTCGGCTGCTTCCTGTTCTCCGACGGTGACGTCTTCAAGCCCATCGGGGTGCTCTCGGGCGGCGAGCGCAACCGCTACGCCCTGGCCCGGATGCTGGTGATGCCCTCGAATGTGCTGCTGCTCGACGAGCCCACCAACCACCTGGACCTGCGCGCCAAAGATGTCCTGCTGGGCGCGCTGCTCGACTTCAGCGGCACGGTCGTGTTCGTCTCCCACGACCGCTACTTCATCGACAAGCTGGCGACCAAGGTGTTTGAGGTGGGCGGCGGCGGGGTCCGGATCTATCCCGGGAATTACGAGGACTACCAGGCAGTGGTCGGTGGCCAGTGGCCAGTGGCCAGTGGGGAAGCGGTGCGCAGCGGGCAACGAACCACAGCGGCGGGGCCGAAGAAGGCAGTGCCGGCGGGTGGGAAGAGCCAGCGGGTCAATCCGATCAAAGCCGCGCAGATGAAGCGCCGCATGGCGGAATTGGAGCAGCAGGCGGGCAACCTGGAGCGGGAGATCGGATTGCTCGAAGCGCAACAGGCCGGGTCCTACCGCGATCACCGCGAGTCGGCGCGGCTGGCCAAGGAGGTCGAGCAGCGGCGGACCACCCTCGCCACGCTGCTCGCCGAATGGGAGCAGGTGGGCGGCGCGCTCGAACAGTGACCGGAGCCCTGCGAGCGACAATCTGCCCTATATGGAGTCGGCGGTGAACCTGACCACGCAACTCTCGCAGGCCGCCGCCCCGGCACCATCTCCCTGCAGCCCGGCGACGAGGTCGTGGCAAAGGTGGAGGCCTGGGCGAACCAAGAAACCGTTGCCAGTAGCTGCACCGAGCCGCGACTATAAGGGAGCGTCTTCCCGCTGAACCTCCGCCCGGTTAGTCCGACCCTGCGTCTTGGTCCTTAAAGAGGCGACTCCTCCATGTGTCCGGACGGCGGTGTTGATGAAGAACCGCGATGTCGACCTTCTCGTCACAGGCCAAGAAGTACACCGAATAGGGAAATCGGTTGAGTCAGGCGCGTCGAACCCCGGAGTGGATCACTGGAAACTGAAACGGAGCGGCGGTGACCCGCTTGAGAACGCAATCCATCTCGTCGAGGAATCGAAGCCCAAAGGCCAGGTTCGCCGGCTCTCATACCAACTCGCTGCCTCCTCGACGTCCAGCGCTGCCTGAAGCCGAGTGACGAGCTGGCGCATCAGCGCGGCGGCCCACTACCAAGCTTCGACCGAATTTCATCGCGCACTTCTTCCCACGGTCTCGCCGCCTCGGGATTCGCTTCGTGGGCCGCCAGCCGCTTGCCCAGCACTTGACTATGCCACTCTGGAACAGGGACCTGATCCGGTTTCGCTGCGATTCGGTCCCACGTCGATCTGGTCCTCGACCGGCAAGTCGTCGAAGCCGGAGGGCGGAAGCGGTGTCGGTTCGTCATAGCCTTGGCTCTCGACGCCGGCATCTGCCCGCGGCGCTTCAGGAAGCCTGCTTCAACATCGCGCGCTCCAGCGACTTCGGCAGGTCGATCGCGACGAAACGGGCCGCGGAGTACAAGTAGTCCTCACCACTCTCGTCGACGATTCGAAGGTCTCCATCCTGTGCGGCGTCCGGGTCAGGAACGACGGGGTAGATCTTGTGTAGCTCCAGCGACGCCTCGTAATCGGCATTGTCGATGCAGACGACAAATCGTGGAGTTGAGCCCTTGCTGCGCCTTGCTTGCATCAATCCAGGTAACGCTTTCGCTTGAAGTCCTTTTTACCTATACCATGAGCTTCATACCAGTGCAATTCCGCGAGCCGAACCCTGCCGCTTCGGAGCCGGACGTAGGCGATCCCCTTCATCTTCCGCCACCGGCCGGGACCGTACACTTTCCGAAGCCGGGCGAGATCTCGGATGGAGGTGCTGACTGCAATGGGTTCGACTTCGGTGACCTCTCCCAGGATCTCGAAATTCATCGTCGCCAGATTGTACCGAAGAGGAACGCATCGCCTCTCGCGCTCAGGGGCGGCCTGCTTTTGCCGTCGCCAGCAGCGCCCGGTTAGGTCGTCTCATCCAAAACTATGTCGCACACGACCAAGCATGCCACCAGGAAGCCCAGCACTCCGAGAACCAGGGCGGAGAGCGGACCGGTCAAGGCACCGAGCACACCGCCCCCGAGGGTGAATGCCACGCCGACCCCGAAGGCTCGCGGCCACTGTTTGTATGGAATTTCCCGGAGGCAGACAAAATATGCTAAAGGCATTCCAAGAGCCCCGGGGAGCGCGCCAAAAAATGACGCCCAGCCCCACGCGGTGCCAGGTTCCCAGTAACCAAAGTATTCTGTACCGGTCGTGCCGCTCCGCCCGATCAGTCCGCCAAAACTGAGGATTAGAAACCCGAGGACAGTGCCCATAATGGACCCAGTGAGCGCCGCTCCGAGCACGGCGATTTCGCAGTGAATGAGCCTGACGCCCAAACCCCGCCCGCTGTCTTGCTTTAGGAAGGTCGCGATCGGGACCACGACAGCAACACCCACTGCCCACGGGAACCAAGCGCCCAGCAGTGCAGCCCAAATGCCAGTTGACTCCTCAACCATCGTGCAATTCCGGTGTCTACTTACTCCTGGTTCACCCGACCTGCATCAACCGGTCCGGCCCGCGTACGCCAAGATTACCATTTTCCTCCGGGTTTAGTACAGGCCGACCGGTCTGAGGAAGCCTACGGCGTGACGTGAGCGTCCATGCTCCCGTGGTTCCGGCGCCGTCCCGCCTCGGTAACCGGCAACATCAGTCTCATTCAAACACAGGTCAACCTGCCGGTCAACCACGACCCACTTCGACCCGCTACTTCAAAAATTGCTTAATCGACCGCGTCGCCTGCCGGATCCGGCTGTCGTTCTCGATCAAGGCGAACCGCACGTAGCCTTCCCCCTGCTGCCCGAACCCGATCCCCGGCGATACCGCCACCAGCGCCTTCTCGAGCAAGGTCTTGGCGAACTCCAGCGACCCCGCGGCCCGGTACCGCTCCGGAATCGGCGCCCACACGAACATCGTCCCCCGCGGCGGCGTCACGTCCCAGCCGGCCTGCCGCAACCCGTCGATCAGCGTGTCCCGCCGCTTCTGGTACACGTGGCAGATCTTCCTGGTCTCCTCCTCGCACTCCCGCAGCGCGATGATCGACGCGATCTGGACCGGCTGGAAGGCCCCGTAGTCCAGGTAGCTCTTGATGCGACCCAGGGCGGCAATCATCTTGCGGTTGCCCAGGCAGAACCCGATCCGCCATCCGGCCATGTTGTAGCTCTTGGACATCGAGAAAATCTCGACCGCGACTTCCTTGGCCCCGGGGATCTGGAGAAGGCTGGGCGGCCGGTACCCGTCGAAGCCCAGGTCCGCGTAGGCGAAATCGTGCACGACCATAGTCCCGTGATGCCGCGCCAGGCCGATCACGGTCTCGAAGAACTCCCGTTCCACGCAGTGCGTCGTGGGGTTGTGCGGGAACGAGAGCAGGAGCAGGTGCGGCGGCTGCGACGACTTCCGATAAAGGTCCTCCAGCCGCCCCAGAAACGTCGCGGGATCGGGCATCGGCAGCAGGCAACCGTGTCCTTCCGCCATCAGCACCCCGTAGGGGTGGATGGGATAGGCCGGCGTCGGCGTCACCACCGCGTCCCCCGGCCCCACCACCGCGAACAGCAGGTGGGCCAGGGCGTCCTTGGCCCCCATCGTGGCGATTACCTCGGTCTCCGGGTCCAGATCCACGTCGTAGTTATCCTTATACCGCCGGGCGATCTCGGCCCGCAGCTTGGGGATTCCCCGCGACACCGAATAGCGGTGGTTGCGCTGATTGCGGGCGGCCTCGATCAGCTTGTTGACCACGATCCGAGGGGTGGGGCCGTCCGGGTTGCCCATCCCCAGGTCGATCACGTCGGACTGCTCCGCCCGCAGTTTCGCCTTCATCTCGTTGACCACGGCGAACACGTAGGGCGGCAGCTTGGCAATGCGATAGAACGGCTCGTTGTCGAGTACGGACATGCTCTTTATTCTACCGTGCGTCAAGCGGTTGGTTTGGGGGATCCGTTCCCTTACGGTCGCGGTTCGGCGCCCCTCCGGCTCAGGGCCACAATCGACTCCGCCGTCCGCAAGGCCAGGGCTACGATCGTCAGCGTTGGATTCTTCTCCGGAAACGTCGTGAACACGCTGCCGTCGGTAATGAACAGGTTCTTCACCTCGTGCGAACGGCACCAGCGGTCCACCACCGACGTCCTGGGGTCCTGCCCCATCCGCATCGCCCCCACCTCGTGGCTTGCGAACCCGGCCGGACGCGTATCCGGCGAAAACGACAGCTTCACACCCGCCGCCTCGTAGATCTCCAGGGCCGTCGCCTGCATGTCCCGCCACAGCGCCCGGTCGTTGTCCCCCCACCGGAATCGGACCACCGGAATCGGAATCCCGTAGGCATCCCGTCGGTTCCGGTCTACGGTGACCCGGTTCTCCGGACGCGCCAGCACCTTCCCGAAGCCTCCCAGCATCGAGAACCCCGGCTGCAGCTCCCGCACCGTCCGCTTGAACGTCGCGCCGTACCCCGGCACCCGCCGGGCGTGCTGAGGAGTCATGTAGGACGTGTAGTTCAACTGATACCCGAACCCGCCCGCATAATCCTTCTGCGGCCCCCGCTTGAACCGAGGCAGGTACACGTGATCGGTGGCGCCGTCCTGGTTGACCGGCGCCCGCCCCGCCAAATCCGCCAGGTACCCCATCGTCCGCCCCGTGATGTGGCCGTGCAGATAGCGTCCCACCACGTCGTGGCTGTTCGGCAGTCCCGAGTTCAGCCACAGCCGCGGCGTCTCGATATTCCCGCCGCACAGCGCAAACACCCGCGCCCGGATCTCCTGCTCCTTCCCCGTCTCCCGCTCCACCACCGACACCGCCCGCACCTGCCCGTCCCGCCCCAGGAGCAGCTTCCGGGCCATGGAATTCGCCACCAGGGTCAGCTTCCCGGTCTTCCGCGCTCCCGGCAGCACGTGCTCAGCCGTATTGAAAATGGCCGACACCTCGCACCCCGCCATACAATGGCCGCAGTAGTGGCACGCCGCCCGCCCATGTCCCGGCTCCGTCGCCAGCGCCTTGCGGACCGGAATCAGCCGCATCCCCAGCCTCTCAGACGCGCGCCCCAGGATCCGCTCGGAACAACGCGGTTGGAGGGGTGGAATGAACTGACCATCCGGCAGGACCTCCAGGTTCTCCCGCGTTCCGCACACCACCATCAGGCGCTCCGCCCGGTCGTAGTAGGGCGCCAGGTCCGGATACGAAAGGGGCCAGTCGTCCTCCACGCCCGCCAGCGACCGCTCCCGAAAATCCGCCTCCGAAAACCGCAGCGTCACGGCATTCCAGTGTGTCGTCCGCCCCCCGATTACCCGCGCCCGCGCAATCCCCACCGGATCCCCGATGATCTCGAGCGGCTCCCGCTTCTCATCCACGTACACCGGCGGCGCCTCGCTGCGCCGGCGCTCGTACGGCCAGGCATGGTTGTGGAGCTTCGCCGGATCCCGGTACGGTCCCCCCTCCACCAGCACCACCTCTACTCCCGCCTGGGCCAGCGTCGCGGCCAGCACTCCCCCTGCCGCCCCCGCCCCGATCACGCACACCTCATGAACGCGTTGCGCCATCCCCCAGGTTCTACCATACTGGTTTACATTGGTCCCATGAAACACCCCCTCCCAGTGGCCCGTGGCAGAAATAAGACCTGGCAAATCTGCCAGATTCTCAACCCCGCAGAATCAACAACTTGCCGTGGTGCAAATTTGCACCACGTGACTCCAGGGCACTTTTGCCGCACGCTGCTCGCTGTCCTCCTCACTCTCACCGTCGCCTCCCCGCAGGACTCGTTTCTCTCTTCCCTTCTGAGCACGGTCCGCGCCGCAGTCAAACCCGACCAGGCCATGGACGACATGCGCCATATCTGGGAGACCGACCGCTGGTTCACCTTTCCCAAGTTCGACGAGACCTCCCGGAACGTCGCCGCGATGCTCCGCCGCGCCGGCCTCGACCAGGTTGAGATCGTTCAGCCACCCGCCGACGGCACGACGCAGTACGGCTACTGGACCATGCCCCTGGCCTGGGACGCCAAGCAGGCTACCCTCGACATCCTGGAGCCCGAACCGCTCCCGCTCTGCGACTACCAGAAGACCCCGACGTGCCTGGGCATGTGGAGCGGCCCCACTCCCCCCGAGGGCATCACGGCTGAGATTGTCCTCGACTCCGCCGCCGACGTGAAGGGCAAACTCGTCCTCACCGACCGCAATCCCGCCGGCCTGAAGTCTCAGCTCGTCCGCAGAGGGGCCCTCGGCGCCATCAACACTTTCACCGAAAATCCCGAGCTGGCCAATGACCGCCAGTGGATCAACGCCTGGGGCGACAACGGCTGGGCCTACACCAAAGGCAGCACGCCGCTGCTCTGCTTCTCCCTCACGCCGAACCAGTCCGCCCGCCTCCGCCAGCTTCTCCGGCAAGGCCCCGTTCGCGCCCGCGCCCGCGTCGACACCCGTTACTACGCCGGAACCTACCCCTACGTGACCGGAGTCATCTCCGGCTCCGGCGACGAGGAGGTCCTCACCCTGGGCCACCTGTTCGAGCAGGGCGCGCATGACAACGCCACCGGCGTCGCGGCCATGATCTCCTCGCTCGAAACCCTCCAGCGCCTGATCCGCGCCGGCCAGCTCCCGCGCCCGCGCCGCTCCCTCCGAATACTGGCCATGGGCGAATGCTACGGGTCCATGCACTACCTGGCCACCAACGCGGCACGCGTCCGCCGCACCGTCGCCGCCATGTGCCTCGACACCCCTGCCGCGCCCCAGAACCTGGCCGGTACAGAATACACCTGGTACCTCAACCCCCACGCCGCCAAGTCCTTCACCGACTCGTTGATCGTCCGCCTCGCCGAAGAGTACTTCCCCCAGGTGAAGCGTCCCTCGCTCTGGAAGGAGTACATGAGCGGCACCGACAACTACCTCGGCGATCCATCCGTGGGCATCCCCACCGTGTGGCCCTACAGCGGCACCGGCGTCCATACCCACCACAACAGCGCCGACACCCCCGCTACCGTGGACCCCCGCTCCCTGCGCGACCTTATCGTCATCAACGCAACTTATCTCTACTACCTGGCCAACGCCGGTCCCGCCGAAGCCCGCTATCTTGCGGACCTGGCCCTCACCCGCGGCTACCAGCGTATCGCCGCCGCCGCGCAAACGGCCCTCGAACAAGGGGCCGGCCCGGACCGCATCGATTACGCCCTCGCCCGCGAGACCCAGGCCGTCCGCTCCGCCTCGCGCTTCGGCCCGGTCCCCGACGATCTCACCGTCTCCCTCGCCCGCTTCGCCGCCGAGCAGAAGGCCCGGCTGCCGCGCGCCAGCGTCCCCGCCCCCGACCCCGTCGCCTCCCAGATCATCATCCGGCGCAAGCGTATCGGCACCATCACCCTCGACGACCTCCCCCCCGACCAGCGCCAAGGCTATCCCGCCGCCTCCTTCTCCGGCCCGCCCGTCACCGCCCTCTACTGGTGCGACGGCCGCCGCAACCTGGCCGAGGTCATCCGCCTCACCGAGCTCGAGCTGGGTCCGGTCAAATTCGACTTTATCGGCTACTTCCAATTCCTCCAGAAACACGGATACGTGGAGTTCGTGCCATGAAGATCACCGTGATCGGGACCGGCCACGTCGGTCTCGTGGTGGGCCTGTCGTTCGCCGAGGTCGGCCATGACGTCGTCTGCCTGGACAACGACCCACGTAAGATCGACCTCCTCAACGACGGCCGCACTCCCTTCTACGAGCCCCACCTGGACGAGCTCCTGGCCCGTGCCCGCGAGCGCGGCCGCGTCCGCTTCTTCGCCCACCTCGAGCCTCACGTCGACGACGCCGAGGTCGTCTTCCTCTGCCTGGGCACCCCGCCGCTCCCTGACGGCGAAGCCGACCTCTCCAGCGTCGAGGCCGTCACCCGCCGCCTGGCCTCGCTCTCCACATCCTACAAGCTCATCGTCGAAAAGAGCACCGTCCCCGTCCTCACCGGCGACCGCCTCCACCGCACGCTCGAAATCTACGGCAAGGCGCCCTTCGACGTCGCCTCCAACCCCGAGTTTTTGAGCGAAGGAACCGCGGTCCACGACTTCCTGCATCCCCAGCGTACGGTGGTCGGCGTCGAGAGCCCCCGCGCCGAAGCCCTGCTCCGCGAGATCTACGAGCCCATTCTTCGCCAGAGCTTCGAGTGCCCCATCCACCAGCCCTGCCGCTGGCACGGCCACGAGACCGCCCTGGTGGTCACCAACCGCAACAGCGCCGAGGTCATCAAGCACGCCTCCAACTCCTTCCTGGCCACCAAAATCTCGTTCGTCAACGCCCTCTCCTGCCTCTGCGAGCGCGTGGGCGCCGACGTCGAGCAGGTGGCTCAAGGCATGGGCCTCGACAGCCGCATCGGCTCCGCCTTCCTTCACGCCGGCGTCGGCTTCGGTGGCTTCTGCTTTCCCAAGGATCTCCAGGCCTTCATCCACATCGCCGAGAAGAACGGCTACGACTTCCGCCTCCTCCGCGAGGTCGAGCGCATCAATCAGGACCAGATGGACCTGTTTTTCCAGAAGATCAAGCAGGAGGTCTGGGTCCTCAAGGGCAAGAAGATCGCCGCCTGGGGCTTGGCCTTCAAACCCGGCACCGACGACGTCCGCTTCGCCCCCGCCCTGATCGTCATCGAGAAGCTCCTGGCCGAGGGCGCCAAAGTGGTCGCCTACGACCCCAAAGCGATGGACGAAGCCCGCCTGGAGATGCCCGCCCTCCAGTACGCCCCCTCCGCCGAAGCCGCCGCCGACGGCGCCGACGCCCTGGCCATTTTCACCGAATGGCCTGAGTTCCACGCCGTCGACCTCGACCGCCTCCGCGACGCCATGGCCCGCCCCCTCCTCCTCGACGGCCGCAACATGTTCGACCCCGCCGAAATGCGCCGCCGCGGCTTCGAATACCTCTCGGTCGGCCGCCCCTGAGAATTTGAGGGTTTGAGAATTGGCCGCGCACACCCGTGATTCTCAAATCCTCAAATTCTCAAATCCTCAGATCCCCAAATCCCCCCACCTGTGCTACATTATGGGTTCAAGGTGCCTGAGCCACGCATAGAACAGATTGGGCGCTACAAGGTGCTGTCCGAGTTGGGCCGCGGCGCGATGGGGATCGTGTACAAGGCCCAGGACCCCACCATCGGCCGTCTGGTCGCCATCAAGACGATCCGCCTCAACGAGATGACGCACCCCGAGGAGCGCGACCAGCTCCGTAGCCGTCTGTTCCGCGAGGCCCAGTCCGCCGGCATCCTCAATCATCCGGGTATCGTTACCATCTACGACATCGCCGAAGAGCACGACCTGGCCTACATCGCCATGGAATTTGTCGAGGGCCACACCCTCGAGAAGATCATCGACGCCGGCGATCTCGCCGATGCCAAGAGCCTCATCTCGGTGGCCAGCCAGACCGCCCTGGCCCTCGATTACGCTCACGGCAAAGGCATCATCCACCGCGACATCAAGCCGGGCAACATCATGGTCAACCTCGAAGCCCAGGTGAAAATCACCGACTTCGGCATCGCCCGCATCGCCTCCTCCAAGTTCACCCACACCGGCACGGTGATGGGTACCCCCAGCTACATGTCCCCGGAACAGGTGCGGGGCGCCGTCGTCGACGGCCGCTCGGACATGTTCTCCCTGGCCGTGGTCCTCTACGAGATGCTCACCGGCCAAAAGCCTTTTTCGGGCGAGAGTATCACCACGATCATCTTCAAGATCGTCAGCGAGAACCCGGTGCCCCCCAAAGAGCTGAACCCCAGCGTGGGCACCAAGCTGAATGCCGTCATCATGCGGGCCCTGGCCAAGGAGCCTAACGAGCGCTACCAGGCCTGCCGCGAGTTCGCCGACGCCATCCAGGCCGCCGCCGCCCAAACCGCCAACCTGACCCCGACCGTTCGCAAAATGGCGGCCTACCTCGACGCTACGGTGGCCAGCGATCCCGGCCTCATGACCCAGCCGGACGGCCAGACCGTACCCCCGGAAGCCCCACCCCCGGAAGCCCCCCAGGAAGCCTCGACTCTGCCGCCCCCACCAGTAGTCCTCGAGCCAGAGCCGGAACCGGCGCCCGTATTCGAGCCGGAGCCGGCATTCGAGCCCGTGGCAGACGAAAGAGAAGCTGTTACGAGCCCGGGGATCCAACCTCCGAGCCAGGTGGAACCGGAGCCCCCTCCCCCTCCACCGCCGCCCCCGCGGCCCGCTGCTGCCGAAACCCTGTTCGAGAAGAGGCTGCCGCCGCTCCAGCCGGCCAAGCCCCTACTGCCACCGGTCGCGCCCGCTGCCCCGGTACAGGCCCCGACGCCCGAAGCCAAGCGCAGCGGCCCCTGGATCGGGATAGCCGCGGTTGTGATTCTCGCGGCCGCCGGCGCCGGCTACTGGTGGACTACCCGCACCCCCTCCGCTACGCCAGCCCCCGCCCCGCGCGCCACACCGGTCGCCAAAGTTGAGCAAGAGGAGCCGGTCGCTCCGCCGCCGGCCGCGGTGCAGCCCTCTGCTGGGCGGACCGCCACTCCACCGGCGACCCCGCCGGCGTCCAAACCCGCCGCGCCCGGCCAAGCCGAGATCCGGATCGCCACCGGCGAGCCCGGCGCCCGCGTCGTGGCCGATGGCAAGGACGAGACTGCGTGCACCACCCCCTGCTCTATCGCTGTCGCCCCCGGCCGGCACAACATCCTCTTCAGTCAGGCCGGCCACTACCCCGAGCGCCGCGAGGTGCAGGTGACCCGCGAAGGCGCCGACGTCAATGTCACCCTCCGTCCCATCCTCGGTACCGTCATGATTTCCACCACGCCGCCCGGCGCCACCGTCTCGGTGGACGGTCGTAGCGTCGCCGGCGAGACCCCGCTCAGCCTCAAGCTCCCCTTCGGCAAACATCTCCTCTCCGCCGCCAAGGAGGGGTTTGCCGCCTCCCAAAAGACCATCGAAGTCTCCGACGACAACATCCTTTCGGTCAGCATCACTCTTGGTAATTGATAGTAATCATCCGGCCGGAGTATGTCCTCCGTAATGGCCAAAATATGTCTCAGGCTCACTTGCGGTCATAGAACTTGAGACCCTATGATAGACGCATGTTGAGACTGGTTGAAGCTCTCTTGCAAAGCCGTCTTTGGAAGGACAACCGGGGCCAGGACATGGTCGAGTACGCTTTGATGGGTGGATTCATCACCGTGGTGGTCGCGGCCACCTTCCCGCCCATTGGCGGCGGCCTGGTTGCCATCTTTTCAAAGGTCGCCAGCATGCTCACGACCGCCGGGGCGTAGCTCGGCAGACCTGGGGTCTGCTATGCCTGTGCCCCTATGGCATTCTGTACGACTTGTGGCGCAAAGATACTGGACGGCGCGACCTTTTGCAGCGGGTGCGGCGCCCGCACGGCCG
>JBGOUV010000311.1:0-8244 GCA_041477815.1 Terriglobia bacterium | reverse complement strand
GAGGTGGTGGCGCAGTGGGTGAAGGACCTGAGCGCGGCGGTCGAGTATCTCGAAAGCCGCCCGGACATCGACCGCAACGCGATCGGGTACCTGGGCAGAAGCATGGGGGCCCGGGTGGGAGCCATGCTGGCGCCGTTCGAGCCGCGCCTCAAGACCCTGGTGATGTGCGATGGGGGATTTTCGTTCCTGCCCAGGACTCCCGAGGTCGACGAGATCAACTTCGCGCCGCGCGTGAAGATTCCGGTGCTGATGCTCAACGGGCGGTACGACTTCATCTTCCCGGCGGAGACGTCTCAGGTTCCGATGTTCCGGCTGCTGGGGTCGCCGGAGAAGGACAAGAAATACGTGGTGCTGGACTCGGCACACGACGTGCTGTCGATGCGGGGGCAGGCGGTGCGCGAGGTGCTGGACTGGCTGGACCGGTATTTGGGTCCGGTGCGGTGAAGCACACTTCACTGGAATTCCAGGCTTAAGGCTTCGTGCTGCTCCGATTCTATGGCGGCGAACCAGGTAACGGCCGCCCGATCATCGCTCCAGGGCATCCTCAACCCAGGGAGGCGTGGCCTCTACCAACCTGCCGAGATCCGGAATCGCTTCTACCAGCTTTTCCTTCATGAGCCAGGCGATGTGGCGGTAGGAGAAGTGGCCTTTGACGCCCGAGCGGACCCGGGCGATGTATTCGGCTTCGGCAAAATCCATTTTGAACAGGCAGCGCAGGCGGGTGGCGAAGGGGAGCAGGTAAGGCGTGGTTACCGGGGCGGATTGGAGGGCTTGATGATAGAAGTCTTCCAGACCGGCCGCAGTCACCAGAGCCGGGGTCTCGTAGCCCAACGCCGTCGTGTAGGGCTGGCGGATCTGAATGGCGCGGCGGTGGCGGTGCAAGTCGCGGTAGGCGCCGAGGTCGGTGACGATATCGAAGACGAAGCCGTAGCCGCTGCGGAACTCGCGGAGCAATTCGTCGCGGCGGGGCCGTCCTTGCAGAGCTACGTCGACGACCTCGCGCTGGCGGGCCGGGCTCCAGGCGGACACGTCGTCATAGAGGTCGCGGAAGGGGCGAGGGGTGACCGCGTAGAGCAGCGTGGCCACGATCTCGTGGAGGGGGTCGGTGGGGCGAACCAGATCCACGGAGGCGGGCTGAGCCTCCGGGGTGAACGCGGCCAGGTTGGCGGCGGCCCAGGCGGCGACGTTGGACCGGGATTGCTGCGAGTAGAGGTCCGGTGTGGCGTGGCGGGCCAGCGTGGGGGCCAGGGGCTCGGTGGCGGTGGCCGGGTCCCAGACGCATTCCGGAGGCTGGGCGCAGGCCTGGGCCATTTCGCCGGCCAGCTCGCGGACCTCGGCGTAGCAGCTTGCGCCCAGGCGCCGCATCTGTTTTTCCAGCGTCCGGATGCTGGCTACCTGGCCGAGGTTGGTGGGGATACCCAGGAACAGCAGATAGCGGGCGACGTCATAGGCTCGGGCGTGGAGGGCGCGACGGTACGGCTCGGGCTTCATCACGTCCGGACGCGGGGTGCGCTCGGCGAGGAACTCGAACGCCTTCTGGTGCAACTGGTGATAGGCGTCTAGAAGGCTTCCGGCGGCCTGCCGGTAGGCCGGTTCGGCGGGAGAACCGGCGATCTCGGGCGGGGTCACCAGGCCGGCTTTCGAGAAGTCCTGGTAGCGGGAGGACTTGGCCTGGCCGTCCCACAGGGGTTCGTCCTCGATCTCGATGGCGGCCAGCTCGGAGACGCCCTCGAAACAGAAGATGGCGTGGCCCAGGTCGGCGATGGAGGCGTGGCCGTACTGGAAATAGTAGCTTTCGAGGAAGGCCTTTTCGTCGTGGGTGCGGACCCAGTCCAGGCTCTGCCGGATGGAGTCGGGCGAGCGGCTGTAGCGGGCCAGGGCGTAGGCGCTCTTCTCCGGCGGCAGGGGGGACACGACTACGACGCGGGGGGGCGGCACCTTCGGGATTATAGCAAGCGGAACAAGGACTGCAAGGGAGCGGATGGAGTTGAGAATTGGAGGATTTGAGAATTTCAGACGAGGCCGCGGGTTGCAGCAATTCTCAAATCCTCCAATCCTCAGTTGTCGGCGGCTTCCTCTCCTTCGATCTTCTGGGAGAGGCAGAAGATGTTGATCAGACTGATGACCTTGTCGGCGGGCTGACCGGCGAGCCACTGGTGGACCGCGTAACGGGAGGTGATGTGAAACATGCTGGAGGACCGGCCTTCGGTTTCGACAGGTTGGGTGGCGATGGCGGCGAGGACCTTCTGGACCGCGGCTTTGAGGTCGGCGGCGGAGGTGTTATCGAGGAGCACCACGAAGGCGGGTCCTCCCCAGCGGCAGAGAAAGGCGCGCTTGGGCAATTGGGTCTTGAGAGTGCCGGAGAAGCGGCGCAATACCGTGTCGCCGAGCTGGGCGCCGTAGCGCAGGTTGACAACGTCCAGCCGCTCGATGACGGCCATCGCTACCGAGAACGGTTCCTGTCGTTCAATCTTCTCCCGTATGAGTTTTTCGGCGGCGCGACGGGTGGGCAGTTGGGTCAGCGGGTCGGTGACGGTGGCCTGGGTGAGGGCGTCGATTTCGGTGCGGGCGGAGTCCAGCTCGGCTTGCAGGCGCACCACCAGGTTTCCGGAGACCACCTCCTGCCGCCCCACGGTTTCGTGCAGGTGGGAGACCTGCTCGGAGAGCTTCTTGCGGACGAAGGCGATGTCCTCCAACTGGGAAATGTTCTGAAAGCCTTGTACGGTTTGACGGAGGTGCGTGTAAAACTGCTTGTTTTCGTTGTCCAGGCTGGAGGCCGATTCCGCCAGCAGGCTGATGATGCGCTTGAGCTCCTGTTCGCGGGATTCGGTTTGGCGGGAGAGCTTGGCATAGTGGTCGGTGAGAGTTTTGGTGACCAGGGCTCCGACGACTTCCACGTTAGTGACAGATTGATCTTCCCGCAGACGGTCCGCGAAATTCTCCAGGTTGGTGCAGAACCAGGTGTGCTCTTCGGCATCGGTAACCAGGATGTGCTCGCGGGTGGTATGCAGAATAGCTTCCAGCATTCTACGGTAAGCACGGCGGACCTTGTCTTCGCCGGTCAGCCTCTCGATGTGTTTCCGGATGGATATCATCCGTGTATCAAATCGACGGAAGCCGGACAATTCATGAGAGACTAAGGACATGAATTCGATCACGATTGGGGTGCGACGGATTCATCCGGCGGCCCGGCTGCCTGTCTATGCCCACAGCGCCGCCGAGGATGCGGGGATGGACCTCTGCGCCGTCGAAGAGGTGACCCTGGGACCGGGGGAGTGGCGGGACGTAGGTACGGGGCTGACGATGGAGATTCCACCGGGCTACGAAGGCCAGGTGCGGCCGCGCAGCGGGCTGGCCCGGCGCCACGGCGTGACCATGCTGAACTCGCCGGGGACGCTGGATCCGGGCTACCGGGGCGAGGTCCGGCTGATCGTGATCAATCATGGGAAGACCGCCTTCGACATCCGGCCCGGGGATCGCATCGCGCAGTTGATCGTGGGCCGCTACGCTGCGGTGGAATGGCGGGTAGAAGAGAATCTAAACGCTTCGGCGCGGGGGGAGGGGGGCTTCGGATCGACCGGTGTGCGATAATCGGCTGGTGAGACAGGACACGCCGATCCACACCTTCTGGGCCATCATCCTCATGAGCCTGGCGGCCCTGGTGGTGACCCACCTGCTCCACGTTCCGGGGGACCGCGCCATCTGGTGGTTCGTGGGGTTCATGCTGCTGGGGCTGCCGCTGGGGGAAATCGCCGAGCGGGTGTCCAAGAAGATCGTGGACCGCAGATCGTAGATCGTGGTCAGCGAACGCCTTCCCTATCGCGCTACGGCGGCGGCGCGGGCCAATCTGGGGATCACCCGGGTGCCGGTCGCCTTTCTACTCGATCAGGTTCGCAGCCTGTACAACGTGGGGGCCTTCTTCCGGCTGGCCGACGCGGCGGGCCTGGAGAGGCTGTACCTATGCGGCATCACCGGGCATCCGCCGAAGCCGGCCCTGACCAAGACCGCCCTGGGCGCCGAGCAGGTAGTAGCCTGGGAGCACCACTGGGACCCACTGCCCGTGGTGGACCGCCTGCGCGACCAGGGCCACGAGACGGCCGTCCTGGAAACCGCCCCCCGGGCCATCGACCTGTTCGAGTGGGAACCGCGCTTCCCGGTGTGCGTGGTGTTCGGTCACGAGGTGGAAGGGGTCCGGCCCGAAGTGGCCGAGCGCTGCGACGTGCAGGTGCGGCTCCCCATGCTGGGGATGAAACACTCGCTCAACGTGGCGGTGGCGGGCGGGGTGGTGGCGTATGAGTTACTGAGGAAGTACCGGAAGCGGGTCGGGGTTACGGCGCGATGACCGCATGGACGTCGATGATCAGGCGGGAGCGCGGCTGATACACGATGGCGAAGCCGTCCAGGTAGCCCCGTTCGCATCCGTAGCAGAGAGGCGGCATTCTCCGCTCAATCGCTTCGGGAAAGGGCCGCATCTTCCTCTCCCAGCCCGGCGGAAGCTGCCCGGTTCGATAGAGTTTCTTCTGGAGGCCGGGGGGAAGCTGGCGCGGGCGGTAGTAATCATAAAGGATGCGGATATGGTCGTCGTGGAAGTATGCCGCCGCGTATTTACTGTCGTGGTCCCGCCCGTGCTCATGCTCCTGCTTCCTGCCGTGATCCTTGGCCAGGGCCGCCGGCGCCGTCGCGGCGAGGAGTCCCGCCAGTACGAGTAGAGTTTGCGCTTTCATGTACTTGCCGGTAGCAGTTTCGGCACCAAAGGCGGATGTATCGAAGAACCAATCACTTGCAGGGGACGGAAAGGGGAGGCCAGGCGCAATTCTACACGGCGTGAGAAACCTTACCTGGTTGACTTCCCTCCGCTCCGCACGGTACCTTGACCGCAATGATCGGCCAGACTATCTTGTGTACGGGGAAATCCGTGCAGTAGCAACAAGACGATGACCCTTTCGCCGGGGACACAGCTCGGTCCGTATGAAATTGTCACGCCTCTGGGCGCGGGGGGGATGGGGGAAGTCTATCGCGCCCGCGACCCCCGCATCGGACGGGAAGTGGCGATCAAAGTTCTGCCCGCGGCCATGGCCGGCGACGCGGACCGGCTGCGGCGTTTCGAGTTGGAAGTTCGAGCCGCAGGGGCGCTGAACCATCCCAATATCCTCACTATCTTTGACGTCGGAACCCACGAAAGCGCGCCGTATATCGTCTCGGAACTGCTGGAGGGGGAGACCCTGCGCGACCGCCTGGCCGGCGGTCCCCTGGCGCTGCGGCGGGCCACCGACTACGCGCTTCAGACTACCTCCGGGCTGGCGGCGGCGCACCAAAAGGGGATCATCCATCGGGACCTCAAGCCGGAGAACATCTTTATCACGCGCGACGGCCGGGTGAAGATTCTGGACTTTGGATTGGCGAAGCTGGCCGATCGCGGCGCGCCAATGGTGTTCTCGGTACACTGGCCAGAGCGCCGCTGGCCGGCGGCGTGCCGCGCCAGATCCTGGAGAATGTGCGGGCCGCGGACTGGGCGCCGGACGGCGCCGGCCTGGCCGTTGTTCGCGTGGTGCAGGGCCGGCATCGGCTGGAGTTCCCTATTGGAAGGGTCTTGTACGAAACCACAGGCTTCATTCCCAACATACGCTTTTCGCCTAAAGGGGATCGTATCGCGCTGCAGGAGTCCGGAGCCGGACGAGCCTGGATTGCCACGGTCGGTCTGGACGGCAAGAAGACGGTGCTCACCGAGGCTTACACAGAAGGATTCGGCCTCGCCTGGTCTGCCCGGGGGGACGAGGTGTGGTATAGCCTTACCGACGGCATCGCACCGCCCGCCATTCGCGCGGTAACCCTGGGGGGAAGAGTCCGGCTAGTCCAGCGGGCGCCGACCTCCTTGATCCTGGGGGATATAGGCCGGGACGGCCGCGTGTTGCTGTCGAGTCTCACCTGGAGGGCCGGAATCCTGTGCCTGGAGCCCGGCGAGAGCCAGGAACGCCGGCTGGACTGGCTGGACTGGTCCCTCGCTGCCGATTTGTCAAGGGATGGAAGGAACCTGCTCTTCAGCGAAACCCGGCACGGCGGCGGAGGTCCCGCGTCGGTGTATCTGCGAAAGACGGACGGCACGCCTCCGGTCCGGCTGGGGGAGGGCCGGGGTCACGCGCTTTCCCCGGACGGGAAGTGGGCCCTTTCCTCGGCGCGGGCGTCCCCGCGAGGGCTGGTCTTGCTGCCGACCGGCGCCGGCGAAAGCAGGACGCTGGCCATGGAAGGCCTCACGATTTTCTGGGCGAAGTGGTTCCCAGACGGCAGCCGGTTGCTGGTAGCAGCCAGCGAGCCCGACCACCGCGTGCGTCTCTATGTCCAGCAGTTGGAGGGAGGCAAGCCGCGGGCCCTTACCCCGGAAGGAGTGAATGCCGGCGACGCCATCTCGCCGGACGGAAAGGTGGTGGCCGTCGCCGGACCTGACCGTAGGATTCAGCTTTACCCCGCCGAGGGAGGCGAGCCCCGCCCCGGACCCACGCTCGAGCCCGGAGAAGCGCCGATCCAGTGGAGCGCCGATGGACGCAGTCTTTTTGTCCGGGGGCCAGGGGAGTTGCAGGCGGTGCGGGTTTATAGGCTGGACTTGGCCAGCGGTCGCAAGGAGCAGTGGAAGGAATTCAGGCCTCCCGATCCTGCGGGGGCTGTCGGGCTTAACCCGATTCTGGTGACTCCGGACGGCCGGTCGTACGCCTATGGCTACCAGCAGCAGCTTTCTGATTTGTTCCTGGTGGAAGGGCTGCGGTAGAGCACCGAAGCGAACCAGCAATTCACCACCAAGGCACCAAGACACTAAGAACACCAAGAAGATCCTGGTTTTCTTGGTGCCTTGGTGGTGAATTGCTGGGGTTCTACGGCCGCGGCGCGGTGGTCCAGTTGAGGAGTCTCTTGGCGTTGCCTCGGTATACCGCCTCCAGGACGTCGTCGGGCAGGCCCAGGCCATACAACCGCCACCACGACGGCCCCTTGATGAACTCGTCGCGGGTCTCCAGCACGCGCCACCAGGAGCGCCACATCTCCACGTTCACGGCCTGGTCGCTGCCGTAGAGAATCCGATTCTTGTATTTGGCGAAGAACACCGGGGCGGTGAACGGCTGGCGGCCGAACTCGTAGGCGCGGGCGGAAAGGTCCACGTTCAGGTTCGGGAAGCGGTCCAGGGCCTGACTGAGCTGGGCCAGGTCGTGCCCGATGTTGCTGAAATGGACCGCCACAAAGGTGGTCTGGGGATGCCGGTCCAGCAGGTTGTGGAAGCGGGAGATCAGTTCCGCGTGGGCCGGGACATCCAGACCGTACTGGTTATACCGCTGGAAGCCCGGGGTCCGCTCCTGGTGCGCGTCCGCCGGCTGCCAGGCGGAGGGGTGATCGGCGATGTGGAGGTTGACCGGGATCTTCAGCTCGGCGCACTTTCGCCAGAACAGGTCGAGGCGGCGGTCATCGACGTGGAGCCGTTTGTCGCGGGCCTTCAAGGCCTTGGGGTCGACGAAGGTGCCGGACCCGAAGCCCCGGCCCTTGTCGGTGACTTCGCCGACGCCGCGGGCGCCCTTGCGGTAGCAGCGGTCGAGCTCCGCGGCCACCTTCTGCGGGTAGTCCGGAGCCTCGATATCGAGATTGCGGGTGTCGATGCCGCAGTAAAGCAAGAAGCGGTTGGGGTAGGGCTTTAGGTACAAGTCCACCAGGCGATCGAAGTTCTGGCCCACCGCGCCGCTCAGCAGGACGGCCGTTTCGATGCCGGTCTGGTCCATGGTCTTCACCAAATCGGCGACTTCCTGCGGCGTGCGGGCGGCGGGGTGGACGTGGACGTCGATGACCGGAAACTTCGCCTTGGCCGGATGATGTTCCGGTACGACCAGGTTGGAGTTGGGGTCGTAGTCTTTGAGCAGGACCTTATTCATCGGGCCGTCATAGCCGGCTTCGCGGGGCGCCTGGGCGGACACGGCGAAGATTCCGGCGACGGCAAAGGCCGCAACTCGCAGAGATCGGGGCATGGAGGGCTACGCGAATACGCCTTTGATTACTTCGCCGGCCACGATGGTGGGACGCTCGGCGCGCCCGTTGTGCAGATAGGTGGTCTTGACATGATCGAGTCCCAGGGCCCACAGCATGGTGGCGTGGATATCGTGGACGTGGGCGCGCTGCTCGACCGCGTACATGCCGATCTCGTCGGTGCTGCCGATGGTCTGGCCGCCCTTGACGCCGCCGCCGGCCATCCAGATGGTGAAGCCCCAGGGGTTG
>JBGOUV010000302.1:0-8458 GCA_041477815.1 Terriglobia bacterium | reverse complement strand
CGAGCCGGCAGCGCCGCTCGACACGGCGAAAACGGTGCCTTTGACCGAGGCAATGGAGTCGCGAGTGACCACGCGGAGATGGCCACGCCGCTGCCGGGCGGCTTCGACGATCACGTCGCCGCGATCCAGCCGGATGGTCTGGCCGCTCCAGGCGGCTTGGAGCGAGAGCTCGGTGCGCTGGTTCATTTCTACGCGGGAGCCGTCGGCGAGGCGCAGAACGGCGCGGGAATCTGCGGTGGTGCGGATGACGTCGGCTTCCGAGAGAGCGGCGCCGGGTTGGAGGGCGCCTTGCGGGACGCGATAGACGGCGCCGGTGACGGAGACGACCGTGGCGCGGGGACCGGAGGGGGCCAGCGCTGAGTCGATAGTATCGCGCCCGAGGTAGAGGGCGGCCAGCACCAGTCCGGCGGCCACGGCCCAGCGGGTCCAGCCGGTGAACCAGACGCGGCGGGGCGGCGGCAGGGCCAGAATCTGATTCTCGCCTTTGATTTCGGCCAGCGCGCGGCGGCACTGCGGGCAGCGGCCCAGGTGGTCGTCGAGGAGAAGACGCCGGGAGCCGGTGAGCCGGCCGGCGAGGTAGTCGCCCAATTCCGGACGGAACTCGGCGCAGGCCAGCGAGGCGGCCCCGGCCAGCTTTTGCCAGACGCGGTCCTGGGCGGCGGCGACCTGTTCGGGCGCCGCGGCTTCCTCGCGCATTTCGTGCAGCAGTTGATCCCAGCGTTCTTCCGTCATGGCGTGACTCCTTTACTGGCTCAAGTCCTTCTGGAGGGCGGCCCGGGCGCGGTGGAGGCGGCTGGCAACGGTGCCGCGCTCCATTTGAAACTGGTCCGCCAGTTCGTCGTAGGAATACCCTTCGAGGTAACAGAGGACGAACATCTCGGCGCTTTCCGGGGGCAGCTTGGCGAGGGCGCGCCGGAGCTGCTCCTGGAGCAAGACCGTGCTTTCGCGCGCGCCGTGGCCGCGGTCGTCCTGCAGTTCGGTTGCATCTTGCGAGGCGCGGCGGCGGATCACGTCGATGGAGGCGTTGGTAGCGGCCCGGCGGAGGTAGCGCTCGGGAGACCACAGCGGGTCGAGCGTGAGCTGGCTGTCAAAGACGCGGAGAAAGACCGTTTGCAGGACGTCCTCGGCGTCCGCCGGATTGCCGGTGACGCGCAGGGCGGTGCGGTAGACGGTCTCCGAGTAGCGCTGGTAAAGGTCCTGGAATCGGGGTGATGGCGCCACAAGAGTCGGTGCGGTGCGGATTGCCGGGCTGGCCGTTGGCATGCTTGCCGTCCTCACCTGGCTAGACGCAGCTCCTGGGGGAATTATTGCATTGGTGGGAGAATATTTCGGGTGGCCTCGCACCGCTATTCTTGTGCACTCATTTTCGGAACGCCGCACGATTTGAGGTATTCGGCGACGGACTCGTAGTCCGATGCTGGCCGTGTCCCATCGGCGGCGTCACCCCGCGGCACCCAAATGACCATCCCCTCGCGGGCTCGGGTCAGCAGGACCCGATACTTATTCAGCACGTACTGACGCCTCGTAGCGTCGCGCACTGTTTGCCAGCACGTTCCCTTGAACGACCTGATGTGCCAGTCACGGCCGTGCGGCACCAGATCGATGTCCCAGCAGAGTCCGGTCCAGTCCAACTCGAGTCCCTGTATGCCAAACTCCGTTGCTGGTGTCTCCAGATAGTAGGACGAGCGGACGTCGGAACTGCCATTGAGAAACCAGTTTTCAACGTCCAGTTCCGTTCGAACGTCAAGGCCGTGGGCGCGCAGTCGGCGGCCGCCGCTACTGGCGATCAGGCCAATTCGCCGCGAACCGCGCTGACGGCGTTTGAGCCACGCGCGGGCCGTCGCTAGGTCTCGGGTCATGACGATTGGGAATTCAGCGCAGGACGCCAACGCCGATCGAGCCTTGTCGATCTGCTGCGAGAGCATGTGGGCGACGAACTCGGACACGGCCTGGGCCTTGTACGAGCGCAGGGATACATCGAGATGTAGCGCAGCATCCTCCACCAGGCAGATCTCACTCGGCGGTGCTTCGAAGAGAGGCTCGCCCACGTGTGGAGATATCAGCACGTTCCAATGCCCGAAACGACCGGCCAGCGCTCGCCCCCATTCACCCAGACCCGCTTCGCCCGTGTTGATTTCCTGCCCACTGCCAACAAGCGCTACGATGACCGCCCATCCGCCGTGCCGATTCATGATGTCGAGCATGATCTCCGGCTCGGAACGGTCGCGCTTGAACTTCCTCTGCGACTGCTCTCGATTCCAGGCCCGCTGCGCCTCGTCGAACACAACGACCCGATCCGGCGGTGGAGCTGACGAGGTGAAATGCGCGTCGATGAAACGATGAACGTTCTGGATGAACGTCGACACCCTGCGGCGAGATTCGGCGATCGACTGCCCCGTTCGTTCGCAGTGGTCACGAGCCAGTGCCTCCGAGAGAACCTTGACGAGAGGGCCGTTGCCCGAGAGAAACACACCAAGTGAGCCTTCGTGCAACTCTCTGTTGTGAACGATATTCAGCCCGGCGAGAGTCTTGCCGGCTCCTGGTACACCCGTCACGAAGCAGATAAGCTTACGGTCTTCCTGGCGGGCGCGCTGGATGGCCAGTATGACGGCCGCGCTCGTCTTGGTGAGATTCTCCGCGCCCGCGTGGCAGCGCGAAATTTCGCGAACATTCTGCCCGTCGTACAGGACTCGCGCGGCTTCCACGATGGTCGGTGTGGGCGCGTACTCCGCGTCGTCCCAGCGACTGGGGTCAATCCGATCACGATTCGGCGATTCGTAACTGGTGACGACCTGTTCGACTACCCGGGCGAGCGAATTCGCGTTGGCAAGCCAGATGGGAGCCACGGAATCGAATACCCCGCCGGAGGGTGGAAGCTGTTCTTCGGCGTTCGTGGCGACCAGGATGGGAACCAGCGTGCGGCGGCGGGTCTCGCGGTGGAAGTCCCGCAGATCCAGACAGTAGTCCTCAACCTGAATACGAGCCCCGCGATCAAATTTTCGCGCACCGCACTTGAACTCGACGACCAGGATCAAATCCTCGGCGAGAAGGACGGCATCGATCCGCTTACCTCGCCTCGGGATTGGGTATTCCAACAACAGGTGCCAGTTCGTGGCGGAGTGCGGACCGAGCGTCGACCGAAGAATCGCTATCTGCTGGCGCCACGCTTCGAGCTGTTCCGCGGTCAACTCGGTGAGCGCTTGTCTCGTCACCGTGGACTGGCGTCCAATGATGAAGTCCTCTTCGTGCTTCAGGAATTGCGCGACCGGGGCTTGGTAGAACGCCGGCATGAGTTTTCAGCTTAGGCGCCCATCCTCCTGCACTTCGCAGAGGTACGCACGCGCTCCCGGTCGGCTCCCGCCAGCGCAGGCGCAAGGTTCAGGCAACATGGCTTGCTGACATTCAGCATCAACGATACGGTATCACCGCAATAATCGTATCACTATCGAAGCACCGAAATTGCCGCTCAACCAAGTTCCCTAGTTGTCTCCCTATCCGGGATCCGCTGCCGCACCGTGAGAATCACAATCACCGCCGCTAGTGGATGCAGCAGGCCGGCGACGGTAAACACGGGGCCGTAGGAGACGCGGGTGATGAGGTGTCCGAGGCCGAACGAGATGAGGCTGGCTCCGAGGGAGCCGGAGCCGCCGGTCAGTCCGTAGGCGGAGGCCACGTTGCGGGAGGGCAAGAGGTCGGCGGGCAGGGTCAGGGAGTTGGAGCTCCAGGACTGGTGGCCGAAGGTGGCCAGGCTGATCCAGGCTACCGCCGCGGCGGGGTGCTCCGCTTGAACGGCGAACAGAGCGGCAGGCATGAGGAGGGCGCTCGCCGCCATGGCGATGTGACGCGCCCGGAATAGAGGACAGCCGCGCCGGAGGAGCCAGCTTGACGCAGCGCCGCCGGCCAGACTTCCCAGATCGGCGGTGAGGAAGGGAATCCAGGCGAAGTAGCCTACCTCGGCCAGGCTGAAGTGACGAACATCCTTTAGATAGGTGGGCAGCCAGAAGAGGTAGAAGTACCACACCGGATCGGTCAGGCCGCGCGCCAGGCAAAGTCCCCAGATCGGCCGCTGCACGATGAGGCGCCGGAGACTGACGGGTGGGGGCGGTGCGGGATCGGTCGCGGCGGATCGGCGCTGGTAGATTTGCAGCCAGGCGAAAACCCACAGGAGGCCGGCGGCGCCCGTGGCCAAGAATGCCGAACGCCAGCCGGCATGGAGGACGAGCCAGGCTACCAGTGGTGGGGCGGCTAAGGCGCCGGCCGCCGCGCCGGTATTGAAAAGACCTGTGGCCAGGGCCCGCTCGGAGGCGCCGAACCATTCTCCCACGCACTTGATCGCCGCCGGATAGCCGCCCGCCTCGCCCGCGCCCAGGAGGAATCGGAAAAGGCACAGGCTTCCGACCCCGCGCGCCGCAGAGTGGAGCATGGCGGACACCGACCACCAGGCTACCGCCAGCGCCAATCCGAGGCGCGTGCCCACCGCGTCCACGATCCGGCCGGAGACTACATGCATCAGGGTGTACGCGGCCAGAAACCAGCCGACGGCGTAGCCGTAGTCTTCGTTGGTGATCCCTAGATCGTCGCGGATGTAGGGAGCGACGACGGATAATGTTTGGCGGTCGATGTAATTCAGTGTCGTGGCGGCAAATAGCAGCGCCAGGACCATCCAGCGGTGCGGGCTCATGCTGGGGCCACGCCGATGTCCAGCCAGCCGAGTGCGGTCACCGTGGCGGAATCGTTGGGGCGGAGGAGGACCGTGGTGGTTGCGGCCTCGACAATCGCCGGTCCGGGGATGGTCTGGCCGGGTGTTAGGGCTTCGAGGTCGAAGATGGGGACCCGTTGGCGGCGGCCCAGGTAGACCTGGCGTGTCGTCCTCGGCTGGGGCGGGGAGTTGTGGGGTCGGGGCGGGAGGGCCGGCTCCTCGGGCAGTTTCGGGAGTTCCCCTACCACGGTGACCCGGGCATTCACCAGCACTACCTCCTGATCGCGCGTGCTGTAGGTGTAGAGCTCCTCGTGGCGGCGGTAGAAGCGTTCGATTATCTGCGCCAGCAGGTCGGGCGCTGCCAGATCCAGGCCTTCCAGCGGCACGTTGATCTCGAAGATCTGCTCGCCGTAGCGCATGTCCAGGGCGCGGCGGATTCCGACGGGTCCCCGGAAGGACTGGCGCAGCCGGCGCTTTCCCTCCGCTTCCATTTGCGCCAACAGGCGGCGCAGCGCCGCCGGACCCACGCGGCGCCAGTCGCCGATATGGGTCCGCACCACCTCGTAACAGAGATCCGTCGTCAGCATGCCCCAGGCCGACAAGACCGCCGCCAGGCGCGGCAGCACCACGCGCCGGATCTCCAGCCGTCGCGCCACGTCGGTGATGTGGAGTCCGGCGGCGCCGCCAAAGGCGAGGAGTGTGAAGCGGCGGGGATCCACGCCGCGGCGAACGGAGATCAGGCGGATTCCTTCGGCCATCTGGGTATTGACAATCTGGTGGATACCGCCGGCCGTTGCTACGAGACCACTGCCCAGTTGCCGGGCGACTAGGTCCACGGCGCGCCTGGCCGCCGCGACTTGCAGCGTTCGCTGGCCGCTTTGAAAGCGCTCGGGATCGAGGTAGCCGAGCACCAGGTTGGCGTCGGTTACGGTGGGTTCCGCGCCGCCCCGGCCGTAGCAGGCCGGACCGGGGTCGGCGCCGGCGCTGGCGGGTCCGACGCGCAGGAGGCCTCCGGCGTCCACGCGGGCGAGGGAGCCTCCGCCGGCTCCGATGCTGACGATGTCGAGACTGGGCAGAGCCACTCGAAAGCCGGCCACGCCCCGCTCGCGGGCGAGCTGCGGCTCGCCGTTCACGATCAGCGAGATGTCGGTGCTGGTGCCACCCATATCGAAGGCGATCAGGTTCGGCTCGGCGAGGAGGCGTCCGCAGTAGCGGCTTGCGGCCACGCCGCCGGCGGGGCCGGACAGCACGGCGCCAGCAGCCGCATGGACAGCCTCTTGGATGGGGACCACGCCGGCGTGCGATTGCATGATGAGCATGTCGCCCTGGTACCCGGCTTGGCGCAAGCGGGTGTGGAGCCGGTCGAGGTAGCGCGAGAGCACCGGCCCCACGCTGGCGTTCACTACCGTGGTGGAAACCCTTTCGTACTCCTTGATCTGGGGCAGGACTTCGGAGGAGAGCGAGACGTACACGCCCGGCAGCGCCCGGGCCAGCGCGGCGCCGGTCAGCTTCTCGTGGCGGGGGTCCCGATAGGCGTGCAGGTAGCAGACCGCCACCGCTTCCACGCGGTCCCGCTTGAGACGAGAGATGGCCTGCCGGAGCGACCGCTCGCTGAGAGCGACGGCCACGCGGCCATCGGCGCGCATCCGCTCCCGCACGCCGATCCGCCGGGCGCGCGGCGTCAGCGGCTCCGGAGGGGGCACGCGCAGGTTGTAGCGGTCGTCCTTCAGCCCTTCGCGCATTTCGATCACGTCGCGATGGCCCGCAGTGGTCAAGAGCGCAACTCTGGCGCCCTTGCGTTCGAGGAGGGCGTTGGTGGCGACGGTGGTTCCGTGGACGATGCGCTCGGTGGCACGCAGCAGTCCGGCCAAGTCGCAGCCGAGGGCCGGAGCGAGGCGCGCGAGACCATCCATGACCCCGCGGGAGGGATCCTCGGGGGTAGAGGCAGCCTTGGTGAATACGACTCTGCCGGCGTCATCCACGCCGACCAAGTCGGTGAACGTGCCGCCGACATCGATCCCGATGCGGTACATCATTCAGCGCCCTTGCACGAAGCCGTTAGCGAGGTCCGCGGCGCGGGCTTGTTTGGTGCGACGCTGGGGGTGGCCCCATCCGCCCCCGCCTCCCGATTCCACCAGGAACACGTCTCCCGGGCGGACCGGGATTCCGACTTCCTTGGTCTTCAGGACGCGGCGCCGCCCGCCGGATCGCAACAGGTAGCGATGAGGCAGGCCGTCCTTGCCGCCGGCCATACCGCAGGCGCCGTGGCGGACGCCGTCACCGGCCGTGTTCGCCCGCGCCGGTTCGGTCGTCTCCATCACCAGCTCCAGCACCGAGCCCACGCCGCCTCGGTACTGTCCGTCGCCTCCGGAATCCGGCCGAAACTCGTGGCGCTCGAAGAAGAGCGGGAAGCGGGCTTCCATGACCTCCACGCTGCCGAACTTGATGCCACCCGCCGCCTGCCACTCGCCGGCCGCCGGCCAGCCGTCGCCGGCGGGCGAGGCGCCTCCGCCCGGACGCGCGTGAAACATATGCCAGATGAAGGGCCGGCCCGTGCGGGGATTCGTGCCCTGTATGGCGATGCGAAAACGGCGTCCCCATCCGGCCATGGCCCGGTCGGGGCACGCCGGCGCGAGTGCCAAAATGATCGCCTGCGCAATCTCCTGGGCGCAGTGGTTGGTACAGAGCGTCACGGGCGCCGGCGCCTTGGCCCAGACCACCGTGCCCTCACGGGCCAACACTTGCAGGGGCCGAAAGGTCCCGTCGTTCTTGGGCGTTTCCGGGTCGATCAGATAGGCCAACGCCATCGCCACCGCCGAACGCATGTTGGCGTACGAGGAATTGATGAAGCCGGTTACCTGCGGGTCCGAGGCAGTGAGGTCCACGGTGAGAGCGGAGCCGCGCTTGGTGACCTGGGCCCGCACGTGGACGTCGCGGCGGCCATGGCCGTCATCGTCGAGGATCGCCTGGCCGCGATAGATGCCGTCCTTCCACGTGGCGATGCAGGCACGGGTCTGACGCTCCGCCGCATCCAGCACGGCCTCCACGCCGGCCAGGGCGGTCGCGGGGCCGTATTCGTCCAGTAGCGCCAGCAGCCGCCGCTCGCCGGCCCGCGCCGAACCGATCATGGCCGCCAGGTCTCCCTCGAAGTCGCGCGCGTGCCGGACGTTGGTCGCGATCAGGTGGAGCACGTCGTCCCGGACGACGCCGGCTTCGTAGAGGCGGAGCGGCGGAATCCGGAGGCCCTCCTGCCAGATCTCGGTCGCGCCCGGGTTATAGCCGCCGTGGGTGGCGCCGCCGATATCGCTTTGATGGGAGCGATTGATCGACCAGAACAGAAGCCGCTCCCCGGCGAACACCGGCACGAACGCCGTCACGTCGGGCAGGTGGTTGTTGCCGTGATAGGGATCGTTCAGCAGGTAGACGTCGCCTGGACGGACCCGGCCGGCGAAAAACTTGTGAACCGCTTCGACCGCCCAAGGGAGAGCGCCCACATGAATCGGCACATGCTCGGCCTGCGCCACCAGCCTGCCGGCGGCGTCGCAGATCGCCGTGGAAAAGTCGCGGCTGGAGTTGAGGATTTGCGAATAGGAGGTCCGCAGCATCGCCTCGCCCATCTCCTCGACGATGGCGTGGAGGCGGTGCTGGATGACCGAGACGGTGATGGGATCGACGCGTCGTTCTGGCACAAATCCCCTTCGTGCCCGGGACACGCTATTGTACTGGAATCGGGGTACAATCGGGCCTGATTATGCCCCT
>JBGOUV010000208.1:0-11983 GCA_041477815.1 Terriglobia bacterium | reverse complement strand
CTCAACGCCAAGATCCAGTGGGTCAAGTACACCGCTCGTGGCTTTCGCAATCAGCAGAACTTCAAGACCGCCATCTACTTCCATTGCGGCGGCCTCGACCTGGCACCCTCACCCACTAAATAGCCGGAAGGCGCTTGCAAGGAATTGATTTCGTTGATCCGACGCTTGCGAGAAAACGCTAAAGCCTTATTCTGGAGGTTCGAATCCTCGCTGGGGTCTTCAGGAAAACACCGGAAGATTCCGAATTTCAATGCTCCCCCGCTTCATCAGGATCCGATTGGACAAGAAAGGCCTCGGGAGAGCGCGTCATACTCAATGAAATAGCGGTGTATACGGTGGTGGACGGCAAGATCCAACGCGAAGAATTCCTTTACTCGGAGTCTCGGATCAAAGGAGCCAAGGTGCCGTTGCATCTCTGGGGCGCGTAGTTCCGCACGGTTGAGAGTCACTCGCTGCTCGAACCGAGGCTGAGGAAATGGGGCCGGCGTCACGGGCTAGCGTTTTTGCCATTGAATTTCGGGGAGTACCGACAGCCCGCTGTCTTCGGTCTCGCGCATCGGGAAAACCAACCAGCGTTCATCGGCAGCGACGCTGAGCGTACCGGTGAAGGTGGGCATGGGCATCGGGAACCGGCAGACCGGCTGATGGGCGCCGCGCTCCGGGTCAAACACGAGAATGGTCCATTGCTGCGCCGCAGATTCATAATCCGTGTAGTAAATGCGGCCGCTCTGCCCCAGGGCCCAGCCGCGGCTGAGGTCGCTCCGCACGCGGTCGAGTACGAGTTGGGCCGGGCCTCCCTGCGCCGGTATCCTCCATAGACCAGGCTGCCGGCGGCGAACATGGTAGATCCAACGTCCATCGCGAGACGCCCGGTGGATGATACCGCCGTCTTGTGTCAATTGCCGGGCCGGACCACCACCTGCGGGTACGCTCCATAGACTCTGTTTGCCGCTGCGCTGGGAACTAAACGTAATCGAGCGGCCATCGGCGGAGAACTGGGGCTCGGTACCCTCGGTTTCCACGACGACGCGTGGGGCCCGGTCCCCTGCGACGTCCAGCACGAACACTCCCGTCCCGCGGGCCGCGCAGACAATCTCCCGGCTATCGGGCGACCACGCCGGTACGGTGACTTGTACGCCGCCCTGGAGGTTGGTAAGCTGCTTCGTACTCTGGCCCTGGTTGTCCGAGACCCAGATCTGCGGCGACCCCGAGCGCAGGGACACGAAGGCCACCCGCAGCCCGTCCGGAGAGATCACGGGATTGACATCCACGCCGCCTCGGCCGGAGGAAATGAATCGCACCGGATCTGAAAAATTCCCGCCGGCGGCGGGCCTTTCCGCTCGCCAGATCGCCTCCGTGGCGTAGGTACTCGCCATCGCCAAAACCAGGCCGCCGTTGCTTCCGAGCCGAACGTCGAACTGTGCGAGCAGACTGGCGAGGGGCAACACTTCCTGCACCGGCTGCTGCCCCTGGAGCCCGACGTGCCAAAGAGCCCACGCGTTCCTCCGTGGCGCCCGGAACAAGATGCCGCGGCCATCCGGAGTCCAGCGGATCTCCCTCTTCGGCAGCTCGTCGAAAGTCAGACGCCGGGGTTCGCTGCCGCCGTCGGCGGAGACGACAAAGAGATCCGTCCTGACTTGTCCGAAGACCCGGCAGAACAAGAGCGACTTGCCGTCGGGCGATCGCCGTGGCGCGATATCCGAGGTCCGCTCGGGAGGCGCGGTCAGTTGCTGCCGCTTGCCAGTATCCAGATCGAGGCGGACCAGGCGCCTGGCTCCCGCTCCAAACTCGTCGGATACCACCAACGCTTGGTTTGAGTGCCACTCCACGCGCCCGCTGAAAGCGTTGGAGCTGACGGTCACGATCCGCTGCTCTTTCCCACTCTCCACCGGGGCTACATACACGGCGTCTTCGCCCCCGCCTTGCCGAATGAAGCTGAGGCGTGTTCCGTCCGGGGACCACGCGGCGCCGACCTCGTCGCTGCTGCTGTCGGTCAACTGGACGGGATCGCCTCCCGCCGCCCGGATCAGGAAAATGTGAAAGTTCGCGCTCGCAGGCTGTTTCCAGGAGCAAGCGAGGCGAGAGCCGTCGGGCGAGAAGGCCGGATCGCAGGTGTCCCCTCGGCCGATCAAAGTCCTGGCACGCCAGAGGTCCGGCTTGGGCCACAAGCGGACGCCCAGAGCAGCGGCGCCAACTGCTGCCGCCGCCGCAGCACCACCGACGACCCAGCGGCGCGAGACCCGGACTTTACTACCGGGAACCGGTGGCGGAAGGAATTCGGCCGGCGCGGCGCTCTCCGCCTGCGAGTCCGGCAAACCGCCGCCCAGCTCGCGCGCGACTTCCGCGGCGGAAGGCCGATCGATCGGATCTTTAGCCAGCATCCGCAGCGTCAGCTTACGGAGAGATTCCGGCACGCCGCGCCAAGCCACCGGGGGCTGGGGCTCAGACCAGACTATGGAATGCGCCATGTCCAGAGGCGAATCCACCTCAAAGGGATGCACCCCGGCGCACAACTCGTACAGCACCAGGCCAAACGAGAACACGTCGCTGGCTGCGGTCGCCGTTTTCCCTTGGCACTGTTCCGGTGACATGTAGCGCAAGGTGCCTACCGGCAAGCCGGCCGTGGAACTGACGTTGCCGGAACCAGCCGCGGGGACCCAGGTGCGGGCCAGTCCGAAATCAAGGACCTTGACGTAGCCATCGGGCCGCACCATCACGTTTTCCGGCTTCAGGTCCCGGTGCACGATGCCGCGGCTATGCGCCTCCCCCAGGGCTAGGGCGATCTGTCCGCCGATGCGCCTCACCTGCTGCTCCGGCAGAGGCTGCCCGCAAAGCTGGCGCAGGGGCGCTCCCTCTACCAGTTCCATCACGATGACGGGCGACGACGAAGTCCCGCCGTCGACGACTTCGTGGACGGTCACGATGTTCGGGTGGTTCAGCGCCGAGGCGGCCCGCGCTTCCCGCAGGAAGCGCTTCGCTACGGACTCGGTCCCGGCGTGCTCAGCGCCGACGAATTTCAGGGCCACGGGCCGGCCGAGCACCGTGTCGCGGCCCGCATAAACTTCGGCGGTGGCGCCGCGGCCCAGCGGTGCGACGACTTCGTAGCGTCCCACTCTTTCACCGACGTGGGGCCACGCCGGCGGCCCCTCCTCGCCGGTCGAAACGGGAGATTCCGCCCGCGCCGCGGCCAGGATCGCGCGCACTTCCTCGACAATTTCGGGATCGCCGGATATACGGCCCAGGAAGGCTCCAGCTTCTTCCGCCGGCAGCGCATGGGCCTCCTCGTAGAGCTCCCAAACCCTCTTCCATTGGACGTCGGTCATTACGGCGCCTGACGCGCAAATTGGCGCTGCAGCCAGTGCTTGGCAAAGCTCCAATCGCGAGCTACGGTGGAAGGGGCGCATTCCAGCCTCGCGGCGATCTCTTCCGCGGTCAGCCCCTCGAAGACTCGCAGCTCTACGACCGTTCGCAGCCGCGGGCGGATCGCCTCCAGGCGGGAGAGGACTGTTTCCATCTCGGCCACGGCCTCCAAGCCCGGTGTGGCGGCTATCCCGTCGCCGAGTTCCAGCTTGTCCACCCTCCGGCTTAAGGGCCGAGCATGGTGGATCAGGAGCCTTTTCATGAGCAGGCCCGCCAAACCAAAGAACGCGGATCTCTCGTCGCCTCCACCCTCCGACGACGGTGGCTTAAGGGCTTTGATCTTGATGAGTTCGAGGTAGAGTTCGTTGACCAGCAGAGTGGGTTGCCAGGAGTGTCCGGCGGGTTCGGTGCGCAAGCGGGACGCTGCCAGGCGGCGCAACTGCGGATAGAACATCTCCACCAGTTCGTCAGCGGCCTGTCTGTCACCCCGCCGGTAGGCTGCCATCAACCGGCCCACGGTCTCGGTTACAACTCTGCCTTCACTCCCTGGCATGGCTGTGAAATCATCCTAGCATGGCGGCCGGATCGCCCGGAACCGGCCCCGCGACCCCTAAAAAAAAATGACCAGAAAAGGCCCCTTGCTCTCCCTCCTACAGGGTGAAGAACGCACCAAGCAGGACAAAGGAGCCTTTCATGAGAATCCGAGAACTACGCAGGAATGCTGTTGTTTGCGCCGGAGCCTTGCTGAGCCTCGCGCTTTCGAGCCCCTCCGCCGTGGCCCAGGCAACCTGGCAGTACACCTACACCGGAAATCCGTTCACGCGAATTTACGGCGCGCCCTACACGACCGCGAATTTCGTGACGGCATCCTTCAAGCTGCCCGAGCCGTTACCGGCGGGCGCGACCTCCACCATCCCAGGGATCACCCCTGCGACAGCGGCGGCTTTCGAAGTCACGATGAGCGATGGCCAGCAAACCATCTCCACGTCGAGCCCGCTCTTGCGCCAGGTGTGGGAAATGTCGATCAACGCGACCGACGCCAACGGGCTCCCCAGCCGTTGGAATATCATCCTCGTCAGTAACCCCACGACGTCTCCGTTTCAAACTTTCCCCTTCATTCAAAGCACCGCCACATCGACATACGCCGTGGATTTCGCGGAGTTGAACCTGGCCGGGCAGCAGGCCGAGGGCCGCGCCGGGGGGACGTGGACGGTGGAGGCGCCCT
Organism: Terriglobia bacterium; assembly: GCA_041477815.1. Classification (GTDB taxonomy): domain Bacteria; phylum Acidobacteriota; class Terriglobia; order Bryobacterales; family JACQDG01; genus JBGOUV01. The sequence continues at coordinate 7,398 of JBGOUV010000208.1, read as the reverse complement.
CGACCGCGAGTATTGCGGCGGGTCTGCTCTCCATCGTGACCAACATGAACATCGAGCGGCAGGGCAGCAGCCTGATCGCGCAACTGATCGCGGTGCAGACGGACATCAATAACAACGCGCTGGGACAGGCTTGCTCAGATCTCTCCATCTTTGCCGAACACGTGACCTCGCAAACCGGGAAGAAGATCACGGTCGAGCAGGCGGCTAAGCTTCAGACCTGGGTGGGATATCTCTCCAAGAGTATTCCCTGCCTGTAGGAGGGAAGGTTCGGTAGAGGCGCGGCAACTCGATTTCGCGCGTCTTTGTTCCATTACGCCAGGGGCCGACTTTCTGAGGTAAACATCCGTGCCGTCGAACTGCCGTCTCGGTCAAGGCCGCGCGAATGGAGGCCCATCATAATCCTAGTTCGAGATGGATCCAGCCTGGGTGCCCAGTCTGGACGGCCGCCTCCTCTTCGCTCGCATGCTCCTGTCAACAAACGAATTCACCCGGTTCGAGCAAGTGGGGGTTTACGCTGCAAGAGTTCCAAATACGTCCAGTGTGGGGAGCCACACCAGTTGCGCTCTTTCCGTTCGCCCCAGTCCCGCTGCTCCACCATTTTTGATTTTTGCCTTTTGCCTTTTGATTTGGTGTCCAAACTCACCGTCCTCAATCTGCCTACGCCGGCAGCTCGACTGTAAACGTGGACCCGGAGCCCAGGCGGCTGGTTACGTGAATCGAACCGCCGTGCGCGTCTACGATCCACTTGGAGATGCTCAGACCCAGGCCGGAGCCGGGGACCTGGCGGGAGCGGGAGCGGTCGGTGCGGAAGAAGCGGTCGAAGATGTGGGGGAGGTCCTCTTCGGAGATGCCACAACCGGCGTCCTCGACCTGCAGGACGGCGGAACCGTTCTTGTGGACGATCATGCGCACCGTTTGGCCGGGAGAGGAGTGCTTGATGGCGTTGTCGAGCAGGTTCAGCAGAAGCTGGCTGAGGCGGAGGGAGTCGCCCGTGACCTGGACGCCGGGCTCGATGGAGGCTTCGAGTTTCACGTCCTTGTCCTCGGCCAGGACCTGCACGGTTTCGACGATGCTGCCGGCGAGGTTGGAGAGGGAGACGGGCTCGCGCCGCAGCTCGATGGTTCCGGCCTCGCCCTGGGCCACGGTAAGGAGGTCGTTGACTATAGCGGTGATGCGGTTGATCTCTTCGAGGTTGGAGCGGAGGACGCGGCGGAGGTCTTGGGCGGAGGAGTTCTTGAGGAGGGCGACTTCGGATTCGCCCCGCATGGCGGTGAGCGGGGTGCGGAGCTCGTGGGCGGCGTCGAAGGAGAAATTGCGGGCCTGCTCGAAGCTGCGCTGGAGGCGCTCCAGCATCTCGTTGAAGGTCTGGGCCAGCTCGTCCAGCTCGTCGCGGACGCCGCGGACGGGAATGCGCTGGTTCAGTCCGCGGGCGGAGATCTGGCGGGCGGCCTGAGTGATGTTGGCGACCGGCTGGAGAGAGCCGCGGGCCAGGAACCAGCCTCCCAGGGTGGCCATGGCCACGATTAGTGGGACGCCGGCCATGAGGAAGGTCTGGAGGTTCTCGAACAGCTCATCGATGGGCTTGAGGGAGTACCCGATGCTGACCGTGTAGTCCTGGCCGGTTTCATCGTGCAAGGAGACGATGGCCTGACGGAAGCGCTCGCCCTCATAGGTAAAGGTAGCGAAGCTGGGTTCATCGGCCTTGGAGACTTTCTTGGGGAGCGGACGCGGAGGGGCGCCCTTGCGGGGGGTGCGGAAGCGGGGAGAGGGTTTGAGGATCTCGCCCTTCTGGTTGGTGATTTCGGTATGGAAGTACGTCGTGCGCAGTTCCTGGGACATGACGTGCTCCATGGTTTCGCGGAGCATGGGCTCGTTGTCGACGATAACCAGCTCGGGGAGCAGGAGCTTGGCCCGGCGGGCGAGCTGGTCGTCCACGTCGCTGAAGGTCAGACTGCGCAGGCCGTAATAAAGGCCGATCGAAAAAACGCTGAACAGGAAGAAAAACACCGCCGTGTGCAGGACGGTGATGCGGAAGCGGACGGTTCTAGGAAACCGTATCATGATCGCCCTCGGAGGCGGAAAGCCGGTAGCCGACGCCGCGCACGCTCTGGATGAGCTTGCGGACGGCGTTGCGGTCGATTTTGTTGCGGAGGTGGTTGATGTAGACGTCGATGACGTTGGTGAAGCTGTCGAAGCTGGCGTCCCAGACGTGCTCGGCGATCATGCTGCGGGTGACCACGTGGTTGGCGTTGCGCATGAGGTACTCGAGCAGGCTGTACTCCTTGTTGGAGAGGTCGATGGGTTTGCCGGCGCGGGTGACGCGGCGGCGGGCGGCATCGAGGACCAGGTCATCGATACGGAGATCGCTGACCGCCTCGCGGACGCCGCGGCGAATCAAGGCCCGGACGCGCGCGATCAATTCAGCCAGGGCGAAGGGCTTGACCAGGTAGTCGTCGGCGCCCAGGTCGAGGCCGCGGACACGGTCCTCCACGCTGCCCCGGGCGGTGAGAATCAGAACGGGAAGGGCCGGCTTGCGGGTGCGGAGGCGGCGCAGCACCTGGAATCCGTCCACTTTGGGCAGCATGATATCCAGGATAACCAAGTCGTAGTCGGTGGAGGCGGCCAAGTCGTAGCCTTCTTCGCCATCGTGGCTGACGTCGACCGCATAGGACTGCTCTTCGAGTGCGCTGCGGATGAAGCTGGCGACCTTGAGTTCGTCTTCGACCAACAGGATGCGCACGGCGCGACCCCTCAAGGACCATTGTAACGCCGCACGGGGGGGCCCCCCGTGCGGGTTACGAGACTTCCGGACAGAATCTACTTGTCCTTCTTGTCCTTGTCGTCGGCGCCCTTCTTCTTGCTGCCCTTCTTCTTGGCGGCCTTCTTGTCCTTGTCGTCCTTCTCGCCCTGGGGGGCGGAGAACGCCGGCACAACCGACAGCGACAGCGCGATAGCCGGAATCATCATCCAACCGAAAAATTTCTTCATGGTGTTTTTGTCTCTCCTTGAATCGTTGTCTGTCTATGCAGACGTTAGCAAGTTTCGCAGGGGGACATGAACCCTCGATGAAACAAAGATTAAAATCCTTTCATCTTGGGGGCGGTAAAATATTCAGCCATGGCTACTTGCGTAGTGGTTTTGATCCTATTGGCCGCTCCGGCGGCGGCTCAGAGCTGGGAAGAGAAGTTCCGGCGCGTGCCGCAGCCGGAACGGGTGAAGGAGCACGCCCGGGTCATGTCGGCGGAGCCGCATCACGCGGGGTCGCCGGGGTCGAAGCGCGTGGCCGAGTACGTGTTGGGGAAGTTTAAGGAAGGGGGGCTGGAGGCGCGAATCGAGGAGTTTGAAGCGCTGTTGCCGACGCCCCGGGAGCGGCTCCTGGAGCTGCTCGAGCCGGAGCTGTACCGGGCCAAATTGCAGGAACCGGCGATCCGCGAGGACCGGGATTCGTCGGATGCCGGGCAACTGCCGACGTTCAATGCCTATTCGCCGGACGGAGATGTGACCGCCCAGGTGGTGTACGTAAACCAGGGGGTGCCGGCGGACTACGAGCGCCTGCAGAAGCTGGGAATCGACGTGCGGGGCAAGATCGTGCTGGCGCGGTACGGAGGAAGCTGGCGCGGGATCAAGCCGAAGGTGGCGGCCGAGCACGGGGCGATTGGCTGCCTGATCTACTCGGACCCCAAGGACGACGGGTATTTCAAGGGCGAGGTGTATCCCCAGGGGCCGTACCGGCCGTCGGACGGGGTGCAGCGGGGGAGCGCCATGGACATGCCGCTCTATCCGGGCGACCCGCTGTCGCCGGGGTGGGCGCTCGAGAAGGGCAGCAAGCGCCTGAGCCGGGAGGAGGCCCGGACGCTGGTGAAGATTCCGGTGCTGCCTATTTCTTATGCCGATGCCACGCCGATCCTGAAGAACCTGGGGGGTCCGGTGGCGCCGGAGGAGTGGCGGGGGGCCCTCGCCCTGACCTACCACGTCGGACCGGGTCCGGCCAAGGTGCGGCTGAAGCTGGCGTTTAACTGGGACGTCAAGCCCATCTACAACGTCATTGCCACGATTCCAGGGGCGGAGCTGCCCAACCAGTGGGTGATTTTCGGCAACCACCACGACGCCTGGGTGAACGGGGCGGACGATCCCGTGAGCGCCAACGCCGCCCTGCTGGAAACCGCCCGGGGGCTGGGTGAGATGGTCAAGCAGGGCTGGAAGCCGAAGCGGACCGTGGTGCTGGCAAGCTGGGACGCCGAGGAATGGGGGCTCATCGGGTCCACCGAGTGGGCCGAGAAACACGCCGAAGAGCTGCACCAGAAAGCCGTGGTGTACGTGAACACGGACTCGAATTCCCGAGGCGTTCTGCGGGCGGGCGGGTCGCACTCGCTGGAGCGTCTGTTGAACGACGTGGCCCGCGACATCACCGATCCGGAGACGGGTCAATCGCTGTTCGAACGCATGCGGGCCCGGGCGGTCGAGCGGGCCAAGACCGAAGAGGACAAGAAGAAGATCACGGGGCGGGCCGATTTGCGGATTGCGGCGCTGGGATCGGGGTCCGACTACACCGTGTTTGTGGATCATCTGGGGATCGCCTCGCTGAACGTGAGTTTTTCGGGGGACCAGGGGGGCGGTGTTTACCACTCCATCTACGACTCGTTCGATTGGTATACCAAGTTTGGGGATCCCAACTTTGTCTACGGGCGGGTGCTGGCGCAGGTGACCGGGTCGCTGGTCCTGCGGCTGGCGGACGCGGAGGTGCTGCCGTTTGAATTCACCAACCTGACCGAGACGCTGGGGACGTACGTGGAGGAGATCGAAAAGCTGAAGCCGGAAGGGGTGGACGTGGGGTCGCTGCGGCCCGCGCTGGCGGAGATGAAGAAGGCCGCGGAGAGGCTGGAGGCGGCGCGCCAGAACACCGGGAGGGTGGCGCCGGAGCGGCTGCGGGAGCTGAACCTCGTCTTGTTCCGGATCGAGCGGGCGATGCTCGATACCGGCGGTCTGCCGGGGAGGCCGTGGTTCCGGCATCAAATCTACGCGCCCGGTTGGTACACCGGCTACGACGTCAAGACGCTGCCGGGGATCCGGGAGGCGGTGGAGGCCAAGCAGTGGGATACGGCGAGGAGGCAGGTGGAGGTGGTGCGGAAGGTGTTCGGGTTGGTGACCGAGCAGATCGGTCAGGCGGCTCGCCTCCTAGAGTAGGTGTTGGGTCTTGGGTGTTGGGTGTTGGGTGTTGGTGGCCGGCGCAGATGCTGGAGTAGAATAGCGACATGAGAAAGCTCGTATTGGGTCTGTTGGCCGGGGTGCTCTCGGCCGGCGTGGTGCGGGTGGAGGTCGCCTCTCGCGCGGACGTGCTGGGAGGCCGCGAATTCGGCTCGGCCGGCGCGTACGAGAAGATCGTGGGCAAGGTGTACTTCGCGGTCGATCCGGCGAACCCGAATAACAAAATCATCGCCGACATCGACAAGGCCCCGCGCAACGCCGAGGGGAAGGTCGAATTTGCCGCCGATGTGTACCTGCTGAAGCCGAAGAAGCTGGGGCGGGGCAATGGGACGGCGCTGTACGAGGTATCGAACCGGGGCAACAAGGGGATGTTGGGGATGTTCAACCGGGGGGCGGCGGGGAGTCTCGATCCGTCGACCGAAGCGCACTTCGGGGACGGGTTCCTGCTGCAGGCGGGATACACGCTGGTGTGGCTGGGGTGGCAGTGGGATCCGCCGGAGCTGCCGGGGCGGATGCGGGTCTACCCGCCCAAGGCGCAGGGGATCCGGGGGCCGGTGCGGTCGGACTTTGTGGTGACCAAGCGGGTGACGTCGCAGATGCTGTCGGACCGCGAGCATATCCCGTACCTGGTGGCCGATCCCGACAATCCCAAGATCACCCTCACGGTGCGGGACCGGGTGGAGTCCGAGCGGCGGGCGGTGCCCCGGTCGCAATGGCGGTTTTCGGCCGACCGCCGCAGCGTCGAGATGGCGGCGGGGTTTGAGCCGAACAAGATTTATGAGGTCGTCTATACCGCGGAGGACCCCGTACTGGTGGGGCTGGGGCCGGCGGCCATCCGGGATTTCCTGTCGTATCTGAAGTACGAGGCCCCGGAGTCGCCGGTGGGGCGGGTGGAGCGGGCGTACGGGTTCGGGGTGTCGCAGAGCGGGCGGTTTCTGCGGACCTTTCTGTATTACGGATTCAATCAGGACGAAGCGGGGCGCAAGGTGCTGGACGGGGTGATGGCGCACGTGGCCGGGGGCGGGCGGGGGAGCTTTAATCACCGCTTCGCGCAGCCCTCGCGGGATGCGCATCCCTTCCTGAACTTCTACTACCCCACCGATATTTTCCCCTTCACCGACGTCATGCAGACCGATCCCGAGACCGGGCAGAGCGACGGACTGCTGGCGCGGGCGGCGCAGATTCCCAAGATCTTCTATACCAATTCCTCCTATGAGTATTGGGGTCGTGCGGCATCGTTAATTCATACTACGGTGGATGGCAAGGCTGATGCGCCGATCCCGGACCATACGCGCATCTACCTGTTTGCCGGGGGGCAGCACGGGCCGGCGGGATTTCCGCCGGGGCGGTCGATCGGGCAGCAGCGGAATAATCCGAACGATTTCCGGTGGGCCATGCGGGCGTTGCTGGTGTCCATGGACCGCTGGGTGAAGGACGGCGCCACGCCCCCACCCAGTGTGTACCCGCGCGTCGCCGCCGATACGCTGGTTTCGCCCGAAGCGGTGCAGTTTCCGAAAATCCCCGGGGTGCGGTTCTCGACCCGGATACACCGCGCGTATCGGGCCGATTATGGGCCGCAGTGGAAGCAGGGCGTAGTAACGCAGGAGCCGCCCAAGATCGGGAAGCCGTTTCCGATGCTGGTGTCGCAGGTGGACCGGGACGGCAACGAGGTAGCGGGGTTGAAGATGCCGGAGGTGGCGGCCCCGCTGGCGACTTACACGGGCTGGAACCTGTTCAACGGGAAGGACGGACCGGCGGATGAGATCTCCAGCATGCAGGGGAGCTTCATCCCGTTTGCGCGGACGCGGGCGGAGCGGGAGAAGGCGGGAGACCCGCGGTTGTCGATCGAGGAGCGGTACCAGGGCCGGGAGGAGTTTTTGGGGAAGATCGCGGCGGCGGCGCGGAAGCTGGTGGAGCAGGGGTACCTGCTGGAGCAAGACGTGCCCGGGATAGTGAAGCAGGCGGGGGAGCGCTGGGACTGGGTGAGCGCGGAACCGCGGCCCTAAAGGAGTGCCCCGGGGCTTGGCCGGCGCACGGCTTCCTGGAGCCCCGCAAATTTGCACTTGCGGCCGGGTTCGTGTATGCTAGGATGAATCGGTTTAGTTGCGGTATCCCCACATAGGATAGATAGCGGGCTGAGCCCGCGGCGGGACAGGTTTGCACTTGTCTTGCTTATACTTACGATACGAAGCG
>JBGOUV010000016.1:0-33493 GCA_041477815.1 Terriglobia bacterium | reverse complement strand
CGTGGCCATCATTAAAGTCGGCGCGGCCACCGAGACCGAGATGAAGGAGAAAAAGGCTCGGGTGGAAGACGCCATGCACGCGACGCGCGCGGCGGTCGAGGAAGGCATCGTCCCCGGCGGCGGCGTGGCCCTGATCCGCTGCATCCCGGCGGTGAAGAAGCTGAACCTGGAAGGCGACGAGGCGATCGGCGTGGGGATCATCGTGCGGGCGCTCGAGGAGCCGATGCGTCAGATCGTCTACAACGCGGGCCAGGAAGGCTCGGTGGTGGTGGAGAAGGTGAAGGCGGAGAAGAGCCCCAACTTCGGCTTCAACGGCCTGACCGAGGAGTTCGAGGACCTGGTGAAGGCGGGGGTGATCGACCCGGCCAAGGTGGTGCGGTTCGCGCTGCAAAACGCGGCGTCCATCGCGTCGCTGATGCTGACCACGGAAGCGCTGGTGAGCGAGATCCCGGACAAGGATCCGGCGCCGGCGGGTCCGCCGCACGGCGGTGGTGGAGGCATGTACTAAGAGCAGTGTCCAGTGGCCAGTTGTGGGGGCCGGAGGCAACTCCGGCCCCTTTGTGGAGTCAGGTACTAAGAGCAGTGTCCAGTGTCCAGTGGCCAGTTGTGGGGGGCGGAGGCAACTCCGGCCGCTTTGTGGAGGCGTACTAAAAGCAGTGTCCAGTGGCCAGTGTCTAGTTTTGGGGGCCGGAGGCAACTCCGGCCCCTTTTTCGTGGGAGATTCACGATCCGGCATAACAGATAGGGAAGCTGGTCACAACTTTTTCTGGCTCTGGCGGGGCCAGAAGGCGAGCCCCAGCAGGGCGCACCAGCGCAGCCACCGGAGCAGGCGCATTTCGAGACCACCGTCGTAGAGCAGGTCAATGGTCACGGGACCGTCCCAGCCGGGGTCGACGACCATCAGGTCGAGGTTGTCGCGCTGGAGGGGCGTTTCGCGGCCGTTGACCAGGGCGCGCCAGCCGGGATGATAAGTGATCTGAACGGAGACGACCTGGCCGGGGAGCACTTCGGCGTGGATGGTGGCGTCGTGACGGTTGCGCCACTGGAAGCTGGCGGCGGGAAGGTGAGGATCATTCAGGGCTGCGACATAGTCGCGCAGGAGGCGGCCGTCGAGGGAGTTGACCGGCTTCCGGGGGACCAGAGCGGAGCGGGGGACGACGTGGGCGAGAGAGTCCGAACGGTGGGGGACGCCGAAGATGGCGTCGTCGCCGTCGCGCCGGAGCTCGGGGAGCAGGCCGCGGAATTTGTCGGGATCGCGAATGGGTTGGAAGTACTCGCGGCTGCGGCGTCCGCCCAGGGAGATGGCGTGGACGCCGTAGGCCTGGAGCCACAGCGTTCCGATTTCGCCGCCGCTCTCGCTGCGCTCGTTGGCGTACAGGCCGTAGATGACGTGGCGGTTCAGGCCGTTGACGATGCCTTGGTCGAAGCCGCCGCCGAGCTGGGGAGTGTCGGTGAAGGCATTCAACCAGAAGGAGATGGTTCCCTGCACCATGACGCGGCGGCCTGACATGTTCTGGTCGAGCCAGCGGGCGGTTTGATACTCGAGGGTGGAGTGCATGTCGAGGGGCCGGACCAGGCGGCGGGCGTAGCGGCGGTAGGTCGTGGTCTGCCAGACGCCGAGTAGGAGCAGGGGCGCGAGGACGGCTAGGGTCTGAGTACGATTGAGTCGGGTGAAGAGGTGCTGGGAGGCGAAGGCGATGGAGAGACAAAGGGCCATCTCCATCTCGAGGTGGTAGCGGTTGGGCTGCGGGAGGAGGAAGATGTCGAACCACTCGGCGGAGAGGGTCACGGCGGACGTGAAGAAAGCGAAGAGGAGGGAGAAGCGGAGAAGCGCGGAGAGGGGGAGGCGGAAGAGGAGCCGGCGAAGCGCCCAGACGGCCAGCGCCAGGATCGCGGCGTAGAGCAGGTGGCGCGGGCCGAGCGAGTACTCACCCCCGATCTTCTGAGCATTGGTCCGGACGGCGAGGAGGGTAGTGGGCGGGATCCAGGGGCCGGCGAGGAGGTAGGCGAGCAGGGCGATACCAATAGCTGAGAGCAGGGGCCGGGGGCCGGGGGTCGGGGGCCGGGGAAGTCCGGAGAGCAGGTAAGAGAGGGCGGCGAAGGCGAGGGCCGCGCCGCCGATCCAGTTGGCCAGGACTACGGAGGCCAGGGCGGTGGCGGCGATATAGGCGGAGAGGGGGCGGGAGCGGCGGAGGGCCCAGTGGAGGGCCAGAATGGCTAGGGGAAGCAGCGTGATCGAGGTGATGTGGGGGCCTTCGCCGAACTCGACCAGGGTTTGGAAGCGGCGCGCGTGGAAGGCTCCGCCCATGCCCTGGGCGATGGGTCTGACGAGAAGAGCGGAGGGGGAGAGGAGGGAAAACAGGAGAGATGCGGCGAAGGCGTAGGAGCGGAGGCCGGAGAGGCGGGAGGCCATCCAGTACAGGGTGAGGGGGCCGAGGCAGTAGAAGGCGGCGGTGACGGCGTGGTGGGAGAGCGCCGGTGAAATATGGAGGAGTTGGGCGACGGCGGCGACGATGAGGTGGAGGAGGGGCGGGTAGGTATTCTGAAAAGGGACCCCGGTGTACCAGAGGGGGAACCAGGTGAGGTCGCTCCAGTTGTTCATGACGTAGCGGGCGATGGAGATGTAGGCGGCCTCGATGGAGCCGAGGTGAACGGTGTACTCGGTGCGGAACAGATCGTAGCTGATGTAGAGGTTGAGGGCGAACAGGAAGAGGGCGTGGCGCATGGCGTCTAGTCGAGGAGGCCGCGCTCGCGGAGGTGGCGCTCGAGATCGGCGAGGCCGGTGAAGCGGACGGCGTCCAGGCCGCAGCGGCGGCCGGCCTCGACGAATTCCAGGACGTCGTCGGTGTAGAAGCACTGCTCGGGGGGGTAGTGGGCCTGGCGGATGGCTTCCTCGTAGATGCGGGGGTCGGGCTTCATGGCGCGTGCCTGGTAAGACAGAACGAGGGCGTCAAAGTGGCGGAGGAGGGGGTAGGTGCGGTGGATCATCTGGAAGTGGATCTCGTTGGTGTTGGAGAGTAGGACCAGGCGGTAGTGGCGGTGGAGGGTGGCGAGGAGGTCGTCGGGGAGGAGGGGGTCGGGGAGGAAGATGGTGGACCAGAGGTCGCAGAACTGCTGGTAGGGGAGGTGCAGGTGGAGGGCGCTGGATAGGGTGCGGTAAAAGTCGTGGCTGGAGACTTCGCCTCGTTCATAACGCGGGACCACGCCGGTTTCGAGGATGCGGGCCGGGAGGTCGTCCGGGGGAAAAGGCGTGTGGGGGGAGAGGGCTTGGTAGCCACGGGCGAAGTCGAAGGCTACTATTACGTTGCCCAGGTCGAAGATGAGGGCTTTAGTCATGGGTTTTCAGCAATTCACCACCAAGACACCAAGGCACCAAGAACACCAAGTCATAGGGCAAACCGTTTGATGCCATCCTTAATTAGAGGGACGTTGAAGTTGATTAGAAGGGCCAGGCGGTGGCCGGTGAGTCTCAGGTAGGTCAGGACCTGGGCGTGGTGGACGGGAATGATCGCCTCCACGGCCTTTACCTCGACGATGAGACAGTCTTCCACGAGCAGGTCGAGGCGGAAGCCAGTTTCCAGCTCCACGCCATCGAAGACCACCGGGACAACGATCTGGCGCTCTACCCTTAGGCCTCGCTTGGCGATGGCGTGAAAGAGACACGCGTCATAGGCACTTTCGAGCAGTCCCGGACCGAGTGCAGAATGAACCTCGAAGGCCGCATTTACCACCTTCCGCGCAATCGCGTCAACGCGACCCGAAATAGGTTCTCTTGGTGTCTTGGTGTCTTGGTGGTTCATTGCTTTAGAAACCTGTACCAAGCATACTCCGCCGCTCCGATGACCCCCGCGGCCGACCCCAGCCGCGCCTCCACCACCTGAATGCGCCGAGCGGCGTCCGGCGCCAGAATGGCCCGCAATCGTTCTTCGAGCGGCCCCCGAAACAGGGCCAGCCGCGCCGCCACCGAACCTCCCACGACGCAGATCGACGGATCGAGCACCGCGGCAATGGTCCCCAGCGCGCTCCCCACCGCTTGACCAAAGTGCCGCCAAGCCTCCCGCGCCGACGGGTCGCCCGCCTCCCCCAGGTCGCCGATCTCCCGCGCGCTGAGCTCGGTGGGCGCGTTGCGGACACGCTCGTAGAAACGCCGCACCCCGGCCCCGGAGAGCATCTCGTCGTAGGTCGCCCCGGCGACGGGGCAGAAAGCGACCTCACCGGCGTTGCCCGTTATGCCGGAATACATAGCCCCGCCCAAAACGATGCCGCAGCCAAAGCCGGTGCCCAGGGTTACGGCCACGACCGAGGCATGGCCGGCGCCGCCGCCCTGTAGGGCTTCGCCCAGGGCCAGGCAATTGGCGTCGTTTTCCAGAAAGAGCGGGGCCTGGAAGCGGTCGCGGACCCACGAGGCCAAGTCGAAGAAGTAGAGACTCGGCAGGGAGGTCGCCTCCAGAAAGCGGCCGGTCGTGGCGTCGACCGGGCCGGTGGAGCCGACACCGATGGCCAGCGGGGTCGCGGCCGGGGGGAGTACCTCGCGGATGACGCGCTCGAGGTTGCCGAGCGTCACCTCGGCGGGCTGGTCCGCGGCGGTGGGGGTGGTGGCGATCCCGGTGAGGAGTTTGCGGTCGGTGGAGAAAACGCCGGCAGCGATCTTCGTGCCGCCCAGGTCGACGCCGACCAGGAACTCGGAAGCAGCCATAAGGGTGAGGGTACAATAGGCGGCATGAGAAAGGCTCTGGTTTGTCTGGTAGCGGCGGTGGCGTGGGGGCAGGAGGCGCCGGAAACAATCCTCTACAACGGCAAGATCGTCACCATGTGGAGTCAAAAACCGCAGGTGGAGGCGGTGGCAATCCGCGACGGGAGGTTTGTGGCGGTGGGGAGCAGCGCGGAGGTGCGTGAGTTGGCGGGCACGCGGGCCCGGCAGATCGATCTCCGGGGGCGCACCGTCGTGCCGGGGTTGATCGACAGCCATACGCATCCCATCGGAGCCGCCCTGAGCGAAAAGGACGGCGAGATTCCGGTGATCCGGTCGATCGGTGAGCTGCAAAGGCATATCGCGCGGGTGGCGCGATCGACGCCGGCGGACAAGCTGATCTTCGTGCCCAAGATCTACGCCACACGCATGAAGGAGGGGCGGTATCCCACGCGGCAGGAGCTTGACCAGGCCGGCGGCGCGGATCGGATGATCGTGTCGGACAACGGGTACGCGGCGGTGCTGAATTCGGGCGCGCTGAAGAAGGCGGGGATAGGCAAGCAGACGCCGGAGCCGGCTAACGGGAAGATCATCCGGGACGCGGCGGGGGAGCCGACGGGGTTGATCCTCGGGGCTCCGCAACTGGTGTCGCGCTTCCGGTCGGATCGGCCGGCGACCCACGCGGACCGGTTGTGGGCCCTCCGGGCCATGCAGCGACGTTACAACGAGGTGGGGCTGACCAGCACCATCGACCGGAGCCAGCAGTGGGAGGGGTTCCACGCGTACCAGGAGTTGTGGCGCAAAGGGGAGCTGACCGTACGAACCTATGTCACCTACATGGTCCCGGGACCGGCGGGACCAATCGAGCGGGTGCGGGACGGCATCGATCGGATTCCGGTGATGACGGGCTTCGGGGACGACTGGCTGCGCATGGGGTCGCTGAAGGTCGTGCTGGACGGAGGCATCCTGATCGGGACGGCCTACATGCGGGAGCCGTATGGGGAGCACACCGAGGTGTACGGGTACAAGGATCCGGATTATCGGGGCGTGCTGGCGGTGCCTCGGGAGAACCTGTTCGAGATCGTGCGGCTGGCGAATCGGCTGGGTTGGCAGATGACGGCGCATACCACCGGCGGAGGCTCGACGGATCTGCTGCTGGAGGCCTATGAAGCGGCGGATCGGGAGCAGTCGATTCGGGATCGGCGGTTTACCCTGACCCACGCCAACTTCCTGACCGGGGCGGCGATCGATAAAGCCAAGCGGCTGGGGGTGGTGGTGGACATGCAGCCGGCGTGGCTGCACTGGGACGGGGACGCGCTGGCCGGCGTGCTGGGGCCGGAGCGGATCCGGGGGTTCCAGCCGTACCGGTCGTTATTCGAGAAGGGGGTGGTGGTGGCGGGCGGGTCGGATCACATGATCAAGTTCGACTCGCGGGACGCCATCAATCCGTACAATCCATTTTTCGGGATGTGGATGGCGGTCACGCGGAAGACGAGCGGCGGGCGGGTGGTGAATCCGGCGGAGCGGATTACGCGGGAGCAGGCGCTGCGTATGTGGACCCTGAACGCCGCCTACCTTTCCTTTGATGAGAAGGTGAAAGGCTCAATCGAGCCGGGGAAGCTGGCCGACCTGGTGGTGCTGTCGAAGGATTTGCTGACGTGCCCGGAGGATGACATCCGGGGGATCGAAGCCGAGGGGACCATGGTGGGCGGGAAATTCGTGTATTCGCGCAACCCATTGTAAGGAAAGCAAATCGAATTCTTCCCCTGCGGAGTTAAAAAGAGTACACTACCGTCGCATGTCGAGGCGAGAGTTGGAGGACGAGATCATTCGGCTCCAGAAGCTGCCGTTGCCGCCCCACGTGGCCGAGGTAGCGGAAGAGGCGGCGCAGGTGTTCTCGAACGGGCGGGATATGGAAGCCGAAGCTTTGGTAGAGAAGGTTTCGGCGCTCTTGCGCCGGGAAGAAGCTATTAGCTATTAGCTGTCAGCAACCAGGATCATCCCCCCGGAGAGATACTGGGGAGCGCGGCGCTGTTGCGCCGAGAGGCGCCGATGGTGATGAAAGATTAACTTGACTGGCCCCGGACAGTCTTGTCATCCTAAAGTCTAAGAGAAAGAGAAGCGGTTAGCCCTTAGCCCTGAGCAGCCTGTGGCAAGAGTACCGTGGTGCAGATTTGCACCAGGGCCGACTCAACAGAATCAACAGGTTGCTGAGCCGTGGCGGGATGAGGCCGGCTTTCACCACGGGCTGTTGGCAACGCCAGGACCGCACCGGGTGTTGATCCTGGTTGCTGACAGCTAAGAGCTAACAGCTTCTTTCAGTGAGGTGGGGCATGCTTCAGCGAGTGTTAATCGTTTTTTTGGCAGTTTTTTTTGTTGGCGCGCCGGCTCTCGAGGGGCAGGCGTCGGCTGGAATGGGCAGCATGTCGGGAGTAGTGACCGACCAGACCGGGTCGGTGATGCCGGCGGTCCAGGTCGCCGTGCGCAACGTGGGGACCAACGCGGTCCGCACGATCTCGACGAACGAGGCGGGCCGCTACGAGGCGGTGGCGCTGCAGCCCGGCGAGTATGAGGTTTCGGCCAGCCGGGCGGGGTTCTCCACGCTGGTGCGCAAGGGCATCAACGTGTCGGTGGGCCAGAAGGCGGTGGTGGACCTGGTCCTGAGTGTTTCAGCCACGGTGGAGACGGTGACGGTGACGGGCGACACGGCTTCGGTGGAGACCGACAAGACCGAGGTGTCGACGGTCATCAACCTGAAGGACATGATGAACCTGCCGCTGAACGGGCGGCGGTGGGACGCCTTCGTGATCACCACGCCGGGGGCGAGCAACGACGGCTCCTTTGGGTTGATCACCTTCCGCGGGTTGTCCGGCCTCTACAACAACAACATGATCGACGGCATGGACAACAACCAAGCCTTCTTCTCGGAGGCCAAGGGGCGGACCCGGCTGTCGTACGGCATCAGCTCGGAGGCGGTGCAGGAGTTCCAGGTGGGGACCAGCAATTTCTCGGCGCAGTACGGCCGGGCGGCCGGGGGCGTGGTGAACGCCGTCACCAAGAGCGGCGCCAACGACCTGCACGGAACCTTCTTCTACTTGATCCGCGACGACTCGCTGAATGCCGAGAACTCGCTGTCTAAGGCCGCCGGGGTGGCCAAGCCGAAGGATCGGCGCCAGCAGTTCGGCCCGTCGGTGGGCGGGGCCATCAAGAAGGACTCCCTGTTCTACTTCCTGAGCTACGACCAGCAGAAGCGCGCTTTCCCGGCGGTGATCGTTCCCGGCGCGCAGTCGTTCTTCAACTCCACCGGCTCGGCTCCCGGACTCGCCAACGCCATCGCGTTCTACCGGGGCCTGCAAGGACCGCAGGAGCGCCAGGGGAACCAGCAGCTCGGACTGGCCAAAATCGATTGGAACGTCACGTCGCGCAACCAGATCTCCCAGACGATCAACATCCTGCGCTGGGATTCGCCCAACGGGATCCAGACGGCCCCCACCCACGCCAACCACGATACCGCGAACGGCAGCGACGTGGTGAAGAATGAAACCCTGATCACGCGCTGGAACTCGGTGATCCGGCCGAACCTGGTCAGCGAGCTTCGCTTCCAGTGGGGCCGGGATTTCGAGGCCCAGGTTCCCAACGCCGGCGGGCCATCGGTATCGGTAACCAACGGCATCAGTTTCGGCATGCCTAACTTCCTGCCCCGGAGCGCCTATCCCGACGAGCGCCGTTGGGAGATTGCCCAGAATCTTTCCTGGCTCCGCGGCCGGCATTCCCTCAAGTTCGGCTACGACGTCAACTGGGTGCGGGACAAGATGATTCAGTTGCAGTCGGGTGGCGGCGTATACTCCTACTCCACTCTGAACGACATCGCCTTGGACTGCCTCAGCCTGAAGCTCCCGCTGGGCGGCTGCGAAGCCACCCCCACTACGGGAGCGGCGGGGATCACCGGACGCCACTACACCCAATACGAACAGGGTTTCGACACGCTGGGCCAGGGCGGCACCCTCCTGTTAAGCAACCAGGACATCGCCTTCTACGTGGAGGACAGCTTCAAGCCGAGGAACAATTTGACGGTGAACCTGGGGCTGCGCTACGACGTGGAGACTATGCCCCAGCCAACCACTCCCAATCCGCTGGTGCCGGGATCCAGGTTCCTCAACACCGACAAGAACAACTTCGCCCCCCGGATGGGCCTGTCGTGGGACCCGTTCCAGAAGCAGAAGACGGTGGTCCGGATGGGGGTCGGCATGTTCTACGGCCGCACCCAGAACTCCACCATCTCCAGTCTGCTGCGGGAAAACGGCGAGCGAGTCAAGACCTACCAGTTCCTGCCCAGCACCGCCGGCTCGCCGTTGTTTCCGCAGGTGTTCAGCGGCGTGCCGGCGGGCGCCAGCGGGCGGCCGGACGGGTTCTTCATGGCCTCCGACTTCGTGAACCCGCTGATCTACCAGGGGGAGTTGTCGGTGGAGCAGGAGTTGTTCCGGAACTTCACCATCAGCGCCACCTTCATGTCCACCCGCGGCCAGAAGATGCCCCTGTTCCGGGATGTCAACCTGTTTCCGCCCAGCCAGACCGCGACCTACGCGGTCTGCGCGGTCCCGCAGGTGGGTTCGGCCACGACCTGCCCGCAGCTGGAGCGCTCCATTACGGTGCCGTTCTTCCCCGGGCCGAGCACCAACCGGCCGGTCCCGGCGCTGAATCGCATCACCATCGCCGAAAGCGCCGTCAATACGTGGTACAACGGGGTTTTCATCCAGGCTAGGCATCGCTTCTCACACGGCTTCCAGATGCAGGCCGCCCTAACCATCTCCAAGGCGCAGGACAACAACCAGATCTCCCAGACCTTCTTTAGCGCCAACCAGCCGACCAACCCGCTCAACAACCGGGACGACTACTCGCTCTCGAACTTCGACCAGCGCAAGCGCTTCACCATGTCGGCGGTGTGGATGCCGCCGTTCCAGCGGATCGGATCGCGGCCGCTGCGCGCGGCGTTCAACGGCTTCCAGCTCTCGACCATCCTGAGCCTGGCCGACGGGCGGCCGTACTCGGGCGTCCTGTCGGGCAACCCCACGCCCAGCGGGGTGAGCACGGGGATCCTCGGCGTGGGCGGCTTCGCCCGGACCACCTGGGTGGGCCGGAACACCTACGTAGCGCCCGGCCTCGCCACTACCGACCTGCGCCTCGCCCGCGCCTTCCGCTTCCACGAGCGCGCGCGGCTGGAGCTGATCGCGGAGGCTTTCAACCTGTTCAACCGGAACAACATCACGCGGATCAACAATACTCAGTACAACGTGAGGGGCAGCGTGTTGTTCCCCAATACCGCCTTCGCCAGTGTCTCGGAGACGGGCAGCAACCTGGTTCGGGAGCGGCAACTGCAGTTGGGCGCGCGGTTTACGTTCTGATAAGCAGTCTAGCCGATCACCGCCACTTCGTGGTCCAGGAGGGACTTCACCTCGAACGCGGCCCATCCCTGGTTCACCCGGATCGGAGCGGAGGCCCCGGAAACGAGCAGGCGGGCGGCGCCGGCGCGGAGGCCCTGGGGGAGCCGTACCTTGACCTGTAGCGGGCCGATCGGGATCAGCTCGTCGATGGGGGCGCGCCAGGTGGAGGCGTTGGTGAGGTTGACCAGGTGCAGGATCAGGCGGCCGGGTTGCTGGTAAAGGTTGCAGTCGAGCAGGCCGCGGCCTTCCACGTGAATGGGGAGTTTGTCGCCGGCGGCCCAGCGGATGAGGTTGGCCAGCAGGTTGGCGTGGTCGGGGAGGTGGTTGCGGGCGTATTGACGGTCGAGGTCGGCGGGGAGGTAGGCGACGCGGCCCTTCAGGATCAAAGCGGGGATATCGGTCTTGGGCTCGCGCATCCAGGCGGTTTCCGGGGGGTAGACGGGGAATTCCGGGATAAAGGTCAGAGGGACGACGGCGCCGTCGTCGAGGCGCAGAGGTCCCAGCAGGCCGCCGAAGGGGAGGATCTCGGTGTCTTCGAAGCCTTGGAGGACGGTGTGACGCGGGCCGATCCGGAGGTAGGTGTGGCGGGAGGAGGTGGTCGCGCCGGAGGCGGGCGACTTCGTGAAATGGGCGCCAAACAAGTCGGCCAGGGCGAAATCGGGGCGCGTGTCGCCCAGGTCGGTGTAAAGGCTGGTGGAGCCGGTGGCGATCAAGCTGCCGCCGCGCGCGACGAAGCGGCGGAGGGCGGCGCACTGGTCGTCGGACAGGGCCGCCAGGTTGGGCAGGATCAGGACCGCCAGCTCCGGGGATTCGCGGTCGAGGTGGTCGGCGTGGACGGGAATATAGGGAACGCGGGAGCGGACCAGCGCCTCGGTCATGCCGCGATAGGGCGCCTCGACCAGCTCTTCCGCGTTGTTGCGGCCGTAGAAGTCGGTGTTGCGCTGGGACCAGACCACGCCTACCGTGGCCACGGGCCGGCGGTTGATCAGGTACTGCTCGTTGGCTTGGTGCCAGCGCAGGACGGGCTCGGCGGTCTGGTAGGCGCGGCGATCCTCGTGCCAGGCGCCGACGTGGTGCCACCAGGGCTGGATGCCGCCGGCAAAGCCTTCCAGCATCCACATGCGGGCTTCGGCGGCAGGCTTGGCGGCGAGGCGGAAGCTCGGGCGGCCGGCCTGGTACATAGCCATACTCTCGGGCGCCAGCTTGTCCCACCCGAGCAGGCCGTGGATCAGCTTGCCGGCTTCGGCGTTTTGCTGAAAGCCGGTCAGGTCGGACCGGGACTGGTGGTCGAGCAGGATCATGGGGGCGCGGCGGCAGATCTCCTTCATATCGCGGAAGGCCTGGCTCTGGCGGGCCACGTGACCGCTATTCATGCCAATCCAGACGCAGTCGGGGCCGCCCGCGGCCTGGGTGACGCGGTTGTTGAGGTCCCAGATTTCCAGGCGCCGGGCGTAGCTCCAGAGGATCCATTCGCGGTAGACGGGGGCGTCCCAGTCGGCGCGGGCGGGGAGGGGTTTGCCGAACCGGCGGGCGCAGTTCTGGCAGTAGCAGATGCTCTCGCGGCCGAGGCCGCTCCAACTGTTGTCGGTGAAGCCCTCGGGATGGCTGCGCTCGATGATCTCGCGCAGGACTCCGGGAAGGTACTCCTCATAGTAGGGACTGTTGACGCAGGTGATGTACTTGTCGGCGGCGCGGTAGGGGTTGCCGGCGCGGTCGACGGCGAACCAGTCGGGGTGGGCGCGGTAGAAATCCTCGGCCGTGCGGTTGGAGTCCATGCGGGCCAGGACCACCAGGCCGTCGGCGTGGGCGGCCTGGGTCAGCTCGCCGTAGAGGTCGCGGTCGCCGAGAAACTGGGCGCGGTGGTGGAGAGGAAACTTGCTGGGGTAGTAGGCGACGATGCCGCCCGCGTTGATGATGACCCCTTGGATGCGGGTGCGCTTCCAGTAGTCGCGCCAAAAGGGGAGGTCGTAGCGCTCGGGGTCCTTTTCGGTGATGTTGGTCTGGCCCCAGCGCAGGGTACGGCGGTGCCAAGGGGTTGACTGCGCAGGAATGGCGACGGCGGCGGCAGTTTGGAGAAAGACGCGGCGGGTGGTCATGACGGCTCCATTCTCGCACCACACCAGCCTTTTGTGGTACCCTCCATATATGGAGAAGCATATGGAGCTCTCGAAGAAGACCACGATCCTGTTTTCGCCGGAACTCCACGCCCGGCTGACCCGACTGGCCGCACTGAAGGGGACCAGCATGGGGGAGCTGGTGCGGGCGGCGTGCGAGCGGCAGTATGGAACGCCGACGCGCGAGGAAAGGCTGGAGGCGGTGCGTCAGATGGCGGCTATGCGGTTGCCGGTGGGAGATGTCGCGCAAATGAAGCGGGAGTCCGTACCCACGCCCGAGGAGTTGATGCCCTGATCCTGGTCGATTGCAACGTTCTGATGTACGCCGTGGGTCGGGAGCATCCTTGCAAGGCACGGAGCGTGGCGCTGCTGCGTCGAGTGGTGGAGGGAGAGGTGGAAGCTGCTTTGGATACAGAGGTATTGCAGGAGATCCTGCACCGCTACCGGGCCTTGCAGCGGTGGCGAGAAGGCGGCGAGACGTACGATCTGGCGCGCAAGGTCTTCTTGCGGATCTTTCCGGTCACAGTGGAGGTGCTGGACCGGGCGCGAGCCTTGATGGACGAGCACCGTGAGCTGATGGCCCGCGACGCCCTCCACGCGGCTGTGGTCCAGTGGCACGGGCTGGAGGCAATCTGTAGCTTTGACCGGGATTTTGACCGGATCCCAGGCCTGCGGCGGATCGAGCCGGCCGAGGAAGTCCAAGTCCTGTAACCTCTTAGGGGAGGCCGACGCCTATGTTTTTTGGGGCTGGAATAGTTGCCCGGCAGCCGGCAGATGCGTTAGGATGGGCCTGAGCCGCCGCGATGCTGGTTGAACCCGAGGTAATTACGCAGGCCCGGTCAGGAGACCCGGCGGCGTTTAATGAGCTGGTGCGGGCGTACCGGAGGAGGATTCTGGGCACCGTGTTCCGGCTCATTGGGCGGCAGGAGGACGTGGAGGACGTAGGGCAGGAGGTGTTCCTCCGGCTCTACCACTCGCTCGACCAACTGCGGACACCGGAGGTTTTTGAGCCGTGGCTGTACCGGCTGACGGTGAATGCCGCTTATGACTATCTGCGGCGGCAGAAGCGCCAGCCGGAAAGCCGGATGGCGGACCTGAGCGAGGAGCAGGTGTTGATGGCCGACGCGGCGGCCAGCGGGCGCCTGGCGCTGGAGGAGAAGGAGAAGTCGCAGATTCGAGAGATGGTGGCGATGCTGCTGGATCAGGTTTCCGAGGAGGACCGGATTCTGCTGACCCTCAAGGAAGTGGAGGGGTTGTCATTGAAGGAGCTGGAGAAGATCTACCAGGTGAACGAGAACGCCCTGAAGGTGCGGTTGTTCCGGGCGCGGCAGCGCGTAATTAAGGGATACGAAGCCATACAGAAGCAGGAGCAGCAAGTAAAATGACTCCTGACGAGGCGGGACACATGAGGGAAGAAGAGCGAGGACTGGAGCGATTGTGGGAAGCCTACCGGAGGGCCACTCCGGCGCCGGAGCCCTCGGCGAATTTTATGCCGGAGCTGTGGGCGAAAATCGAGGCGACGCGGCCGGTGAGCTGGGTGGAGCCGCTGCGGCTGTTGGTGACGCGGCTGGCGCCGCTGCTGGCGCTCCTGATCGTGGCCTTGGGATTGTACTGGTGGAATCCACGATCGACCACGGCGGATCCGAGCTACGTGGAAGTACTGGCCGCCGACCTGATCGAAGAGCAACGGCCGGCGTTGTTTATCGGCGGGGAGATCTAAATGACCAAGCCTACGCGTATGGCCGCCCTGTACCTGGGGCTGGTGTTCGTGGCTGGGGGATTGTTCGGCGTGGTGGCTTACGGGCTGTATAGCCAAAAGACGGCCCAGGCGGCCAGAGCGCCCAACCCGAAGGAGTTTCGCGAGCGTTACGTGGCCAAGCTGCAAAAGGACCTGTCACTGACGCCGGAGCAGATGCCCCAAGTGACGGCAATTCTGGATCAGACCAGCGACCAGTTCCGGGAAATCCGGGAGAAAATGAGTCCGGAGCTCGACGCGATCCGGCAAAGGCAGCGGGCCCAGATTATGACTTTGCTGAACCCGGAACAGCAGGGGAAATATCAAAAGATTCTGGACGAGTGGCGGCGGCGGCACGAGCAGGAGCGGGGGCGGCAGGGGAAATAGCCGCGGGAACATTCGTACCGCACGCCGAGTGGTGCATTTCCAGCAACCCTGCGCTGGTGGCGGCCTCCCGGTCCTGGTTCCCAATAGAGAAGCGCATCGACAACCGCAAACGGCGGACGGGGTTCCCACTTACCTATCAGATGTATTGCGCGAGGTGTTGGCGGTAGAAAGTCAGGGTTCGTTCCAGGCCCTCGCGGAGAGAGACTCGGGGGCGCCAGCCTAGCAGGGACTGGATTCTGGAATAGTCGGCGTAGTAGTCTCCAATATCAATGCGCTTGCGGCCGGCGGGGAAGTCGCGGAGGACGTAGTTGCCTGCCCCGTTGATCTCCACCAGCACGCCGGCCAGTTGCCGCAGGCTGACCACCGAGTCTCCGCCCAGATTGAACACCTGACCGCGGGCCTGGGGGTTGGCGGCAGCCAGGAGCAGGGCTTCTACGGCGTCGTCGACGTAGGTGAAGTCGCGCAGTTGCTCCCCCTCCCACACCTCGAAGGGCCGATCCTCCAGCAGCAGGCGGAGCCAGAGGCCGAGGAAGGTCTGGCGGGCGTCCTTGACACGCATGCGCGGTCCATAGGTATTTGTCAGGCGCAGAGCACAGGCGGAGATTCCCCACAACCTGCTGTAGAGGATGTGATACCACTCCCCGGCCATCTTGTTGATGCCGTTGACGTCGACGGGTCGGAGGAGGTGGGTTTCGTCGACGGGAAGGCGCTCCGGGCGGCCGTAGATCTGGCGGGTGGAGGCGAAGACCACGGTGACTCCGGGATTGTGCTTGCGGCAGGCTTCGAGGATGGAGAGCTGGGCGCGGCAGTTGATCTCCAGGTCGGTGTAGGGATCCTCGATGGAGTCCATATGGGAGGTCTGGCCGGCCAGGTTGAACAGGAAATGCTGGCCCTGAAGGAGGTAGCGCATGGAGTGTTCGTCGCGGACGTCGGAGATGTTGACGCGCAAACGGTCTTCCAGGCCGGCGATGTTGAACAGGTTGCCGCCGTACTCGGGGACCAGGCTGTCGAGAATGGTGACCTGGGCGCCCAGCTCCACCAGGCGACGGGCGAGGTTGGACCCGATGAAGCCGAGGCCGCCGGTAATGAGCACGCGAGTAGCGTGAAACTGATTTGTCAACCTGCAAGTATACAACGGAGGGCCAGCGCCGACGGCGGGGCGAGAACCGCCGCTGCCGGGCTGCTAGAAGCCGGCCGGGGGGCCGGCTGCGGCCCAGGGGGCCGCCCCACAAGGCCGTCGGAGGACTAGAGGGGTTTCACGCGGATATTGCGGAACTCCACCAGGCTGTTGTGCCCCAGGAACCCGATGCGGCCGGTGGTACGCGCCAGGCCCGGATGCTTTTTCAGCACCTCCGGGTCCTTCACCGAGTCCAGGTCGGCGTCCAGGATCACCGTGCCGTTCAGGGTCACCTTGACCTTCCGGCCGTGGACCACGATCTCCTCGTTGTTCCACTCGCCGGCCTTCTTCAGGTAGCCGGTCTTGGCCGGAATTACATCGTAGACAGACCCATGGTGCTGGGCCGGCTTGATGACGTCCCTGTACTTGGGGTGCAGGCTGTCCAGAATCTGGATCTCCATGCCGGCGTAGGCGCAGTCTTTGGCCGTCTCCGGACAGCGGATGCCCACGCCGTTGTTTCCGGTCTCTTCGAACTTGAATTCGAACCGCAGGATGAAATCGGCGTAGTCTTTGTCGGTGTAAAGGTTGGCGCCGCCGTCCTTGGGACAGACGATTTCGCCGTCCTGGACGAGGTATCCCGAGCCGCGCTTGTCGACCTGGATCCACCCGTTCAGGGTCTTACCGTCAAATAAAGAGACGAAGCCCGGCTCCAGGGCCGGAGCTGCCAGAAGAAACAGTAGGCCAATCATACTCATTGAGATAGCACAGGAGCGGGGGTCACGTCGAGCCGCAGCTCCTTAAAGAACCGGCCCCGCATGTCGCCCAGCCACTGGTCGGCATAGCGGCGGTTCAGGTCGAGGGTGGCGATGGCGGCCGAGCCGCGCTCCGGCGCCGTGGCCAGCAGCTCGCCCTCGGGATCGATGATGTGGGTGGGATAATCGTAGCCCGAGGTGGCCACGAACACGCGGTTCTCGATGGCCCGGGCTTTCATCAGGGTTTGATTGCCGCCCCAGATCGGCACCAGGATCAGCTCGGCGCCCCGCAGCGCCAAGCCGCGCGCCGGGTCGGCGTATTGCGCGTCCCAGCAGATCATGATGCCGACCTTGCCGAAGTCGGTTCGGAACACCGGATAGTCGCTCCCCGGCGTAAGGCCCGCTTCGATCTCCTCGCGCGGCAGATACACCTTCCGATACTTCCCCACCACCGTCCCCTCGCGATCGATCAAGACCGCCGTGTTATAGATGGCCTGCCCCTCGCGCTCGTAAATCCCGGCCACGAGGTAGCTCCGGCGCGCCCGCGCGACCTCTCCCAGCCGCTCGGTGGTCGGCCCTGGGATCGACTCGGCCACCTCGGCGTACTTCATCCCGGTCCCCACCACGGTGATCCCTTCGGGCAACAGGATCAAGTCGGTCTGGCCCTTTACCGTGCGCCCGATGGCCTCGAGGAACTGCCGGACGTTCTCAGCCGGTCCGCCGGTCCGCTGCGGCCGCAGGTTTACCGCCGCCACGGTTACCCGCCGGGGTCTCGGCGCGTCCATGGCCTCGAGGGACACGTCATCCCACCACACTGTGGCGGCCGGGGCATTCTGCAGAAATAGCTGGATGCGCACCGCCGCCGCGCCCGCCGGGGCCGGCGCCTCCAGCGTCACCCGCCGCCACTCGCCGTCCGGTGTGACGCGATACCCGTAGTCCGGCTGCCCGGCGCGCTTGCCGTCGGCCTTCGTCCAATCGAGGCGGGCCACTAACTGGAGCCGCTCGTCTTGCAGGCCCTCGGCCCGGTAGTGCGCCGTCAGGCGGTACCACCGTCCGGCCTCGATCTGCTGCGCCCGATACTCCCAGCCGCCGTACGCGGCGGCATTACTGTTACCTGAGATGGCCAGCGACCCGGCCCGGCCCCGGGCATGCACCTTGTCCACAAACGTGCGCGGCGCGATCTCGGCCCGGGCCGCCCAGGTGGTCCAACCGTCCGGCAAGCGGACCTCCAGCGGGGCGGCCAGGCTGCAGCCCGCCAGTCCAACCAACAGCCATAACGCTTTCATGGAGGCTAGTTTCCCACATCCGGGGAGCCCACAGAGCGAAAGCTGATTCGCCAAGGTGACGGACAGTGCGGTCAGCCTCAACTCCCGACTCCGTTGCTATGATAGGGGGCAACTCCAACAGCCATGGACTCGGAACCTAAGCCGCAGGCGGAGCCGGGCGACCAGCTCGGACCCTACCAGATCGAAGCGTTGCTCGGCGCCGGCGGCATGGGGCAGGTCTTCCGCGCCCGCGATACTCGCCTGCACCGCACCGTCGCCATCAAGGTGCTGCCTCCCGAGAGAATCGCGGACCCCGAGCGCAAGCGCCGGTTTCTGCAGGAAGCCCGCGCGGCGTCGGCCTTGAATCATCCCAACATCGTCACGCTGTACGACATTTCGAGCGATGGCGGCGCCGACTTCCTGGTTATGGAGTATGTCCCGGGCCAGCCGCTCGACCGGCTGATCTCTCCCCAGGGACTGCCGCTGGCCGACGCTGTCAGCTATGCCGTGCAGATCGCCGGCGCCCTCGGGGCGGCCCACGCGGCCGGCATCGTACATCGGGACATCAAGCCGGGCAACGCGATCGTAACGGCCGACGCGCAGGTCAAGGTTCTCGACTTCGGCCTGGCGAAGCTGGTAGAGCGCACCCCCTCCGGCGCGGGAGCCGACACTCTCACCCGGGAAGAGCCGCTCACCGAAATCGGCGCCCTGCTGGGGACGGTGGCCTACATGTCACCGGAGCAGGCCAGTGCCCGGGTGCTGGATCACCGCACCGACATCTTCTCCTTGGGCGTGGTGCTCTACGAAATGCTGGCCGGGCGGCGCCCGTTTCAGGGGAAGTCGCCGGTGGAGACGATGCACGCCATCTTGAACGATCCGGCGCCGCCGCTCCCCCAGTATCCGCCGGAGATCGAGGAGATCCTGGCCAAGGCTTTGGCGAAAGATCCGAAGGACCGCTATCAACATGCCGGCGACCTGGGGCTCGATCTGCGCCGCTTCGCGCATGCTTGGGAGACAAAGACGCTGCTCAGTATGCGGCCGGCGAGGGGGACCGTGGCCACGGCGCGCCGGCGACCGGGTCTATGGGCGGCCGCTATTCTACTGGGCGTGATGAGCGGCGCCATCGGATGGTGGAGTCGCGGCTCCACGATACCCCCGGAGAATCCGCTCGCCGGCGCTAAGTTCACGCGCTTTACCGATTTCGAGGGCGCGGAGCACGATGCGGCCATTTCGCCCGACGGCAGATTCGTCGCCTTCATTTCCGATCGAGATGGTCCGTTTGATATCTGGGTTAGCCAAGTGGGTACCGGACGGTTTACGAACCTCACGCAGGGCAAAGAGCCGAACCTGGATAGCGCGCTTCGAACGCTCGGCTTTTCGGAGAATGGGGCAGAAATCTGGGTGCACGATGCCGGTCCCCTAAACCCCCTGCGGCTGGTGCCGCTAATGGGCGGCGCGCCACGGATCTTTCTCGGCAAGGGTCCGGTCAAGACGCCACCCGTGGAAGCGGCTTGGTCACCCGACAGCGCGCGGCTCGTCTATCACACCTCCGATCCTGGCGACCCCATGTTCGTGGCGGATCGCACCGGGGCCAATCCTCGCCAGATTTTCATCGATCCGAACCCGGGCATGCACAACCACTCGCCGGCCTGGTCCCAGGACGGCCAATGGATCTATTTCTGTCACGGCAGCCCCTCCGCCGCCGAAATGGACGTGTGGCGCCTGCGGGCTTCCGGGGGACAGCCGGAGCGTCTCACGCACCACAACAATCAGGTGGGCTACCCGGCGCCGATCGACCCGCGCACCGTGATTTACGTGGCGCGGGACCAGGACGGCTCGGGGCCATGGCTGTGGGCGCTGGACGTGGAGAGGAAGGTCACCCGCCGCGCGAGCTTCGGCCTGGAGCAGTACACCTCGGTCGCGGCCAGCGCCGACGGCCGCCGCTTGGTGGCCACCGTGGCCAATCCCGGCGCCAGCCTCTGGAGTGTACCTATTCTCGATTCTCTCGCCGAAGAGCGCGACGTGAAGCGATTTCCTCTGCCGACGGTGCGGGCGCTGGCCCCGCGGTTCGGAGGGCCGGCGATCTTCTATCTCTCCTCCCACGGAGCCGGCGACGGGCTATGGCGTTATCAGGACGGCCAGGCGCTGGAAATCTGGAAAGGCGCTGACGGAGCCTTGCTGGGGCCGCCGGCGGTCTCTTCCGAACGGCGCGTGGCTTTTGTGCTTCGCAAGAACGGAAAACTGCGCCTGCACGCGCTCACCGCGGACGGCGCCGACCTCCAGCCCTTGGCGGACACGATAGACGCGCGGGGCGCGGCCTCCTGGTCGCCGGATGCCAAGTGGATTGTCACCGGTGGCGCGGACGCGCAGGGCCCCGGGCTGTTCAAGATCCCGGTGGAGGGCGGCGCGCCCACTCGCCTGGTGGCTGGGCCGGCGCTCAATCCGGTGTGGTCGCCGGACGGCAGCTTGATCGTCTATGCCGGCACCAACGTGAGCCTGGACGCGCCGCTTCTCGCCGTGCGCCCCGATGGAACCCGCGTCGAGCTGCCGGCCATCACGGTCCGCCGGGAGGGCGAACGCGCCCGGTTCCTGCCCACCGGCAAGGGCCTGGTCTACATGCAGGGAATCCTCTCGACCCAGAATTTCTGGCTGCTCGATCTGGCCACCAAGAAAACCCGCCCGCTCACGCGTCTGAGCAATCCCGCGGCCATGTTGACATTTGACATCACGCCCGACGGAAAGCAGATCGTATTCGACCGGCGGCGGGAGAACTCGGATATCGTACTCATCGACA
The DNA here is from genome assembly GCA_041477815.1 of Terriglobia bacterium. GTDB lineage: Bacteria > Acidobacteriota > Terriglobia > Bryobacterales > JACQDG01 > JBGOUV01. Next base: position 13,198 of record JBGOUV010000016.1, on the reverse strand, counting down.
TAAGGTAGTCTTCCAACGTGCGCCTCACCATCGTCCTTGCCCTCTCCGCCGCTCTCAGCGCCCAGACCGAGACCCTGCCCGGAACCCGGCCCCTCGCGCTCGACGGCGACCTCGCCGCCCGGATGCTGGCCGGTATGGACCGCTACCTGGACCGCGAGACCGCCGCCTCGATCGACCGCCGTCCCGCCACGCCCGACCGCGACCGCTTCCGCCGCGTCATCGGCCTGGTCGATAGCCGCGTGCGGTTCGAGGCCCCGGCGCGGACGGCCGAAGTCTTCTCCACGCCGGCCTACAAGGTCTTTGCGGTCCGCTGGCCGGTCCTCGAGGGGGTGGACGCCGAAGGGCTGCTCTTCGAGCCCACCGGCGAGCCCGTGGCCCGCGTGGTCGCCCTCCCCGACGCCGGCCAGACCCCGGAGCAAGCCGCCTTCGCCCACCGCCTCGCCGCCGCCGGCTGCCTCGTACTCGTGCCCGCTCTGGTCAGCCGGGAACCTACCGGCATCGTGAACCCCGCTATTCAGCGCCCCGCCAACCAGTCCCGCCGCGAGTTCCTGTATCGCATGGCCTTCGAGATGGGCCGGCACCTCATCGGCTACGAGGTGCAGAAGGTGCTGGCGGCCGTCGATTGGTTCGAGCGGTCCCAGCCGCGCCGGCCCGTGGCAGTGGCCGGATGGGGAGAAGGCGGGCTGGTCGCGCTCTACTCCGCGGCGGCCGACCCGCGCCTCGAGGCGGCCCTGGTCAGCGGCTACTTTGCCCCTCGGGAGGACCTGTGGCGCGAGCCGATCTACCGCAACGTCTGGGGCCTGCTGCGCGACTACGGCGACGCTTCGCTCGCTCGCCTGATGGCCCCGCGCGCGCTGCTGGTGGAAGCTTCGCGGTCGCCGGAGATTTCCGGTGGCGCCGGCGCCCCGGGGGCTCTGGTGACCCCCACTCTCGGAGCCGTGGCTGCGGAAGTGGACCGGGCGCGAGAACTCGGGGCCAACGTTACCCTCCTGACCAGCCGCGACGGCCGTGACGATCCCCTGAGCGACACTGCCCTCGCCGCTTTCCTCCGGGCGCTCGGCGCCCACCTGAGTCCCGCGCCCGCCACACCGCGCCCCAGCCTCCCCACCCACGACCGCCGTCCCCACGAGCAAATCCAAACCCACGTCCAGAACCTCATCCGCCAATCGGAAGCCGCCCGCCGGCAATTCTGGGCCCAGGCCGATACCTCCTCAGTCGAAAAGTGGAACCAGACCAAGCAGCCCTACCGCCGCCATCTTTGGGAAGAGGTGCTGGGGAAGCTCCCGCCCGCCACCGAGCCTCTCCGGGCCCAGACCCGCCTGGCTTACGACCAGCCGCTCTGGAAGGGTTACGAAGTCCTGCTCCCCGTCTATCCCGATGTGTTTGCCTATGGCGTCCTACTGGTTCCCAAAGACCTAAAGCCCGGCGAGCGCCGCCCCGTCGTCGTCGCCCAGCACGGCCGCGCCGGACGCCCGCAAGACCTGATCGACCCGCCCACGCCGCGTCAGGCCAGCGTCTACAAGAAGTTCGCCGCCCAGCTCGCCGACCGCGGCTTCGTCGTTTACGCTCCCCAGAACCCCTACCTCTTTGAGGAACAGTATCGCTTCCTGCAGCGCAAAGCCAACCCGCTGAAGCTGTCGCTGTTTTCCTTCATCGCCGCGCAGCACGAGCGCACGCTCGACTGGCTGGCCCAGCTTCCCTTCGTCGACCCCGCCCGCATCGGCTTCTACGGCCTCTCTTACGGCGGCAAGACGGCCGTCCGCATCCCGCCCCTGCTCGACCGGTACGCCCTCTCGATTATCTCCGGCGACTTCGGCGAGTACATCGGCAAGATGGCCTCCATCGAGAGGTCCGAGAGCTTCATGTTCACCAACGAGCATGAAATGTATGAGTTCAACCTGGGCAACACCTTCAACTACAGCGACCTCGCCAACCTGATGGCTCCGCGCCCCTTCATGGTCGAGCGCGGCCATAACGACGGCGTCGGCTTCGATCAGTGGGTCGCCCACGAGTACGCCCCTGTCCGCCGGTTCTATACCCTGCTAGGCATCCCGGAGCGTACAGAAATCGAGTTTTTCGACGGCGTCCACGAGATCCACGCGCAAGGTACTTTTCGCTTTCTACACCGGCATCTGGGGTGGCCGGAAAGACACCCGAATTGAATATGGTATTATGGGGTTATGGCGACCAGAAAGATGACCTTCTCCTTGCCGGAAGATCTGGCCAGGCAACTTGTCCGACGGGTTCCCTCCCGCGACCGATCTCGGTTCTTGGCTCGGATACTGGAGAGGAGCCTTCAGGAGGAGGACAAAGCCTTGATCCGTTCCTGCCGCTCGGCAAACGAAGACCCCGAGGTTAGGACCATCGAAGAAGAACTTGGCGCCATCGCCGACCCGCTCGAGGAGCCTTGGAGTGACCCCGCTCCGCGGTGAGCTGTGGTGGGTGACCCTGGATCCGACGCTGGGTTCGGAAATCGCGAAGACGCGGCGCTGCGTCGTGCTGACTCGGGATCTCGTCAACGAGCATCGTAGGACCGTTGTGGTCATTCCTTTGTCCAGCTCGCCCTCGGCCTCTCCTCCGATTCGGGTCGGAGTCACCTGCGCCGGCCGGCCGGCAGTGGCGGTCATCGATCAGATTCGCGCCATCGCCAAAGAACGATTACAGAGCCGGATCGGGACTCTCACCACGGACGAAATGGACGCGATCGGCAACGCTCTCCGACAGATCCTGGACCTCGCGTAGGCCGTGCAGCCTTTAGCGGCTGATGGCCGTCCACTCCTTCTCGTAATACCGCACTAGCACCTGGTTATTGAGCCGATTCGCCTCCACCTCCACCGGCTGCATATCGACCGGGAACTCAAACAGGGACGCCAGATTCCGTGCCGAGAGGAATCGCAGGCCCTCCGGCAGCCGGGCGGGCGGCTCGTAGGGGCCGGGTCCCGCCAGCACGAACCCCCACTCGCCGAACGACGGCACATATACATGGTAGGGATAAGTACGGAAGCCGGCTTGTTTCAGGGTCTCGACAATGCACCAGTACGACTGGCGGGCGAACAGCGGCGAGGTGCTCTGCACTACCGCCAGTCCCTGGCGGCTCAGGCGCTTCCCCAGCAGCCGGTAGAAGACCGTGGTGTAGAGTTTAGCCAGGGAGAAGTTGGTAGGGTCGGGGAAATCGACCACGGCAAAATCGAAAGCCTCGCCGCCGGCCTCGAGCCAGGGAAAGGCGTCCTCGTTGATGACCCGCACCCGCGGCGAGCGCAGCGACCCGCCGTTGAACTTCAGCAGCATGGGGTGCTCGGAGAACAGGCGCGTCATCTCGGGATCGAGGTCGACCAGGGTGACCTGCTCGATGCCGGGATACTTGAGGATCTCGCGGACGGCGAGTCCATCGCCGCCGCCGAGCACCAGCACCCGCCGCGCGCCGGTCACGGCCGCGAGGCCCGGATGCACCAGCGCCTCGTGGTAGCGGTACTCGTCCTGCGAAGCGAACTGCAGGTGGCCGTTCAGGAACAACCGCACGTCGTCCTTCCACCGGGTCAGCACGATGCGCTGATAGCGGGTGTCGCGGCTCAGGATCACCTCGTCGGCGTAGAGTTTCTCATCGGCGGTGGCGGCGATGCGGTCGCCTGCGGCCATGCCGCCCCCCAGCAGCAGCAGTACCATCACACAGGCCGCCCGCAGCCCGGCGGGCGCCGTCAGTTGGTCCCGAAACAGGTACGTCGACCAGAAAGCCACGATAGCATTGATGATGCCAAACAGCAGCGCCGACCGCACCAGTCCCAGCTTCGGCACCAGCAGCAGCGGAAACAGCACCGACGCCCCCAGCGCCCCCAGGTAATCGAAGGTCAGGACGTGCGCCACCAGGTCCCGGAACTGGAATCGTCCCTTCAGTATCCGCATCAGGAGCGGGATTTCCAGTCCTACCAGGATCCCGATGACCACCACCAGCCCGTAGAGCAGGAACCGAAAACCCTTGGTGTAGGCGAAGGCCACGAACAGAAGGGACGACGAGAAGCCCCCCACCAGTCCCACCAGCAGCTCGATCGATATGAACCGCGCCACCAGGCCCCGTCCCAGGAACCGCGACAGGAAACTGCCGATACCCATGGCGAACAGGTAGCTGCCGATGACGGTGGAAAACTGGAAGACGCTGTCGCCCAGCAGGTAGCTGGCCAGGGTCCCCGCGATCAGCTCATAGATGAGCCCGCAGGCGGCGATGAGGAAGACGGAGAGGAAGAGAACAACGGACACCTAATGCACCGCGGCGGCAATAATGATGCACATTCCCAGGGCGACGGCGCCCACCAGGATGGCCAACGCTGTGTTTTGATCCTCGACGATCTCCTTCCACAGCGCGTAGGGCGTCAGCCAGTCCAGGATGGAGAAGGAGATCACGAAGATGATAATCCCCAGCAGGGCGTACACCAGGGCGTTGAGCAACTGCAGAGGATGGAAGTCGGTCATGTCACTTGCCTCCAAAGAAGAACGGCACAGGGCGGTAGTGGGAGCGGTAGGAGCCCGGGTTATCGCGCACGGAGCGAGGAACGTTCTTCACTTCGTTGACGCTCAACGGGCTCCAGCCGCGGTACTCGGCCGCGCCGAGCAGCATCAGGAGCAAAGCGCCGTAACCCAGGTACAGAGGATGGTGGATCATTCGTCATCTCCATCGGAAGAAGAGGAGGCCGCGGGGGCCTGATCGCTCTCGGCCCAGCGGGCACGCTCGAAGCCCGCCGCCCGCAAGGTTACCATGACCGGTGGCACGAGCAACAGCAGAGCCGCAATCCAAAAGTAGCCGAACGCCGGCACGTCGCGCCGCAGCCGCAGCTCGTAGCTCAGGGACGCCGCCCGGTTTCGCGCCGCGGTCTGGGGATCCATCTCGGGCTCGACGCGCAGGTAGTAGCGTCCCGGAGGGACCGAAGGGATCAGGACCTTGTCGCCGGGGCTGCCTTCGCTCCAACTGCCGTCGCTGTCGCGGCCGGAATAGTAGCTCACCTCCCGGCCGAAATCGTAGGCTTGACCGGTTTGCTCGTTGATCAAGGCGAAGTTGAAGTAGGCCCAGTTGTTGGCCAGGTCGGTGCGGATGGATAGCTCGACGTTGGAGGTCCTTCCCTTCAACTCAAATACCCGCGTCACCAGCGACGCCTCGCCCGACCGGTTCGGGGAGAACGAGTAGCTCTGGCGAAAGACCTCCTCCTGGCCGAAGAAGGTTACGCACAGAAAAGCCACCACGGCGAGCAGGACCAGCAGCGCCAGAAAGGTGACCCAAATGCCCTTGGCCTTCTCCTCGTGAGGCGACGGCTGGTTGGCGAAGGTCCCGACCGCCGCCGGCGGGCTGCCGCCCAGCTTGAAGGCCTCCCACACCTGCGTGCCCGTCCAATACTCGCCCAGCGACCAGACCACCTCGTCGCCGGTGGTCTCCGACGACAACATCCGGGGCGGCGAGATGAAGTCCTGCACGGTGGCCTTCTCCCCTACCTTCACCTGCCAGGGAAACTCCCCCATCACGTAGGTCGTCTCGGCCTGCGCCGTCTGGAAGTGGAGGTAGGTCTCACCAAGCAGGCTCACCGCCGGCTTACCCTTCGCGCTGGTCACGGTGGGCACGGCCTTCAGGGTCTTGACGTCGTTCCAGTGTCCGTTGTACTGCGTCAGGTAGCGGAAGCCTTTGAAGGGGTTGAACAGCAGGTATTCGTGCCAGCTATACGGGAGGCCGTCAACCTCAATGGTGCGCACCTGAAAACCGATCGCCTCGTAGGTGTCGCCGTGAAGCTTCCCGCGGCTGCCCAGCGGGATCAGGGCTTGGATGCGCTCGCGCTCCTGAAAGGTCTGCAGGACCCGGAAGTTGGGATCCTTGGCGTCGAGCACGGACAGGCAGTTGACGCACACCACCGACAGGGTGTGCTCGAAACCGTGGATCTCCAGCGCCGCCCCGCAGTTGGGACAATTCAGTCCCTTCACCGCCGCCATCTACCACCCCTCGAATTCGCGCAGGTTCTTCAGGCGCAGATCGTCGAACTCCACCGCCTCGCCCAGAAACAGCAGCGGCTCGGCATCGCTATAGTCGATTGTAGCGAAGCGGCCATCAGCCGTCCGCAGATCGGCAAACAACACCTCCTGCTTGTCCCAATACTCAAAGGGTAGCTCGCCCTCCACGCCTCGGTAGCGCGCCCGGGTCAAGGAAGTGACCTCATAGAGCATGTTGTCCCATCCGAACTTGTCGCCCCGCCGGATCTCGCCGGAGGGCGGCAGCTTGCCCGGATCGGGTCGCAAGAAAGATACCGCATACTCGGCCTGCGCGTCCGAGAGCCACCCGCTGGCGCTGTCGCTGAATACGATGTGCCACTCGTTCCAGCCGCCCAGCTCGTATTCATATACGATACGACCAATGACTACAAAAGGTTTCTTGCGGAACACTCCTTCGGTGGCGATCTGAACCGGCGAGGGCGTCGCCGGCAGATCGGCCACTTCGCCGACCTTCGCCAGATCCACGTCGTGCCGGACCAGGATCGAGCTGCAGTACGGGCAGGTGGTCTGCACCGCACTCGACCAGCGAAACTCAATCTGCGCCCCGCAATTGGGGCAGTTAGCCGTCCGACTCATACGCCGCCTGATAGGGGCGCTCCAGGCGCCGCACCTGCACCCGCGACGCTCCGAACTCCCGCTTCAAGTATGCCTCAAACTCCCAATCCTCGCGCGGCCGGCAGCAAAACAGGTTCAGGCACAGCGACCCGTACTCCGGAAAGGTGTGGCAGGCCAGATGCGACTCCGCCAGCAGGCACAGTCCGGTGATACCGCCGGCGCCGGGGAACCGGTGCCACGCCGCCTCACGGACCACCCGCAGGCTCAGCCCCTCCGTCACGTCGGCAAACAACCGCTCCAGCTTCGCCAGATCGGCCAGGGCCCCCGGGTCGCACCCGTGGGCTTCCACCACCCACTCGCGACCGCACATGATTTCTACTGCTGCGCTCCTCCGCACTCCGGGCAGAACTTGGCCCGCTTCGGGATCGACTTGCCGCACTCCACGCAGAACTTCGTCTCCGCGGCCGGAGCCGGCGCCGCCGCTGGGGCCGCGGCCTCCGGCGGCTTCATCGCCCCCATCATGGTCTGCGCCATGGCCAGCCCGGCGCCCAAGCCCACGCCGATTCCGGCTACTCCGCCGCCGCCCTCGTTGGCCGCCGCCACCGGTATCGACTGCGCTACCTGGAACTGCGTGTACCGGCCCATGTCGCCCACCATGTTCATGCCGATCCTCTCGTCGAGGCGCTTCTGCAGCTCGTCCGGCAGCGACAGGTTTTCGACCACCAGCGTGTCCAGGTCGACGCCCATGTTGGCGAACTGCGGCCGCAAATGCTCCGTGATCTTCTGTCCCAACTCCACCTGGTTGGCCGCCATGTCCAGGAACGGAATGGCGCTCTCACCGAAGACGTCGGCCATCCGCCCGACGATGGTGTTGCGCAACTGGCCTTCCAGGTCGGCGACGTGGTAGATCTCCCGCGTCCCGCTGATCTTGGCATGGAAGGTCCGGGGCTCGCCGACGCGCCAGGCGTAGATCCCATGGGCCCGCAGCCGCACCGCCCCGAACTCCTTGTCGCGAATGGTGATCGGATTCGCCGTCCCCCAGCGCTGGTTGGTCTGCAACCGCGTGGAGAAGAAGTACACGTCGCTCTTGAATGGGGACTGGAACAGCTTGTCCCAGTTCATGAGGTTGGTGAGCAGCGGCAAGGTCTGGGTGCTGAGCTTGTAGAGGCCCGGGGCGAAGGCGTCGGCGATACGCCCCTCGTTGACGAACACCGCCATCTGGGACTCCCGCACCGTCAACTGGGCCCCGTTCTGGATCTCCATGTCCCGCATGGGGAATCGCCAGGCGAGGACTCCTTCTTCGGACTCGGTCCACTGGACTACGTCGATAAACTGTTTGGTAAGAAAATCTTTGAGCGCCATACTTTTCGGCTCCTGGATAAGTATAACGTGAAGAGGAGACGGTTTGTTCCGCGTATTCAGTCGGAGCGCCGGAAGTTTTCGGCTAAGTAGGACGCCTTACGTTCCGACCAGCGGACCTTGGCTTTCTTCCGTGTCTCCAGTATCTGAGTGTGGCGGTCGGCTTCGCTCAGCGGGACCAGCGCTTCCCAACGCACTTGGTCGTGCAGTTGGGCCGTCTCCATCAGATCAAGACCGGGAGGTGCCTTCCCAAAGCGAATCCGGATCCTCACCGGTCCGTCGGGCCCCTTCTTTGACCTTCTGCAGTTCCTCCCAGTGCGCCTCATAGATAGCACGAACGGCCTCAGCGAGCACCTTTTGCTTTGAATCGGGGGCGTCGCGCATAGACGAACCTTGCGGATATTATCACACAGGCGCTTTGCCGACTCGATTTTTGAGGAGAACTGTTGGAGAACTGTTGGACCGCGCTACGGGCCCCGTAGGATTACTGCTCCAGCTCCGGCCCGTCGGCAAGCCGCCGTACGACTACGCTGAAGAAGCCATGGACCGCCGCGTCCAGCAGTGCCTCCCACTTATCGAATGCGGCGCCGACGACCCTTTCTTCGCCGTTCTGAAATGCAACAGCCAACCAGCAGGGCGGCGGGCTCGATTCGATTGCATCCGACATAAACGCTGCTTTAGGACCTCAGGCGGTATGCACTGCAACCGCGCCTCCACTCGGAAAGGATGGCGGATAAAGGATCTTTTCAGGACAAACGTATAGTTTTTACCGACGTAAGGAATAATCTACACTGGCTACGCCTTCCGCAACCCCGGCGCCTCCACCCGCGACAGTATCGACAGACCAATCAGAAACAAAGCCGCGATCGACAATATGGCCGGACGCTGGCTCCCGAACGCCCGGGACATCTCCCCGAACAGGATCGGACCCATCACCGCCGCCGACTTGCCTACCAGTGCGTACACCCCAAAATAGCGGCTCTCTTCCCCCTCCGGAATGAACCGCGAGTAAAGGGCCCGCGACGCCGCCTGCACCGACCCCAACCCTAACCCGGCCGTCACCGCTACGGCCCAAAACACCGACTTGGATTGGACGAAGTACGACGCCGTCACCACCGCGCACCACACCACGAGTGACGCCACCACCACCCACTTCGGGCCCTTGGTGTCGGTGGGCTTGGCCATCAGGGTCGCCCCCACCAGCGCCGAGATCTGCACGGTGAGGAACAGGAAGACCAGCTCGCGGTCCTGGAATCCCAGAGTCTGGGCGGCGAACACCGAGGCGAAGATGTAGACCGTGTTGACGCCGTCTTCGTAAAATAGATACGCGAGCAGGAAGCGGCGGGCGTGGGGACGCTGCCACAGCTCTCGCAGCAGGTTGCGGGTGGTTTGAAAGCCGCGCCAGGCCGCCTCCAGCACCCCCCGCGAGGACGGCGGGTCGGGCGGCAGGAACAGGAACGCCGGCAGCGAGAAGAGCGCAAAATGACCCGCTACGAGGAGCCAGATGGCTTGCGGCCGGAAGGGGTCGGTGAACGGCAGCGCCGCCAGCAACGCGACGATGGACCCGGCGTACCCGACCGCGAACCCCCAGCCCGATACTCTCCCCTGTTTGTCCGGCGGGGCGATCTCCGGCAGGTAAGAGTTATAGAAAACGACCGCTCCCTCCACGCCCGCGTTGGCCACGACGGCCAGGATGAATCCGGTGAGGATCATGCCGGGCTCGAGCACGGTGAAGGCCGCCACCGCCAGGATGGCCATCCAGGTATAGGCAATCAACAGTCGTTTGCGGACGCCTCCCGCGTCGGCGATGCCGCCCAGGTAGGGCGACGACAGCGCCACGAACAGCATCGACGCCGAGCTGACGCGCCCCCACCACACGTCGCCGAGCCCGCTCTCATTGCCGACGATCTGCTGGGTGTAGTACTTGGCGAAAATGGTGGCGCCAATTACCGCTGAGTAAGAGGAATTGGAGAAATCGTAGAAACACCAGGAGACGATGGACCGCCGCGAGTCCCTCATGTCGGGATCTCCGCCGAGGCCACTTCAATCCGCGGCTCCCCGCAGTGTGCCAGAACCTCCTGAAAGGCGGCGTCCCGGAGACGCAGAATCTCGTGCCAGTCGTCAGCCGCGGGCGGCAGCGGCGGGCCCAGCACAATGCGGACCGGCCCCGGGCGGGGCAGCCAGCTTCCGTCGGGCAGCACATGGCGGGACCCGGAGATGGCTGCCGGCGTCACCGGACATCCCGCACGGGCCGCCGTCTGGAAGGCCCCCAGTCGGAACGGCCGCAGGCCGCGCGCCCGCGTAAAAGTCCCTTCGGCAAATACCAGCAGCGCCGCGCCTCCGCGCAGCACTTCGCTCAGACGATCGGCGTCGGCGACGCTTTGGCCGGGTTTGCGGCGTTCCACCACGGGATGCCCGGCCCGGTGCAGGAAAGCGCGCAGGATCGGCACGTCCAGAAGCTCCCGCTTGGCCGCGAACAGGACCGGTCGCGGCAGGGCCGCCAGATAGAACAGCGCGTCCAGATACCCGGTGTGATTGGAGACGATCAGGATGGGGCCGGCGGGCAGGTTCTCGGCGCCTTCCACCACCGGCTTCAGGCCAGTTAGTCGGACCAATACCCGGGCGAACCAGCGCGTCCGGTCGGCCACCGGCAACAGCAACCGGCAGGCAACCAGGCAGGCTGCCAAGAGCGCCACGAACCACGCCCCGAACACCACGTGCCAAGCTCCTCGCCCCGCGCGCCTCGCCGCGTGCGGGAGCCACAAAGCCGTCAACCGCGCCCATTGCCGCACAGGTGACGGACGTCCGGCGCGCAGCTTCCCCTGTTCATACCGCTGCCGGCACTCTGCCCGCCGCAGCTTCCCGCTGGAGGTCTTGGGCATGGCCCCCGGCGCCAGAAACACAATCTCATCGGCCGGAATCCCGATAGCCTCCAGCAGCCGCTGTTCTATCGCCACGCGCAGCGTTTCCGTGGCCGCCGCGTCCCGCTCCCGCGTCTCCGCCGCCACCACCAGCCGCTCGGTTCCCTGCCCCGGGTCCGACGCCCCGAACGCGGCCACACACCCCTTCCGGACGCCTTCCACCTCGGCCACCGCCGTCTCTATGTCTTGAGGGTGCAAATTGCGCCCGGCCTTCAGGATCACGTCCTTCGAACGGCCCGTGACGTACAACTCGCCGGTCGCCCAGTATCCCAAATCCCCGGTGTCCAGCCAGCCGTCGAAAGTGATGGCGGCGGTCGCCTCCGGCCGCCGGAAGTACCCCTGCATGGCCGAGGGCCCGCGAAACTGGATTCTCCCCTGCACCCGCTCGCCGACCTCGGCCCCGGCCTCGTCCACAATGCGAATCTCATGCCCGTCCAGCGCCCGCCCCACCGACACGAACGCCGCCGCGTCGCCCGAATGGCCGGACGGCGCGGCTATCCCGTCCCGCTCCAGGCGGTCCCGATCCACCCGGTCCACCCGGACTCCACGACCCACCGGCGGCGTCGCCAGTCCCACCGAGCATTCCGCCAGCCCGTACACCGGCAGCATCGCCTCCTTCCGAAACCCGTACGGTCCAAAGCGCCGCGCGAAACGCTCGATCGTCTCCGGCCGCACCGGCTCGGACCCGTTCAGCGCCGCCCGCCACGAGCTCAAGTCCAGTCCCTCCAGCGCCTCCTCCGGCGCCTTGCGCGCGCACAGCTCGTAAGCGAAGTTGGGGCCCACCGATATCGTGGCCCGGTGATAATGAATAGCCCACAGCCACCGCTCCGGCCGGCTCAAGAACGTCAGCGGCGACAGGATAGTCACAGGAAAGCCCATATACATCGGCATCAGCCAGGCTCCAATAAGACCCATGTCGTGATACAGCGGCAGCCAGGAGACCCCGGCATCTCCCGGCCCCGCCTCCAGGGCCCGCCCCACAGCGCGGACGTTGGCCAGCAGGTTGGCGTGGGTTAGGAGCACTCCCTTGGGATCGCCGGTCGAACCGGAGGTGTACTGGATGAGCGCCGGGAGGTCGCCCCCCCGCGGCAGCGCCGGCCAGGGCGTCGGACGCCGGCCCAGCCCGGCCGCGTCCACCACGCCCAGCAGGCTCGGCGCCAGCGGCCGCAGCAGTTTCCCCAGTGTCTCGCCGCGACCTACCGTGATCATCAGCACGGCCCCGGCGTCCCGCAGGATCCCGGCCTGACGGGTAGCGTATTCCTCGATGCGGTCGGCGCGGAACGGCGGGTACACCGGCACCGGCACCGCCTGCGCCAGCAGCACGCCCAGGAACGAGTAGAAGAAGTCCTCGCCGGTGGGCAGCATCAGGGCCACGCGGTCTCCCACTCCCACGCCCAGACGGCCCAGGTCGGACGCCACCGCCGCCGCCCGCCGCGTCAGGTCGGCGTAACAAATGGCTTGCTCCGAGCCGTCCTCGCCGCGCAGGATCACCTGCGGCCGGTCAGGCTCCGCCACGGCCCATTGATAGAGCGCCTCCAGCAGATTGCCGGCGGACTCCGGCTCGCCGCTCCCGGTCGCCGGGACCACAACCGTCTCTCCCGACCCGTCAGCGCCAGGCTGCCCTTCCCCGCGCAGCACCGCCCGCACCAGGTCGGCTACCGTGTCCGCCTCCGTCAAGACACTGTCGGCGAACCGCACCTCGAACTCCCGCTCCAGACGCGCCAGCAGCTCCACCCGCTCCAGGCTCCCCAGACCCAGGTCCCGCTCGAGCGACGAGGCGACACTTGCCGGACGCGGCGGACCCAGCTCCTCCAACAGGGTCCGCAACGACCGCAGCACCCGTTGCTCCGCCGCTGCCTCATTCACCGGTGGTCCGGCCATGTCCCGCTATTATAGTGATTGCGTGCCCCTCGAGGAATACCGCCGCAAACGCCGCTTCCCGGAAACGCCGGAGCCGGAGGGCGCTCCCCCGCCCGTACCTGGAGCCTCCTTTGTCGTACAGATGCACTCGGCCCGGCGGCTCCACTTCGACCTGCGCCTGGAAATCGACGGCGTCCTCCGCTCCTGGGCCGTCCCCAAAGGACCCTCGCTCAACCCGGCCGACAAGCGCCTGGCCGTCCGCACCGAGGACCACCCCATGCAGTACCTCACTTTCGAGGCGGTGATTCCTCCGGGTAACTACGGGGCCGGGCCGATGATGGTCTGGGATAACGGCGCTTTCGAGCCCGAGGGCGCGCTCTCCGCGGCCGAGCAGGTCCAGCGCGGCGAGCTGAAGTTCCGCCTCTACGGACGCAAGCTCCGCGGCGGCTTTGTATTGGTGAAGACCAAGAGCGAGAAGGAGT